>NZ_JBHSOF010000022.1:0-120907 GCF_042656005.1 Kitasatospora misakiensis | reverse complement strand
CCCGGCTACGCCGGGTAACCACGGGCCTTCGGCCCGGGTTGCTTGCGCCTTCGGCGCTGCGCGGCGGCTTCGCCGCCGGTACTGCCCCGGCCTTCGGCCGGGGCCCTCGGCGAAGCCGAGGGCTGGCCCGCACTGCGCGCGGGCAGCGGGCCGGCTGCGCCGGCCGGATCGGGCGCAGCCCGATCCGGTGGGGTGACGGGCGCTGCGCGGGCTTGGGTGGTGGTGGATCAACTCCGCGCTTCGCTGCGGAGTTGGGTGGGTGTCAGGGCGGGGCCTTCGGCCCTGGGTGGGGTGGGGGGTGTTCGGGCTTCGCCCGGACTGGCTGGGGGTGGTGGGTGGGGGCGCTTCGCGCCTTGGAAGGTGGAGAGGTGATGGGTGGTCATGGGGTGGGGGTTACTCGTTGGGGTAGTACAGGGGCGGGCTTCGCCCGTTCTGGTGCATCAAAGACAGTAGCCCGCTAGACTCTGGATTGTTGGACAGGCTCCGGGCGGCCCTCGACTCGCAGGATCGCCCGGATTCGGCGCCCCTTCAAAAGGCCCGGACATGACTCCTCAATGGATGGTGAGTGCTGTGATCGTGCGAGACGCCGACGGTATTGAGCTGCCGGACCCCGAGAAGGCGGCTCCGGCCGATCTGTGGCGGGTGCTCCGGATGTTCCCGGGCATCGCCGACGACATGGAGCGGGAGCCGCACAGCTTCACCATCGCCGGTCCGCTGCTGCTATCGCAGTTCGAGAGGCTCTCCGACCTCAGTCAGTGGGTGACGAAGTGCGTCCACAGGCTGCATGACGAGCTCGCCGATAACCTGCACAACGGCCGGGGCCCCTGGACGCCCGAAGACTGAGCCGCCACCACGGGAAACGGGCTTCCCGTCGAATCCGGGAAGCCCTCGAAAAGGCCGCTGTGGCTTTTATGTCGCGTCGCATGAATTCCGGAAAAGGGAGACAGTTGTTATGGCGAAGAAATTGCGCCCGAACCAGGAAGAGGCGTGCGACGCGGCAGTACGACTTCTGACGCCTCCGGCGTCGGGGTTGGTGCCGCCGGAAGGGCTACGGTGCCAGATCCGGGCGGCGACGGGGGCGGGCAAGTCGCTGACGGCCGTTCACGTCGCCTCCCGGCTCCACGCGGAGCGGACGCTGGTGATCGTGCCCTCCCTGCCGCTGCTGGAGCAGACGGCCGGGGTCTGGCAGCGGGAAGGGTACGGCGGCCGGACGGTCGGGCTCTGCTCTCTGGCGGGCAACGAGCAGCCTGTGGGCCTGCGGTGCACCACCGACCCGGCGGAGCTGGTGAAGTGGACGAGCGGCGCGGGGCGGGTCACCGTGTTCGCCACCTACGCCAGCCTGGGCCTGGGCCACCTGGAAAAGGCGCACCAGGCCGGACTGCCGGCCTTCTCGCTCGCGGTTGTGGACGAGGCGCACCGGGTCTCGGGGCAGGCGGGTCGGCCGTGGGCGGCGATCCTGGACAACGCCCGGATTCCCTGTGACCGGCGGCTGTTCATGACGGCCACGCCGAGGTTGTGGGCGGTGAAGGAGACGGATCGGCTGCGGGCGGCGGCGGCCGGGATCGAGACGGCCGAACTGATCGCCAGCATGGACGACGAGGCGTTGTTCGGCCCGATCGCCCACGACTACCCCCTCGGAACCGCGATCTCCGACGGGGTGATCGCCCCGTACCGCATCCTGTGCGTGGACGTCTCCGACCCCGTCCTCCAGGGCCTGGAGCAGCGCGGTGCGAGCGATGTGTCCGTGGAGTACCGGGGAGCGCGGCTGGCGGCCTTGCAGACGGCCCTGCTGACCGCCTGTGCGGAGTGGGACCTGTCCCGGGTGCTGTCGTTCCACCACATGGTGGCCGAGGCGCGGGCGCTGAGCACCGGCCTTGGCGACGTCGCCCGGGTGCTGTGGGAGCAGGACCCGGCGCTGCACCCGGACCCGGCGCTGGTTGGGACGACGTGGTTGGAGGCCGAGCACACGCCGGCCGAGCGGCGGGCCGTGCTGGGCACCTTCGCGTCGCTGGTCCGGGAGGACGGGTGGCGGCTGCTGCGGTACATCCTGGCCTCGGTCAAGGTGCTGTCGGAGGGCGTGGACACCTTCGACTGCGACGCGGTGTTCTTCGCCGACGTGCGCGGCTCGATGGTCGACCTGGTCCAGGCTGTCGGCCGGGCCCTGCGGATGCACCCGGGCAGCGGGAAGGTCGCCACGATCGTGGTGCCCGTCCTGCTCGGGGTCGGCGAGAACGGCGACCAGCTGCTGACCTCCCGGGCGTACGACGGGCTGTCCAAGCTGCTAATGGCGCTGCGGGCGCACGACGCGGCCGCTGTGGAGCGCCTGGCCATGCCGCAGTCCGAGACCCGCCCGCCGAGGGAGCCCAAGCACGCCGGGGAGCCGGAGGAGCGCCGCTCGGCTGCCGGGGAGGCGCAGCTGCTCCAGTTCTCCTCCCAGCGCGACCCGGCGGTCATCGCCGCGTTCATCCGCACCCGAGTCTTGGAGCCGGAGCGGGCGGAGTTCCGGCGGGGCCTGGAGGAGCTGCTCGCCTACCGGGAGAAGTTCGGCGACGTGAAGGTGCCCTACGCCTACCGGGCGCCGTCCGGGCACCGGCTCGGGGTGTGGGTCGCGGACCAGCGCCGCTACAAGGCCGCCGACGTCCTCGACCCGGAGCGCGTCAAGGAGCTCGACGAGCTGGGCATGATCTGGTCCGCGTTCGACACCGCCTTCACCGACAACCTGGCCGCAGTGGCTGGGTACGCGGCCGAGCACGGGCACGCCTGCCCGCCGAACGAAGCGGTGTGGGGCGGGCGGCCGGTCGGGACCATCATGAAGAACCTGCGCACCGCCCAGCGGCGCACCGAAGCGCTCCAGCGTCGGGCGGAGGCCGGCGAGCAGGACTTGGACTGGACCGGCGCGCTGAGCGCCGACCGCAAGGCCGCCCTGGACGAGATCGACGCGGGGTGGTGCCCGTCCTGGCCGGTGGAGTGGCGGCGGTGCTTCATCCTGGCCTGGCAGCACATCAAGGAGGGCGGGATGCTGGCCGGTGCCGAGCCGGGCAGCGTCGTCGTCCAGGGCGAGGACCTGGCCGGGTGGGGCCGCGCCCAGCAGGTCGCCTGGGACAAGCTCGTCCCGTCCCAGCAGTGGGCGCTGGAGCACGTCCTCGGACTCGAACCCCCGGCACCAGAGCAGAGGCCAGCCGCGAAGGTGACGCACGCGGAGAAGGAGGCCCGGAACCTGGCGGCCGCCGCCCAGTTCCGGGAGCGGGAGGGGAACCTGAACGTGCCGCGCAAGCACAAGGAGACGCTGCTGCTGGCCGACGGCACCACCGTTGAAGTCAGCTTGGGCCTGTTCATCGCCAACAGCCGCAGCAGGCGCGCGGACATCCCCGCCGAACGCGCCCAACGCCTCACCGAACTCGGCATGCGCTGGGAGTAGCCGGGCAGCGGACGCGGGCCTGGCCGACCGGCCACCCGGGTGCAACACAGGCCGGCCGCAACGCGGCCCGACCCCGGGCTGGAGCTCTGTCGGTGGGGTGCGCCATGATGAAGGCAGGCCCAGGTAGTACCGCAACACCCTTCGAACAGTTCCGGGCCGTAAGTAGAAGGAATGATCATGACTTCGCTTTCCCCTGCCGCGCTGCAGGGCGCAGCCCCTGGTGATCTCTCCGGGGCCCACCGGGACCTGCTGGCGCTGTGCGCGCTGCGCATCAACAACGCATCCGTGGACTGGAGCCTGCTGGCCCGCACCTGCGCGAGCGCGGACGGCGTCGAAGCGGCGCTCGAAGGGAACCTCGGGGAGCAGTCAGAGGCGGCCCGCAAGAACTTGCCGGTCCTGCGCTCCGGTCTGGTACACCTTGCGGATGCCCGTGAGCGGGTCGACGCCGAGCTGGACGCCGGGGCGCGGGCCGGGGCCCGCATCGTCACTGTGCTGGACCATGCCTACCCGGAGAACCTGCGGCTGGTGCCCGACCGGCCCCCCTTCCTCTTCTACCTGGGCGACCTGTCGACGGCCGACCGCCGGTCCCTGGCCGTCGTCGGCACCCGCGGCGCGAGCGAGGTCGGTCTCGGCCGTGCGGCGCGGATGGCGAAGGGGCTGGTGGCGGCGGACGTCGCCGTGTTCTCCGGCCTGGCGCTGGGGATCGACACCGCCGCGCACGTCGAGGCCCTGGATGCTGGGGGCAGGACGGTGGCGGTCCTGGGTCACGGCATCGCCGCGAAGGTCTACCCTGCGGCGAACAGCGTGCTGGCGAAGCGGATCGTCGGCGAGGGCGGGGCTCTGTTCTCGCAATTCTGGCCGACCTCCGGTCCGGCGACGTGGACCTTTCCGCGGCGCAACGTGGTGACGTCTGGGAGCGCCCTGGGCAGCATCGTGATCGAGGCGTCGCGGACGTCCGGCGCGAAGATGCAGGCACGGATCGCCTCCGAGCACGGCAAGCGGGTCTTCCTGCTGCGGTCACTGGTCGCGCAGGAGACCTGGGCGGCCAAGATGGTCGCCGCGGGCCGCGCCGTCGAGGTGGCCACGCTCGACGACGTCCTCGGCCAGTTGGACTCGGCGCCCGTCGCACCGGCGCCGGTGGTGGCCGAGGAGCAGTTCGAGCAGCTCGCCTTCGGCGGCCTGTAGCCGACGGCCCCCGGCGGCCCAGCGGGCCGCCGGGTCCGTACCGGCGGCCCAGCGGGCCGCCGGGTCCGTACCGGCGGCCCAGGGTGCAGTCCGGCTTAGCGCAGCACGGCCCTCGGTCCTACTGGCCCGCGGCCGTCCGGCACCCGCGCTTCGCGGCCTTCGCCTCCGAGGCGTCTACCCCGTCCCAGCTTCGTCCACCGACAGCCCGGTGGGAACCGGGGCCGTCGCGGCGGGCAGACCGGTTTCCCCGGCGACGTACATGGCCATGGTGTCCCGGACGAGCTGCACTGGCCCGGTGCCGAAGGCCGAGATGTGCTGCTCGGTCGTGAAGTCGGCCGGGGTGAGGCTGTTGGTGGCGTAGGGGTCGATCGTGACGCCGAGCCGAGGGGTGAAGAAGGTGTAGGGCTTGCGGTACTTCCCGATGGTGACACCGATCACCTCCTTGGCGCCGGCCGCAGTCAGCAGGTTCCTGGCCCAGTCCAGGCTCATGCCCTGGGTGGTGAAGTCGTCGAAGACGATGACCGTTTTGCCCTTCAGGGTCCTCCGGTGGTCCGGGTTGAGGTGCACGGTGTTCGCCTGGGTTGCGATCGTGACCTCGCTGTGCCGTCCGCCAGCGCGGGCCCTGCTCGTGTCGATCGCCGGGGTCGCCCGTACAAGCAGGTCGTCCTTGTAGTACCCGCACGCCATGACCCTGGCAACCTTCAGGAACTCCGCGAGCTGGTCGTTGACCTTGCCCGGGGTGCTGCTGGGATAGACGCAGAACCAGGCGCGGCTGGGCAGGGAGTCGTCCAGGTAGGCCGAGCAGAGAAGATGCGTCATCAGGACATCCCGCGCGCTGCGGTCTCCGACCTCGACCTGCTGGTCGTAGGTGAAGATGGTCTTCAGGTCGAACCGGGTGGGCCGTGTCCCGGGGAAGGTCTCGTCGGGCTGGAACAGCGAACGGACGCGGAACCTGCGCGCCGGGTCGTCCAGGGCAAAGAGCCACTCCGGTTCGTGGAGGAGGTGTCGGTCGAGCAGCCAGTACAGGTGGGCCGGGTCGTCTGCGGCCAGGGATTCGATCGACGTGCCTAGAGCGCTCGCCCAGCGAGCGTGAATGTGGAGCACCTTGCCGTTGAGGCCGGTCCTGTAGTCCCACTCGGTGGTCCCGACAATCACCATCTCGGCCTTGCGAAGGCCGAGGCGATCGGCCACCTCGTCCAGCCAGAGTCCGCTGCCCCGGGGTTTCCGCTCGGGGATGTCGTCCTGGCAGAGGGAGAGCGCGGGCTGCGGAAGGCCAGCCGCAGTGCAGTGCGCAGCGGCGTCGACGCGCCCGGTCGTCAGCAGGACCCAGACCACCCCCTGCTGGTCAAGGGTGTGGAGCACCTGAGCCACGTCAGGATGGGACTTCCGCGTCCCGTTCTCGAACACGGCCTTGTAGTCGAAGACCACGGCCCGTACCCGGTTTCCAGCCATCGCACCCGCCCACCCAGCCCCGCTGCGGCAGGGCGATAAGTCCGATCAGTACTCCCATGATCCCGTATGCCAAGCCCATCATGGGCGCTTCCGCGGCAAGAACCAGTTCTCGCCTATGCGGCCAGCCCGGTACCTGTGGTGGGTCAGCTCAAGTCGAAGTCGTTGGGGTCGAAGTCGAAGTCATCAGGGCCGAAGCCGCCGTAGCCGGCGCCGCCGTTGAAGTAGTCGGCGAGGGCCTGGCCGATGACCTGCCGCACGTCTTCCTCGTCCTCGGCGAGGGCCAGGGCGGCGGCCTGCTCGCCGGTGAGGTTGAGGTGGATGTCGCGGGCCCGGACGGCGTCGGAGCCGCGGATCTCGAAGCTGACGGCGCGGCCGACCCGGGCGCCGATCCCGGAGATCGTGCCGCGCTGGGCGAGCTGTTTGGCCTTGCGTTCCCGGCCGCGCTCGGTGGTCTGCACATCGACGGCTTCGCGCTTGAGCTGGTCGACGTTCTGCTGCTTGGTGGGGTGGCGGGTGCCGTCGATCCAGCGCAGCACGGTGCGCGGGGAGACGCCGTAGGCGGCGGCCATGGCCTTGGTGTTCCCGCCGTACTTGCGCTCGCGCACCTGGCCGGCCTGCGTGGTGGACTGCACCGGCGCCTTCCGGGAGGGGAACAGCGCCTCGCGTACCCGGTTGAACAATCCGCCCGCCATCAGTTGCCGCCTTCCTCATCGTCGTTGCCGGTGCCGGCGCCATCGCCGTTGGTGCCGGTGTGCTCCGGGCCGATCGCCATGCCGTCGGTGGTGTAGTGGTGGACCAGCTTGGAGGGGTGCTCCCGGCGCTCCATCGCCTCGATGGCCGCAGGGAGCGGGATCGAGGACTCGTGCTTGTGGCTGCCCGGGGCGATGCCCAGGCGCAGCGCGCCGGGGACCGGGGTGCCGTCGTCCTTGACCGAAAGGAGTTCCAGGGGGGTGGGGGCGTCGGTGGCGTAGAGGTAGGAGTCGACGTTGACGGCGAAGGGGGCGCGGCCGGTGAGCTGGAGGGTCTTGCGCAGGCGGCGGTGGGCGGCGATGCGGGCGGCGGCGATGATGTGGAAACGGATCTCGGGACGGTAGGACCAGGCGGCGGCGACCTTCTCCAGCCACACCTGGTCGTCGAGGTGGCGGGCGGAGTCGGCCCACTTGCCGATGCCGCCCTTGTAGATGTTCTTGTAGAGCCCGGCGAGGATCAGGGCGTCCGCGCGGAGCGGGTCGGTGCCGGTGTCCTTGTGGACGGCGTAGGCGGCGAGGAATTCCTCCGGGCCCTGGCCGTCGACCAGGCCGAGGTCGGCGTAGGCGCGCTTGTACCCGGCCCGCAGGTGCCCGGTCCACTCCTTGAGCAGCGGGACGGTGTGGGTGGACAGGTACGCCTGCGGGATGGTGGCGGGGTCGAAGCCGTAGGTGGTGGCCATGTAGGCCACCGTCGGGGTGGCGTGCCAGCTGGGCCCGGTCGGCGGGCGGCCGTGGAAGGTGGCGGGGTGCGGCAGCAACTCGTCGACCGCCGTGGTGGCGAAGTCGCACCACCACAGGCCGGCGGTCTTCCCACCGTTCCAGTCCGGGTTCTGCACCAGCTCCAGCGGGCCGGCGGGCAGGCGCAGGGAGTCGGTGACCGAGAGGTAGGAGGCGCAGACGTCGACCGCGACGACCCACGGGCGCACGGACTCCTCGGCGGTGAGCTCGCGGGCCCACCACTTGTAGTCCTCCTCCTCGCACACCGCCTCGCCCTTGCTGAGGAGCTCGCGGGTCAGCGGGTGCCGGGCCCCGGCGGCCGGCGGCACGCACAGGTCCCCCGTCGGGAGTGCGCCCTCGCGCAGGTGCGAGGACCACTCCCCCGTCGCCGGGTCCTTCACCCACTCCACGCGCGGACGCACCGCCTCCAGCAGGGCCATCCCTGTGGTGGCGGTGGTCGCGCCAGGGGCGACGCCGAGGTCGGTGGTGAAGGCCCGGAAGCGGCGGGCGAACGTCGCCCCGTCAACGGTGCCGTCGGGGGCGGTGGCCAGCGGGAGGGCGAGGGCGCTGGTGGCCTGCTGGCGAGCATCGCCCTGCCCGAGCCACGGCGCGACGACGACCCGCACCGACGTCTTCTGCCCGCCAGCCGAACCCGTGCGGCGGAAGGCGTGGAAGGTCGGCCCGACGTGCTCGGAGACCTCCATCCCGACCGTGGCGGCGGCCTTCGCCAGCTTGGCCTGGAGCGAGGCCAGGGCCTTCTCCGTGCCCGGGAGGGAGGCGGGCAGGCCGAGCTGCTTGAGCGCGCCGGCGGTCAGGCAGACCGTGCCGTCACCGCCCCGCCCGGACGGGTGCGCCCGCTCGATCCGCAGCGGCAGACCGGTCCCCAGCCACGCGAACCAGTCACCCAGCTTCACCCCGGCCGGGGCCGGGAAGCCCGGGATGTCCAGCGCCCAGGTGCCGTCCCCGGCGACGCCCAGCGCGACCATCGGCCACCACCTCGCCGCCGTCGGCGCAGCGGGAGCGGACGGGCGCGCCGCAGCGGTGCGGGCCGGGCTACGGGAAGCGGCCGGACGCAGGCTTCCCCGGGCTGCGGGCGCCGGGGACGCGGCGGGCACCGGCTGGGGCGGCGCGGCGGTGACCGGGCCGGACGGAGCCCCGGGCGCCGGGGCGGCCGTGGCCTGGACGGCCGGAGCGGGGACCGGCTGCTCGGCCTGGACGGCCGGGGCAGCGGACGCGGGGGCCGGAGCAGCAGGAGCGGCGGCGGGACGGCAGAAGCCGCCCAGGTGCATCGGGCGGCCCTGGGCCCGGTAGACGGAAGGCTGGCCGCACTGCACGCACGACGCCGCCGGGCCCATCACCAGTGAGCCATCCGGGTTCTGGTCCAGCATCACCTGCTGCGGCGCCAGGGCAGCCTGCTCAGGCGCGGCCGGAGCGTGCACCGAGGCGGGCGCGGGGGCGGCCTGCTGCTCGGGTGCGGGGAAGCGCGCGGCCAGGCCGTCGAGGAGGCGGGCGTAAGCGGGGGTGATGTCCGGGCCCGGGACGGCGGTGCCGTCCTCCCAGCCCTGGACCAGGGCCGAGTTCACCCGCAGGGCGGCGGCGATCTGCGCCGGGGTGAGCCCGGCCGCCAGGCGCAGCCGCTTGCGCTCTGCCGGGACCGGCAGGCCGGTGCGCACGGCGGCGAGCAGCTCGTCGACGGAGTTGAACAGCTCGTCGGACATCAGGGTCGGTCTCCTCAGCGTCCGTTGGGTCGGGTCGGGTCGAGGCGGGGGTCGCCGAACAGGGCGTCGAAGACGTCCTCGGTGACGCAGGCGATCAGGCCCCGCTCGGCGTGCCGCAGGGTGTAGCCGGCACTGCGTCCGAGGCCGGCCGCGGCGAGCGGGACCTGCGGGCGGTAGTAGAAGGTGAGCTCCCGGCCGGCGAACCCGGTCGGTTCGGTCGCCCGCTCCGCCGGGGTGAACGGCAGGGTGAACGACCCCAGGGCGGCTACGTCCGGCTCGGCGGCCAGGTGCAGGACGCCGTCGTCGGTGGTGCGGAACGCGACGACCAGGTTGACGCCGTCGGCGCGCCGGTCGCGCGGCAGGCCGTGGCCCTCGAGGACCCGGCCCAGCTGTGTGGGGGACATGCCGGCCGCGATGCCCAGCGCGCGGCGGTTGGAGTAACCGCTGGTGGCGTCCGCCCGGGACAGTGCCAGCTCCTTGAACACGGCCAGGTGCTGGATGACGTGGCTGGTTTGGGCGACCAGCGCGGTCAGGTCGTCGAAACGGGAGGCCCTCGGCGGTTCCACCATCCTCCCCTCCCGCAGCGCGGCGAGCAGCGCCCGGCCCAGGTCGTCGGGCACCTCGACCTGCTCGCCGTCGAAACCGATCCTCACGACACCACTCCCAAACAGTAGAACCTAAACAAATAGTACGGCTGTACACTCTGGACGTCAAATAGGCAGGGGCGCACGGCCGATGCCGCGCGCCAGTGCGGCCGACACACCCTGGCCGGGGACCCTGAATTCTCGGTCCCGCCTTCGCTGGCGCCGCTTCAGATAGCCTGGTGCCTCGGCGAACTGAGCGCCCATCCCGCTGTCGTGCACCCACGCCGCGCGAGTCCCGGGAGAAGGTCCTACGGGATCCAGACTTGATGAACCGTCGGATCCCCTTCTTCACCGGCCGATGGCGTGGGCGCAGAGAGCCGGTCTCGAAGGAGACGATCGTGACCAAGCGCAACACCGACCAGCAGCGAGCCAGGGAACTGCAGCACGCTGAAGGCATCGGCTACCACGAAGCGCTCAACCGGGTGCGCGAGACCAGGCAGCACGAGCCGGAGATCAACTCCAGCGTCGTCCTGACCGACTCCACCCTCATCGCCGTCGAAGCGGCCAACGGCGTGCGCTGCATGGCGTGCCACAAGGGCATGGACTTCGACGAGTGGGGGCTGCACCTGGCCGACGTGAGCAGCCACGGATACTTCCAACCCGTCCTGTGCGCTTCCTGCGCCAAGGCGATCGGCAACGCCGCAGCCCGCATCCCCGCGCTCCCGGCCCCGGACCCCGAGGACCCGGACACCATCCTCGTGCCGGCACAGGCCGGGCGGGACCAGGTCGTGGCGCACCTTGCCCAGGACCGCGTCCATCTGTTGTGCCGCCGCCACACCCCCGAAGCCCCGACTAGCCACGACGACCGGTACCAGCCCGTCACCGCGGAAGAACTGGAAGCCCTCGGCCACGGGTTCCGCCCCGGCGGAGGCGGGCACAACTGCAGCGTCTGCAGCCTTGACGTGCTGACCGTCTGACGGGTTTGCACAGCCTGACGGCCGGCGCCGATCGTCGGCCGTCGGGCTCCCGGTCCGCATCCCGGTTCACAGCGGGAGCCACCAGTCGGCCGGCCCTGTCAGTCAGCCGCTTCGTTGCTCGTCGGATTCGACGACCCGAGAAGTCTGCCACCGGGCCAGGTTCACGTCCGGCGCCGCCCCGGCGAGGGCGGCGGCGGGCATCCCCGCATGTCTTCGGTGACGGCCCACGGGTAGTGGTAGTGGGCGGCGCTCAGCGGCCAGACGGTCTTGCCGGGCGGCTGGCTCCTGCGGGTTCCCACGGCCGGGCGGGACCGGCGCGGCTGAGGCGGGCGCAGTTTGCAGGTTTCGGCGAAGCGGGTGACCGAGGGCAGGCCGCTGGCCGGGAAGGGCGGGGTGAACAGCGGCTCGTCGGGTACGCCGGCGATGCCGCGCAGGTACGCGGCGGCCAGCAGGAAAGGGCGGGCCCAGGAAGGCACCTGGTGGGTCAGGCAGCCTTGCCGCAGCCCGCCCGGGTCGTGGAGGGTGATCGCGGTGGCCCCGGGGGTCAGGTCGCCCAGGTGGACAGTGGCCAGCTGGGTGGTGGACGCGGCGGTGAGGACTGCGGTGGCCAACTCGGCGGCCAGGTGCGGGTGGGCGGTCGCCGCGTGGAGACGGTGGGCGATCTCCTCGGACACCGAGGCGCGCATCTGCGGCGGGTGGAAGCCGCGGGCCCGGGCGGTGGGCGCGGTGCAGCGGCAGCGCTGGTCGCGGCCGTCGTGGGCGACCAGGGTCGTCAGCGCCGACAGGGGAAGCCAGCGCCCTGCGAGCGGCCGGTAGGGCGGCAATTGGGACAGGGAGGGTTTCTGACTGCCGGGCAGTACGGCGCGGGCGTGCGCGAGCTGGTAGCCGGCGGGGGCGAGCATCCGCTCCACCGGGGCCGGGACCGTGCCGCGGTGGCACACCAGGGCCAGGCGCACGCCGGTGCGGGAGCGAAGGTCGAGCAGGTCCTGAAGGCGGCGCGTGTCCAGCAGGTGGGCGCGCAGCACGGTCAGGTGGGTGGTGGACGTGGCGAGGATCCAGGCGGCGGCCAGTGCCCAGGGCGGCTCGGCGGCCCGGCCCGGATAGCCGCTGACGGGAATCGGTTTGCCCAGTGCGGCGAGCACGTCGTAGGCGAGGCAGATCGTGGAGTCGGTGCCGGGGGTGGGATGGATGGTGAGGCGGCCGGCCGCCGGGTCGTGCGCGGCCAGTGCGGCGCGGGTGTGGAGTGCGTCGTCGAACGGGTCCAGCACCACGGTGACCGGGGGCGGGTCGGGGCAGGTCATCATCGGGGAAACCATCCGATCGCGGTTCGTCGTGGGCGCGCGGGGCGAGGGGTCACGCGAGGCGGCTGAAGGCCCAGCGCAGCAGGTCCTGGTCGATGCGGGAGCGGCCGGTGCGGGCCAGCGCGGTACGGGCGTGGGCGGTCAGCTGGGCCCAGGCGCGGAAGTTGCCGTGCGCGGCGTGGCCGTCGGCGAAGGCGATGTCGGCGGGGTCCGCGGTGGCCCAGATCGGATGGAACAGCGGGATGGTCTCCTTGACCTCTTTCAAGGTGAGGCGGGAGAACTGCTGCCAGATGAACACCCTCGAGGAGAGCATCGGCTCTCGGCGCAGCACGGTGTGGCAGCCGGCGCCGCCGACGAAGACGATCGCGATCTGGGTGGCGGGCTCGTCCCACAGGTAGCGGAAGTATTCGAACGCCTCCGAGTTGAGCCACTGGGCCTCGTCCACGAGCAGGGTGCGCGGGTGCTCGGCCAGAGTCGTCTTCAGCAGGCGGTCGAACTCGCTGGGGTGGCGCGGCGGGTCGCCTGGAAGGTCCAGGGCGGTGAACAGTTCGTAGCGCACCGCGCGGGCGGTCGGGCGGGCGCGGAACGTCAGACGGCGCACGTCCTCGGTTGGTTCGAGTTCCCGCAGGCAGGTGTTGAGTGCGAGGGTCTTGCCCAGTCCGGCGGCGCCGTGGACGCACATCATCGCCCGCGCCGCGATCGTGTCGGCCAGGTTCTCCTGGGCGATCAGCAGCGCCCGGGTGGAGACCACCTGCGCGCCGGGCAGGTCGACGTAGTGCGGCCAGGATCCGGTCACGATTCCTCCTCGGCGGGCAGAGGGTCAAAGCCAGGCGCAGAGCCGGATGCGGGGGCGGGTGCGGGGCCGGCGGGCCGGGGTTCGGCCGGCTGGGGGGCAGCGGTGGCGAGGCGGGCGGCCACCGACGCGGGGACCGGCAGGCCAGGTGGCGGCGCGGCGAGCGGCAGCAGGTCGGGCAACGCGAGCGCCGCCAGGTCGGTGAGGTCGGCCGCGGCCAGTTCCCCGTCGGCCTCGGCAGCAGTGAGCGGGCCGAGGAGGCGAGGGGCCTCGGGTCCGGTGGCGGCGGCGTAGCGCTCGTGACGGCGGCGCTGGGCGTCCTTGAGGTCCTTGGCGAGGCCGCGGGCGCGGGCGGCGCGGGTGCGGCGTACGGCCGCGACCTGCTCGGCGGTGGCCTCGTTGGCCAGGTGCGCGGTGGCCAGGTGGCGGCCGGTCGCCGGGTCGAACAGCTCGATCTCGTGGTCGTGGTGGGGCATGTAGCGCACGCTCACGCGGGTGCCGGTGCGGCTGGTCATCCACGCGGCGATGTAGAAGCGGCCCTTGAACTTCACACCCCGGGTGGTGACGGCCCGTGGATGGGCCCGGTCGTCCTCGAGGGTGAAGGCCCACAGGTCGGCCTGCGGGATCTCGCGCACCGGCGTGGGGTCGTCCTGCCAGACCTGAAGCGGGGTCTTGCCGCCCAGTGGTGCGGGGCGGTGCTCCGTGTTCCACCACACGGCCCAGGCCAGCAGGCCGGCGGTGAACTCCTCGAACGACAACAGGGCGCTCCGGTCGGCCGGCCCAGGCCGCCGTCCCGGCCTGGGCCGGTGGACGTAGCCGGGCAGCGCGGCCAGGTGCATCCGCTCCACCGACCGGTTCAGGCCCTCCACGGTGCCCTTCAGGTGAGGGGTGTAGGGCGGCAGCGGCTCCACCTCGACGCCCAGCGCCCCGAACGCGGCGGTGACCGTGCAGGACAGGAAGTCCTTGCCGCGGTCGACCCTCACCTTCTGCGGCAGGCCGCCGACCGGGCCGTAGGGGGCGGTGCGCAGCACCGCGGAGCGCAGCGCGGCCAGGACGGACTCGCGGGAGGGGTGGCCGGGGGTGATGGCGAGTCCGGCGATCGCGTTGGTCGCGCAGTCGACGAACCACGTGATCCAGGGCCTGCGCGGCTGGGCATCGGTGTCGACGACGACCAGCACGGGGGCTTGCATGTGGTCGGTCTCCCAGACCTGGTTGCGGTGGCCGCGGGGGCGGGTGAGGAACACGTTGTGCTTGCGGGCCGCCCTCTCTCCCGCTGCCAGGCCGGCCCGCTCCCCAGCGGTTAGGTCCCGCTGGATCGCCCGGTGCAGGGTAGGCAGCGACGGCGGCCGGCCCGGCGGGTTCTGCCGGGCTGCCCGGGCGGTCAGTTCGCGGTGGACCGCGGCCACGTTGCCTTTCCAGAGCGCGAGCAGGTGGCGTACCTCGGGTGTGACGGTGAACCGGATGCTGCTCTGGGCGCGGGATCCGGGTTCACGGGCTGCGGCCGGGTCCTGTTCGGCGGCGGCCAGCCACCGCCACACCGTCCGCTCGGTCACCGCCAGGCACCGCGCGGCCAGCTGCACCTGCCGGGTCGTCAGGGCCCCTTCCTGGCGCAGGGCCAGCAGACGGCGCACCGCCGGCCCCCGCAGCGCGGTCAGAGACGCCTCGGGGAGGGCAGCATCGGGCGGCCGGCCTGCGTCGGTCTCATCGGGTGCGGGCTCTGGTCGCTCGACCACGCTCTCCTGCCTTCCTCGGGTCGGGGGCCGCCACCAGCGCGGTGGCTGTTCGGCTTCCCGGTGCCGCAGCGCCGCCGCCGGCTCGTCCGTGATCCGGCGGGCCGTCACAGCGGGCCGGTGAGCCGGGCGCAGACCCGTTCCAGCAGCGGGCGGTCGACCACCGCGCGGGCCTGGCCGTAGACCTCCGCTGTCAGATGCGAGGTCACCTTCGCCCAAGTGCGGAAGTTGCCGTGCCCGACGTGCTCGTCCACCCACGCCATGTCCTTCGGCGTTGCCTGCCCCCACAGCGGGTGGAACGCCTCCATCACCGGCCTGACCTCGCTCTGGGCCAGGCGCGGCACCAGCTCCCAGGTCAGCACCCGTGATGCCAGCGCCGGCACTTTGCGCAGGGCGCGCTCGGCCCCCGCCCCGGCGAAGAGCAGCGCGACATCCGTGTCCGGGTGGTCCCACAACTGCCGCAAGAACTCCAGCGCAGCAGCAGGCAGACGCTGCGCCTCGTCCAAAACCAGGACCCTGGGCTGGCGCAGCGCGTCCAGGAGCACCAGATCCGCCGCGCCGGTGCCGTGCGGCAGCCGCTTCAGCTCCAGCGCCTCGGCCAGCACCCGGCGCAGCTCCGGCACCGACGGGTGCACCCCGACATGGACCCGGCGCACCCGCACCGGGTTCGGCAACTGGGACAGGGCGTACTGCAAAGCCACCGTCTTTCCGTGCCCCGCGTCCCCGTACAGGCACGCCACCGCACCGACCGCCGCGGCGTGCGCGACGCGCTGCACCACCGAAGCCACCGAGGGAGTGACGACGACCTGCGCGCCGGGCACCAGGACCGGCACCTTGGCCAGATGGGTCTGCTCGCGCAGGAACACCTGCCCGCCCGCCCCTTGGGCCGCCACCGTGTTCAGCCCCAGCTCACTGAGCGGGTCCGGGCGCAGCGGCTCGACCAGGCCCGGGGTCCGCTCGACCAGCAGCACCCGGCCCAGCTGCCGGTCACGACGCACCACACGGTGCAGCGTCCCCAACGACGGCACATCGACTCCGTCGCCGGCCGCTTCCACCATCCGACGCCGCAACTGCGCGACGTTCCCACCCACCTCAGCCAGCAGCGCCCACGTCTCGTCCGACACCGCGAAACCCCGACGGGCGGGTGCTCCGTCGACCTCGCCCGTGGCCTTCGCCGTCGCCAGCCACCGCCACACCGTGCGCACCGACACACCCACCGTGTCCGCGACCGCCCGAACGTGCCGCGACGTCAGCTCACCGGCCGCCTGGCGCTCCACCAGACGCCGCACCACCAGCCCACGCGGCAACCCCACGCCCGCACCACCGGCAGCGCCCTGCTCTCCCATACCGACGATCAAAACGGGACACCACCCGCAACCAGATCAGATCTCTCGAACCCCGGACAGCACTACCCACGGTGGGATATAACCCCCGCGTCAGCGAACCAGACCGCCGATCTCTCACCCCATGACAGTCACCAGTGACCGCCACCACCCACACCGAAGCCATCCCGACCAGCAAGAATGTGCAACCACCACCCCGCCAGGACTGCCGACTCTCACCACAACTGACACCAAACCGAGAAATCGCACCGGTGGACGGCGGCACGATGTACGCCGTCGATGTCGGCAGCGAGCCGTTGCGGCCGTTGGGCATGCAGGCGTGGGCCGTCGAGGGGCAGCGGGCGCAGGTGGTCTTCGCGGCCTCGCACCGGGTCGAGACGTTCGCGTTGGCCGGCGGCCGCGGGCCGGATTCGCACCTGGCCGGGCTGGCGTCCGGCGGGTGGGCGCGGTTCGGTGACTTCGAGGGCTGGGCGGAGCCGGCGGTCGGCTGGTCGGCCGTCCTGGACGTGGCCGGCAACGTCCAGGACGGTGACCGGCCGGGCTGGCGTCTGCTTCTACGAGGGCGGTCTGAACAGCTCGCGCGTCTGGCGCCGTACCGCGCGCCGCCACGGTGTCTTCTTCGCCCTGGCTGGCTGCATCACCGGCCCTTGGGACATCGCGGAGGCGCAGCTGCGGGGGAAATGTACGCGCTGTTGTGCCCGGTGGTGCTGGTCTGAGCTGGGGTGGGGCGCAGCTGCAGCCCGGTGGGGCGGGCGCGCGGCTGGTGGGGGTGGTCAGGCGCCAAGGCCGATGTGGCGGACGTAGGTGTAGGCGCCCCAGTCGGAGTCGAGGTCGGCGATGATGTCGTCCCAGATCTCCTCCAGCTTGCCGATGTCGCCGGCGACCATGGCGTCGACGGCTTCGTCCCAGACGTAGCGGACCTGCAGGGTGCGGAGGCGCAGGTTGTCGCGGCGGCGCGGTTCGTCGACGACGTCCTGGTTGATGGGGTGGATCTCGACCCGGGTGCCCTTGCCGGCGTTGTTGAGGTGCTGCTTGAACGCGCCGGGGTTGTTGAGGATGTTGGCGGCGCGGAGGTTCCAGTAGGCGGTGTCGATGGCGTCGAGGTTGGCGGGTAGGGGGTGTTGCTTGCCCTTGGTCCAGGCGCTGATGGTCTTGGGGACGGCGGTGATGCCGGCGTCGGCCATGGCTTGGGCGCCGCCTTGGGTGGTGGTGAGGTACTTCATGCGGGCGGTGAGGCCCCGGCGGGTGGTGACGGGGGATTTGATGCCGCCTTCGGTGATCATCCGTTCCAGGGCGTCTTCGAGGGCGCGGGCGAGGACGATTTTTCCGTGGCGGTTTTCGGGGTCGTCGGCGGCGCCGTATTTGCCGAAGTTCTTCCAGCCGTCGGTCGACATCAGGCGGCCTTCCCGAGGGTGTACTGGGTCTTGAGCTTCAGCTGGGTGGTGAGGCGGCCTTCTTCGAATACCGTGCGCCAGGGGAAGTCTCCGGTGATGTGGAGTTCGTCGGTGCCGCGGAGGCGGACGATGGTGAGGCCGTGTTCGTGGGCGCGGTATGCCTTGTACCAGAGGTTGGCGAATGCCTGGCTGCGGAAGATGTGCATCCAGTCGGGTCGGCGGAGGTCGCGGTTGGTGGTGGATTCGCCGATGGTAGAGACAAAAATTGAGTAGATGGTCTTGATGTATTCTTCGGTGACTTTATCGCCTTCGAGGACGGCTTTCTCGCGGGCGGTGGTGAGGACGCGGCGGAACTTCTCCGCGATGTTCTCGGAGGCGCCGGAGGTCCAGGCCTGGGTGATGTACGGGGGATCGCAGAGGTCGAGCTTGTGGCAGCGGATCAGGAGGCGGATGGTGGCGTCGTCCAGGAAGACCGGGCCGGGCTCGCGGCGGTTGCCGATCGGGTCGGGCAGGTGCGGGTGGTGCCAGGTGGGGCGTTCGGGCAGGAGGTAGACGCCGGAGCGCTTGGGGTCGAAGCCGCCGTTGGGCTGGTGGACGAGGGAGCCGATGGGCAGCCAAGCCTTCAGGGCGCTGCAGTAGGCGGCGTTGGTGTCGAGGACGTCGACGGCCACGCTGGTGAGGGTGCCGTCCTTGAGCTGGGTCATGAGTGGGCCGTTCTCCCACTTGTGGCGGCCTTCCCAGATGTCGTCGGCTCCCTTCTTGGTCTTCTTGCTGAGGAATTCGAGGCGTTCGGGATAGACGGTGTGTTCGTAGTTTCCGCCGACTCGGGTTGCTTCGAAGAGGGCCATTGCGTTGGGAATTGCTTTGTTTTCCAGGGCGGCGATGGTGGCCTTGGTGTCGCCGTCGTGTTCCTGGAGGGCCTGGTCGACGACCGAGCTGATCATGTCGAGGTAGTAGCCGTAGTCCCGGCCGGCGTAGTCCCCGCCGTTGGTGCGGGCGGGCCTGGAGGTGGTCGTACGCGGCGCGTGGTCCCGGGTCGGGCGCAGCGGGTGGGTGGGGGGCTGGTCGGGTGTCAGGGTGTCCAGGGCGGCCGCGGTGGCCGGGGTGACCTCGGCGTCGGCGTCGGGCCGGGGCGCAGCGGGGGTGTTCTGGGTGGTGTGGCCGGGGACGGCGACAGTGGGCCAAGGGAAGGCCGGTGTGGGCGCCTCCGGCGCCGGGTGGTGGGTGGCGTAGGGGTAGGAGGGGGTGGGGTTGGTGAGGCGGGCGTGGGTGCGGTCGGCGGTGAGGGTGAGGGTGGCTTGGGTACCGAGGTCGCGTTCGGCGATGGTGACGAGGAGTTGGGTGGTGGGGGCATCGGGGTGGGGATGGAGGGTGAGGGTGGTGTCGAGGCTGAGGGTGGTGATCAGGTCGTGCTGGTCGGTGTCGAGGATGGCCAGGACCGGGACGTGGTGGGTGCGGGCGAGGTGGGCCAGGGCCTGGGCGGCGTCGGTGAGGCGGGGGCCGGAGAGCGGGAGGCGGGGGTCGTCGAGGGCCTGGAGGCGGTCGACAACGACCAGGGCCAGGCCGGGCTGGCCGGTGGGGTGGGTGAGGTCGACGGCGGTCTCGGCGATGGCGTCGGGGGTGAGGTCGCTGCCGTCGTCGATGTAGAGGTGGGCGGCGGCGAGTTCGGCGTGGAGGGCGGTGACGTCGGCCTGTTCGGCGGGGGTGAGGCGGCCGGTCCGCAGGCGGCGGTAGTCGACGTGCAGGTGGGCGGCGACGATCCGGGCGGCGACGTCGGCGCGGGTGAGGCCGGAGGCGGCGTAGAGGACCGGCAGGCCGTGTTCGAGGGCGGTGGTGCGGGCGGTGGTGGTGGCGAGGAGGCTTGCGCCGATGCCGGGGGCGGCGGCGGCGAGGTAGAAGCGGCCGGGCTGGAGGCCGCCGAGGGCCTGGTCGAGGGTGGGGATGCCGGTGAACAGGGCGCGCGGGCCGGCCGGGGTGTTGGTGTGCGGGTCGGGGGTCTGGGGGGTGAGGACGGTCGTGAGGGCGTCGGCGAGCGGGGCCAGGCGGCGCGGGGGCCGCGGAGTGGCGGGCGCCGCGGGGGCCGTGGTGGCCGGCGGGGGCATGGCCGCGGGGGCGTGCAGGGCGGGTTCGCCGGCGGCCGGCGCGGGCGCGCTCGAGGTGGCCGGCTCGGCGTCGGCGGGGGCCAGCTGGCCGGGCGCAGCTGTGGCGGGGACGGGCTCGACTGCGGCCAGGGCCGGGACGGGCTGTCCGGTGGGCGCGGGCGGGTCGGCGGCCAGCGGCAGCAGGGCATCCGGGTCGACCAGGGGCAGGAGTTCGGAGGGGTCGACCAACGGCAGCAGCGGCGCGGCCGGGCCGGGGGTGACCGTGGCGGCCGGGGTCGCCGGGGTGGGGAACAGGGTGTCGTCCGGTGCATCAACCCCGCTACCGGGCGGGGTTGTTGATCCCTGGCGGGTGGTGCTGGCCTGGGCGCGGTTGTTCGAGGTCGGAGCGGTCGAGGACGCGGGCGCGCTCGGGGCGGACGGTGCGAGGGGCGCAGCTGCGGCGGGGACGGTGGCCGGGACGGGCTCGGCTGCGGCAGGCATCGGGGTGGGGGTCGGCTGGCTGCCGGGAGCGGCCGGCTCGGCGCCCGGGGTAATCGTTACAACTTCGTTGCTGTGTGGGGTTGTTGCTGGCGTGTCGGGTGTACCGGGGGCGGGGCGGCCGGGGTGAGTGGTTGGCGGGAGCGGGGTGCCGTCGGGGGTGGCGGGAAGCAGCACGGCGAGGGGGGTGACGTGGCGGCGCAGGACCTGGGGGTGGCCGGTGGCGGCGGCCTGGATGAGGTCGCCGAGTTTCTTGCGGGCGTCGGCGGTGCCGTGTG
This sequence comes from Kitasatospora misakiensis, assembly GCF_042656005.1. NCBI lineage: Bacteria > Bacillati > Actinomycetota > Actinomycetes > Kitasatosporales > Streptomycetaceae > Kitasatospora > Kitasatospora misakiensis. The sequence goes on along the minus strand of NZ_JBHSOF010000022.1, from coordinate 100,689 downwards.
CGGGGGCGGGGGTGAGGTCCCAGCCCAGGGTGGTGGCGGTGGTGGGGGCGGTGAGCAGGGCGTGGTGGGTGCCGCGGGCCAGGGGGGTGGAGGTGCCCTCGCCGGCGGCGCGGATCAGCTGCGGGAGGGTGCTGCGGGCCTGGTGGAGGGTCTGCGGGCTCGGGGCCAGGACCAGGGCGAGGTCCAGAGGCGGGGCCGGAGCGGGGCGCAGCGGGACGGGGTCCGGCACGGTGGCGGTGTCGGCCGCCGGAGTGGGCGGCGAACCGGCGGCGGGAGCGTCGGTACGCGGCGGTACGGGCGCCGGGGTCCGGGCGGCGGGGGTGTGGGGGGCCGTGGGCACGGTGGTGTCCTGGGGGTTCGGGGCGGCGGCGGGCGCCGGTACGGGGTCGTCGGCCGGGGTGTCGGGGAAGGCGGGGCCGGGCGGCGGTGTGAGGTCTCCGGTGGGCGGGGCGGCCTGGCCGGGAGCGGACCGCGGCACGGTGGTCGCGGGGCCGGGTGAGGCGACGTCGGGGCCGACGGCCAGAGCGGGGGCCGTCGGGCCGGAAGCGGCGGGCGGCGGCAGGTGTGCCCCGGCGTCGGTCGCCCTGGGCCGGCTGGTGGCGGGCTCGGGTGCGGTCCGGCCGACGGCCGGGCGGGAAGTGACAAGGTCTTCACCGGACGGGCCAGCGGTGCCCGGTGGACGGCTGGCGGCCAGGGCGTTCTCACGCGCCTCCGGCGCGGGGGCCAGGCGGTGGTGGCCGGCCGTGGACTTCAGGCTCGCCAGCTTGGGGCGGTCAAGGACGGTGTCGAGACCGGGCTCGCCGACCAGGACCAGGGGGAAGCGCTCCGGCCCGCCCCGCGCCCACAGACCGTGGAGCGTCTGCAGCGCGGCAGTGGCCAGGCGGTGGGCGTCGGGCACGACCAGCAGGCGGGCGGCGCGGCCGAGCTCGGCGGCGATCAGCTCCAGCGCGGCGTTCCGCGCGCGGGGCCGAGGGCGGCGGTGGTCGAGACCGAGGGCGGTGTACAGGACGTGGATGAGGGCGGCTTCGTCGGTGCCGGGGTGGGGGCGGACCTGGACGGCGGGCAGGAGCTGCTGCTGGGTGGCCGTGGCAATGGCCGGGGTCGCGGTGGTGGCCGGGCCGGTGACGCACAGGATCGCCCGGTGTTCGACGGTCGTGAGCAGGTCCTGGAGCAGGCTGTCCGCCGTTGGGTGGGCGGCCGGAGAGGCCGGCGGCACGGTCGTGTCGGCGGCGGTTGGGTTGGGGTGGTCAGCGGGGACCGGCACGGCGGCGGTGTCGGCCGCCGGAGCGGGCGCCGACCCGGCGGCGGCCGCGCCCGCAACCGGCGCAGCAGTGGACACGGGGGCCGGGCCGGGGTCCGGGACCGGGGTGGCGGCCAGCGCAGCCGATGCAGCGTCAACGGCTTTGGAAACAAGGGGAGTTATGGCGGCCTGGGTAGCCGGGTGGGGGACATCGCTGCCCGGGGCCGGACGTAGCGGGGCCGGGCCGACGGTGGTGTCGGTCTCCGGAGCGGCGGGCGGCGCCTGGGCCGGTTCCACCCCGGCGGCGAACTCGGCCGCGGCGACCGCGCCCAGTGCGGGCCGCAGGTGGTCGGCCACAAGCTGCTCTAGGGCCTTGTACATCTGGCCGGCCCGCTGGCTGGTCGGGCCGCCGAACGCGCCGCGGGGAGCGGTGAGCAGCGCGAGCCAGTGCGGACCGGTGAGCTTGCCCCGGGCCGCGGCTCCGAGGGCGGACTTCAGCTTGCGGCCCGCCGGAGTGGCCAGGTGACCGCGTGCCGGGTTCACCAGCTGGTAGGCGGGCATCGCCAGGTTCTGGCGCGGCCCCCGCGGGATCGACGTCCACAGCGGGTCCTGCGGGCCGGGAAGGACGAGGTACCCGGCCGCCCCCGGCTCCGGGGCGGGAGCAGCGGACCGGGCGGACGGAGCGTCGGCGGACCGGGCGGGGGCACGGCGTGAGGACTCGGCCCCGCGTGCGCCTTCGCGCGGGGTGCTGCCGGAGTGGGCCGGGCCCGGCGGCCGGCCGCCGGTCGTGCCCGGACCGCCAGCGGTCGTTCCCGCAGCTGTGTCCGGGGGGCCGACGCCCCCTGCGGCCGGGAGGAGCGGGTCCTCGCCGGCCGGAGCCGTGCCGGTGCCGGTGGTACCGGCACCACCCGTGCTGCTGGTGCTGCCCGCAGCTGCACGGGAGAGACGTGAACGGGAGGAGGGCACCAAAAACTCCAAGGACGCAGAAGGAGTGAGGAGAGCAGACCGGCCCCGGCGGGCCGCCGGTCCGACCGGCCGGACCGGCGGGAACAGCCCGGCAGCGGGCCCGCGCGCGGGCGACAGCCAGCGCCCGGGCGGTGGGTGTACCCGCACCCACCGAAGGTGTAACGCTGGCCGTCAGTCTAGCCGCACCGGTACACAATGTGGGGCCGATTGTTGTAACGAGAACGAGTGAAAGGCGCGCTGTCCGGGGGCCGGCCTCACAGGGCGTGGCCCGGCGCGACACCCGGCGGCCGGGAGGCTCCCAGAACGGGCGGGTCGGGCGGGAGAAACGGATGGCGGACGGAACCCGTGACGGACCTGCAGGGGCTCCGGGCCGGCCCGCGTGGCGGCCGGACAGCGACCCGGGCGGCAGAAGCGGACGGGAGTGGGCGCGGGTGGCCGCCGGGGCACGGCCCGGGATAGCGGCGGCGGAGAAGCCACTCCCCCACCGGACCGGCCGGAAACAGCCCGGCAGCGGGAGGCAGCGGCGGGCCGGGAGAGCACACTCCCCCGCCACCCCGGCCGGAGCCGCAGGGCCGCCGCAAACCACGAGCTGCAGGCTCTGAGCTGGCCTGACGGCCGACGCAACGACGGGCGGAGACTCACGAGCAGGCCGGACGGGGACGACGACCGGGCGGGACGGCGGGACGGCACGCGCGGCGAACATGGGAGGCCTGCGGCCGACACGTCTTGCCAAGCCTCGTACCAGCTGGTCAGGCCCAAGCAGCGATCCCGCTTGCCTCAGCCTGAACCGTCAATCGGGCCGGTTCGGCTGAGGACGGTTCATATGTCTGCGTCGACCAGCGGGTGCACGGTGGAGCCGGCCTGATGGCGCTTCTTGACGTGGAGCTGGGTGGGGATGCGGCGCCGCAGCTCTCCTACATGGCTGACCACGCCAACTGCCCGGTTTCCGGCTCGCAGGTGGTCGAGCACGTCCATGACGTCGGTCAGGCTCTGCTCGTCGAGGCTGCCGAAGCCCTCGTCGATAAAGAGCGTCCCCAGCGGCCGGCCACTGGCTTCCTGGGTCACGACGTCGGCCAACCCCAGAGCCAGGGCCAGAGCGGTGGTGAAGGTCTCTCCGCCGGACAGGGTGGAGGTCTCGCGTTCCACGCCCGTCCAGTCGTCACGTATGCGCAGGCCGAGGCCGGCTTTGGCGCGGCCTTGTCCGGTCTCCTTCTCGTGGCTGTGGCGAAGTTGGTAGCGGTCGTTGGTCATGATGCTCAGGCGCTTGTTGGCCGCGTCCGCGATCTGTTCGAGGCGGCCCGCGAGGACGTACGCCTCCAGCTCCATGCTCAGCGTGTTGACCGCGCCGGTTCCGGCTGCGACGCTGGCAAGACGGTCGACGAGCGCGCTCTCGGCCCTGAGCGGCTCCGCCGCTGCCACACGAGCGTCCAGGTCAGCGGTCAGGTGGGCCAGGTTCTGGGCGCGCTCCCGGGCCTGCTGGAGCTTGACGGCCGCGTCGGTGGCGCTGCTCTCGGCGTGCGCCAGGGCTTCTTGTGCCACTGCAGGGTCGGCTTGCGGCTGGCGGGCTGCTTCGAGGAGTTCTGCTTCGGCGAGGATGCTGTCGACCACCGCGAACTGCTTCCCCCACTGCTCCAGTTGCTCGTGCCACTGCTGCAGCACCGAGGAGGAGGAGAGCGCTGCGGTTGCTTCGTCGAGGTCGGCGAAGCCCGCTTGCATGGTGGCGTCGGCAGTGGTGCGCTGTGTCTCGGCCAGGTGTGCCTTGGCGCTCTCGGTGGCCTGAGCGGCGTCCAGGGCGGTGGCCAGGCAATCGGCAGTGGTGGTCAGCGAGGTGAGCCGCTTGGTCAGTGATGCTTCCTCGGCGCGCGCCTGTGTCAGGACGGCGGCGAGCTGGCTCTCCTGCTGGGCGAGCAGGGCGCTGCGGGCCTGGATCTCGGTCAGCGCTTCGCGGGTGCGGTTGCGCTGGTTCGTTTGTGTCTCGTGCTCGTTCTGGAGGCGTGTCAGTGCTTCTTGGGCGGGATGCAGTTCGGCTGCTTTGGCCCGTGCGCGGTCTTGGGTGGCTGTGGCGTCGGCGAGCCTTGCTTGAAGGTCGGGTACTGGATCGGTTCCGGCGGCCCCGATGGTGCGGGCGTGCTGTGCGGCGAGGTCGCTGCGCAGGTTCATCGCCTCTTCGTGGGCGTTGCGGGCCTCGTCGTAGTTCTCTTGTGCGGTGTCCTCGTCCTGGCGGGTGGGTTGGTCTGCGGCGGGCCGGGCGGGGGCGGGGTGAACGGGTGATCCGCAGACTTGGCACGGCTGGCCGGTTTCCAGCACGGCCGCGAGCTCGCCCGCCATGCCGTCCATGCGGCGCTGCCGCAGGTCCAGCCAGGTCTGCTGTGCCCTCAGCATCTCCTTCTCGCGCTCGGTCTCATTGGTGGTGGCGCGGCTGAGCTTGACGGCGAGGGCGTCGCGTTCGACCGCGGTCGCGAGCTGAAGTGCGAGTGACTTGTGGGTCGCTTCCAGGGACGGCAGCTCTTGGACGGCACGCTCGAGATCGGCGATCTTGCCGGTGTGGTGTTCCAGGGTGTTGAGCCAGTCCTTGAGCCAGGCTTCGGCCTCGTCGTATTGCTCCTGGGCGTGCTCTTCCTTCTCGCGCAGGGTGTCCAGTTGCTCGGACAGGGCCGCGTGCCGCTCCTCCTCGGGCAGCAGGCCCTCCAGTCGTCCCTTCTCGGCGTGGAGTCGTTGCTGGGCCGCCTGCAGTCCGGGGATGTCCTCGCTGGTGTCCTGTGCGTCCAGGAGCAAACGCGCGCGGCTCTCTGCGTCCTTCGCGGCTTTCAGGGCCTTGGTGTGGGCTGCCGTCTGGTCGAGGAGAGGGCGTAGCGGCTCGGCGCGGCGACCGGCCTCGAGTTGCCGGCGCAGGCGCGGGTGGTCGGTGGCGGTCTCCTCCAAAGCGGCGCGCTGGGTGAGTGCCGTTTGGTGCCGGGCTTGCTTCCCCGCCAGGTCGCTGGTCTTGCTCAGGTGGTCCTTGGCGGCTTGGTGGGTCTGTTCGGCCTGCTGCGCTTGTGCGGCGGCGACTGTGCAGTCGTCCTCGGCGGTGGCGGTTAGGCGTCGTGCCCACGGGAGCCAGGCGGTGAGGTGACGCTCGTCGGGCCGGGCGTCGGTGCGGGCTGTCAGGGTGGGGCCGGCCTCCTGGTCGATGCGCTCTGCCAGGAGCAGGATGTGTGCGGTTGCATCGTCGGCCTCACGGTGGAGGGCTTTGGCGCGGTTGGCGAGCCAGACGGTCAGGTCGCGGAAGCGCCGGGTGCCGAACAGCTTGCCGAGCAGCTTGCGGCGTTCTTCGGCGCCCGCGTGCAGGAACGCGGCGAACTCGCCCTGCGGGAGCAGCACGACCTGGCAGAACTGTTCCTTGGTCAGTCCCAGGATGTCGGTGACTTCCTTGTTGGCTTCCTGGTGGCTGGAGGAGATCGCCTGCCAGTGGTGGGCGCCGTCGGGACCGGTGGTGCGCTCCAGGAGCTGGACGGTGGCTTCGGTGGTGGCGATGCCGTTCTTGGCCCGGGTGCTGGGATAGCTCTGCTTGGGCGTGCGCATGATCTTGAAGCGGCGGTCCGCCGCGGTGAACTCCAGGGCGACCGCGGTGCGGATGCCAACTTGGGCGTGGTGGCTGCGCAGACGGTGCTCGGTGCGCTGGCCGGGCACTCTTCCGTACAGGGCGAAGCAGAGCGCGTCCAGGACGCTGGTCTTGCCCGCTCCGGTGTCGCCGTGCAGGAGGAACACGCCCGAGTTGGTCAGTTCGTCGAAGTCGACGGTCTCGGTGCCGGCGAAGGGACCGAAGGCCGTGATGGTCAGGTGGTGAGGGCGCATCAGCTGGCCTCTCGCTCAGCGGCGGCGGTGCGGACCTCTTCCAGTCCCTGCAACAGGAGCTGCTGCTCGGTGTCGGTCGCGTGGCTGTGGGTGGCGTAGCTCAGGAAGTCGACGGCGATCTCGTGGTCTGTTCGTCCCTCGACCCGGGAGCGGAACGTCGTGTCGTCCGCGGGCTGCTCTTCGGCGGTGAAGGTGAGCTTGAGGATGTGGGGAAAGCGCTGCCGCAACTGTTCCATGGCCATGTAGGGGCGGTCCGGGTCGGTCAGGGAGACATGCAGCCAGCACTGCTCGAACCGGGTGTGGTCCGGATCCTTCAGGAGGTCCTTGAGGTTGCCGGTGATGTGGTGAAGCGGTCGTGTCACCGGGCAGGGGATCTTCTCGGCGGTCACGCCGCCGTCGGCGCCCAGGTCGACCAGCCACATCGCCTTGTCGTAAGGGGCCTCGGAGAACGAGTAAGCAATCGGGGAGCCGCTGTAGCGGATACGGTCGCTGATGGTCTGGCAGCGGTGCAGATGTCCAAGGGCGACGTAGTCGGCGCCGGTGAAAACCGCCGCCGGAACGCTCGGGACGCCGCCGGCGCTGATGTCGCGCTCACTGTCGCTGGTCTTGGCGTCTGTGACGAAGGCGTGGGCGAGCACGACGGACCGGGTTCCGGGCCGGGCGGCCAGGTCCGCGCGGACCCGGTCCATCGCAGCGGTGAGCACGGCTTGGTGGCTCGCAGCCTCCGCGCCAAGGCTGACGTGGACCAGGGCGGGCTCGAAGTAGGGCAGGCCGTAGAAGGCTACGGGCCCGTGCTCGTCCTCGACGACGGCGGGGCGCGCGCAGTCGGAGGGATCGGTACGCAGGTGGATACCGGCCCGTTCGATCAGGCGTGCGTTGACTCCCAGGCGCCGCGGGGAGTCGTGGTTCCCGCTGATCATGATCAGTGGGACGCCGAGGCCGGCGAGTTCTTCGAGGACCCAGGTGAACAGGTCGATGGCGTCCAGCGGCGGGATCGCACGGTCGAACACATCGCCGGCAACGGCGACGACCTCGATGTTCTTGGTGCGGACCAGGTCCACCAAAGCTTCGAGGAACGCCCGCTGGGCTTTGATGAGCGACTCGCGGTGCAGGGAGCGGCCCAGGTGCCAGTCGGAGGTGTGCAGGATCCGCATGCGCAGCGACAGTACCTGACGCACGGTCTCCCCCGCGAACGAACTTACACATCAGCTGAGTTCGCTAGTCTCAGGAGACGGTCGGCGGGCAGTGGCTTGGTCGCCGAGGGCCTGTCCTGCACTCATCTGGGCAGGAGCCCCAGCTGGCGGGCCCTTGGGGGCGCCAGGCTGCCCGCGTGGAGTGGGGCGGACGTTCTAGGATGGTGTCCCTCACATCATCACAGTTATGTGCCAGCAGAACTGACGGTGCGGCACCCCTGTCGCAGTGGTCGTTGGTCGGGTTGGCCCCCGGAGCCATGGAGCGGTCGAGGCAGTGCACCTGAAGAGCTTCAGCATCAGCGGGTTTCGATCGCTGACCGACGTCGCCGACATCCCGGTGAGCAGGCCGACGATCCTGGCCGGGCACAACGACGGGGGCAAGAGCGCCGTGCTCGACGCGCTGGCGTTCCTGCTGGGCAAGCGGTCCCTGTCCGACGACGACCGCAGCTACAGCGGCACCGACACCGAGCAGGAGCCCGGTGAGGGTGCCGGCCGGATGCCGAGCACGAGCGTGACCGGGGTGTTCCTGCTGGACGAGTGGGAACAGGGCGCGTTCGACCTGCCGGCCGTGGTAAGGGCGCGCCGGTGGGCAGCTCTGGAGGCTTCGCCGCTTCTCCAGGTGTGGGGACCAGTGCCCGACGACGAGCGACTGGCGGACCTGTCGCGGCATCTGGTGCCCGCGTTGAAGGCGTTGGTGGCGGAGCTGGGGCTGGCACCGCTCTCGCAACGGCGGGCCGACCTAGAGGCAGCGTTGCGGCAGTACGCCGCCGGGCACTCCGCCGAGGGCTGGGGCCCGGCCCCTGGCGGCTTCGACAAGCGCATGCCGGCGTTCCTGCCGTTCGACGGCAAGGCCGCACGGCCCGACGACCAGATCAAGACCGCGCTGAGCGGCCGCTTCCAGCACCACATGGCCGACCCCGAGCTCAAGGGCCGCCTGGGCGCGATAGAGCTGGACATCCAGGAGCGTCTTCGGATCGACGCCAAGTCGCTGTGCGAGCACATCCAGGACCGGTGCCCCGACCTGGCTGAGGTCTTCGTGGAGCCCGAGGTGTCCTTCACCCAGGGCTTCCGCGGCGCTCCGCTGCGCATCGCCCGCGCCGCCGGAGAGCCGGTCGGGCTGGAGCGGTCGGGGCTGGGCAGCAACCGTCGCGTGTCCCTGGCGATCTGGGAGTGGAACAACGAGCTGCTGATAGAAGAGGAAATCACCGCCGCGGCGGAGGACTCGGCCGACGACGGGGAACCGGTGGCTCCGCCCGTGCAGACCATCGTGGTCTACGACGAACCCGACACCCATCTGGACTACGGCCACCAGCGGCGGATCATGAACCTGATCCGTGAACAGAGCGCACTCCCCCACGTCAGCGTCATGGTTGCCACGCACTCGATGAACCTGATCGACGGCGTCGACATCAGCGACGTCGTCCATCTGAAGCTGGAGAACCACCGCACCATGGTGGAACGGCTGGGCGCGGGCGTGGTCGGCCCGGCCATAGACATCCACCTGGGAAAGATCGCCGTCGCAGTCGGACTGCGGAACACCGTGCTGCTCCACGAGCGCTGCTTCCTGGCGGTGGAGGGCGACACCGAGCAGCGCGCCTTCCCCGTGCTGTTCCGGCTGTGCGAGGGAATGTCGCTGCAGGCCGCCGGCATCGCCCTGTGGGCGTGCTTCAACAATGAAGGCGCGCTGCACCTGGCCCGCTACCTCGTGGAGTGGGATCGGACGGTAATGCTCGTGGTCGACGCCGACAGCCGCAATGTCAGCAAGAGCATCTTCAAGGAGGCGAAGCTCACCCAGTTCTTCGGGACCAGCGCTGACCGGTACGTGAAGTTCCTCGGCGAACCGGACCATGCCGCCGAGGGCCAGGAACGCTACAACGAGCTGGAGGAGATCTTCACCGACCCAGTGTGGGCGAAGGTCGCCAACAAGGCCTGGCCGAAGGAGGAGGGCGAGTGGTCGGCGTCCGATTTCACCGCGCTGCGCGCCCCGGGCAAGAAGTTCAGCGAGCAGGTCAAGGAGCTCCTTCAGGTCGGCAGCCCGCAGGGACCGGGTGGCAAGCCGGACATGATGTACACGCTCGCCGCCACGCTGGACACCCCCGATGACGTCCCTCTCCAGTTGCGCTCGGTCTTCTCCGAGCTCAGGACGCTAGCGGGATGATCGCAGCCGACAGGGCCTGCCCGTCGGGCCGCTGACGGGCCCGGCGGGCCTGCATCCGCTCCTTGCGCTGTTCCAGCGTGGGCGGCTCCCACGTGTGCCAACCAACGGGCGGCTTCCAGCGCTGCATGTGCTGGCGCTCCTCCACACCGCACCAGCGGCAGCCGCCGGGTGAAGGTATGTGCACGTCGAGACCCTTCGCGGGCATGTCCACTCCTCTCGCGACGTCTTCGATTCTGCCCCCTGGCACTGACATCACGCGTGCAGGCGCATGGCCAAAGAGTCGGCCGCACACGAGGGTGCTGAGCCTTCGGTCAGGTCAGCGTCGCCGTCGTGGTCGGGCCCGCGGGCGGATGCTGCTCACAGCACGCTCCTGGGGAGCTCGGATTGGACCCACGAGCGCAAATGGCGGCTTCCGGTCCCCGAGTACCTGTGGCTCGGGCCCCTGGTCGACGCCCCGTCCTGGACGCCTGCCCAGCCGACCGGCAAGTACATCAGCCTTGAGACGGGACAGTCCTCAACGCCAGGCGCGCCTGATCAGCGTGTCATGCTCTACTCCCCTGCGGTCTCGCCCGTCCACCGCACCCGAACGCCGCCAGCGCCGGGATCCAGCGCGTCGGTGGGGTCTTCGAACGCGAGCACCCTTCGGACAGCTCCTTCGCGTGAATCCCGGTCCCCGGCCGCATGCGGAGACGGTTCGGCGGCACAGGTCCCTCGAGACCGTTCGTGCTCCACTCCGTCTGCCGCCCGGCGACGCTTGCCGTCAAGCCACCACCGAGGCACGCGAGGTACTACCGAAGGGACCATCACATGCGCAGCCTGCGTGTCCGTTCGTCGTTGGCGTTCACCGGTGCGACCGTTGCTCTGGGAACAGTGCTGGTCGGTGCGGTGCCGGCCCAGGCCGCTCCGGCGCAGCTCCGTGACAAGATCGCCTGTCCCCGTGGGTTCGTGTGCATCTATCCGGAGATCGACTTCGTGGGGCAGCCGTACGTGAAGCGGGCCGTCGACGGGAGTGTTCGGCATCTGCCGGACTACATCCGGGGGCGAGGAGCTCGGTGATCAACAACAGTGGCCGGACGGGCCGGCACGTGTGTGTGGGGCGCGAGGGAGGGTCGATCAGCGACCTGCGCTCGTACCAGCTCAACGATGTCACGCACTCACTGAAGGTCAACGACACGCTCTGCGGAGCATAGCCGGGCAGCACAGGCAACTGGTCGGCCCCGTTCGTGGCCTGCTCTGGACCTGCGGCTGGGCCCGGGGCCGAGGTGCGGCAGACCCCGAGCCAAGCCTGGGCCCGGCGCGCGATAGCGCCGGGCCGGGGGTGGGCTACCGCTTGAGCCTGGCGCGCAGGGCTCGGTACGTGGCGGTGCCGACGGCGAAGGCGAGGGCGGCGCCCAGGCCGCCGAGGAATTCGGGCAGCGCGGCGTACAGAATGTCGATCACCGGGTCGCCTCCGCCGCAGCCAGCGCGCGCTCGGTGTGGCGGTCGCCGAGGCGGTGCAGCTTGCGCCGCACACGCTCGCCGTAGGACTCGGGCAGGCCGCCGCCGGCGGCGGCCTGGCCCCAGGTGTCCCCGCTGCGGGCCCAGCGGGCGGCGACGGCGGCCTCGTCCGGTTTCAGCCCTCGCAGGACGGCGTGGATGCGGGCGTCGCCGATCCGGTGCTGCAGGGCCCGGTCCTCGGCGGTGAGGAGGTCGGCGAGCAGGTCCTGGACGGTCAGGCCGTCCTCACCGATCGCGGTGCCGGTAAGGAGGACCCGTCGGCTGGGGGTCTTCCCTCCTCCACCGGTCCTCCGTTCCCACAGCGGGGTCCATCGTCGGTGCTCGGCGGCGGTATAGGCGTGCAGGACGGCCAGCAGTTCGGGGTCGGTCAGGTAATGACCGAGGCAGTCGACCCAGTCGCCGAGCAGGCCGCTGATAACGGCGTCCCGCCACTCCTCGGGCCTGGCGCGTCCGAGCACATTGCGGGTGAAGTCGTCGACGGTCTCGTGGTCGCCCTCGATGGCGGCCCACCGGGCGGCGAGGGCTACCAGGAGCATCTGCTTGGTGGGCGGCACCACCCTGTACACACCGAACGCGACGTGGACGTAGCGGGTGAGCTCCTGCTGGTCGTTCACGGCTTCGACCGTGCAGCAGGACCACATCGTCTCGATGAAGTCGTAGGGATCGTCTGTGAGATGGGAGTCGACGCGCCCCGTCTTGCCGAACGTGAAGTCGACCCTTCGGGGTGACCACTCGATCTCGGCGAGGCCGACCTGGACGAAGAAGCCGTCGAACTCGAATCGGTCATCGACGCCAGCAGTGAGTATCCACTTGGAGAGTTCATCCCCGAAGTGCCGACCCCCGGGCCTGGGAATGGCGCACTTCACGGCTTGGCCACTCCAGCCCCTCGACTGCGCGAGCGCAGCAAGCTCGGGCGGCAATGCGCACGGCTGGTCCGTGGTGGTCATCTCTTCTCCTCCGATCCGTGGGGATGAGGCTCCCTCACCCTCGGGCTCGGCAGGGAACCGGAGAGGCAAAGAATTTTGACTCGAACTGCGTGATCTGCGTCACATGGACTGAGGCTGTGATTGCGTCGGCAAGGTTGCCTCCTGCCGCTCAACGGATGTCATCTCATCCGTCACCGAGCGCCGAGACCACCGCGTGAACACGTGGGCGGTCGCCCAGGTGGTCCGTTCCACGAGGACAGGGGCAGCTGTCGCAGGAGCTGGTGGTAGCCGGTGGAGTCCCGCACGAGCGACTCCAGGTGGAGAACAGCGACGACCGCGGCGAGGCCTTCCTTGCTGGTAGTGAGGGTGCTGCCGGGATCCGGGGACCGGGACGGCGCCGGCCAGGGCGTTGCGCAATGCCGGTGCGTCGATCCCGGGGAGGGCGTCGGCCTCGGCCGAGGCGAGCGCGGAGCGCAGGATGTCGATGTCGGTGCCGCGGACCTTGAGCCCCTCCGGGGCCGTAGCGGGTTCCGTTGTGGGGTCGGGATTCTCCTGGAGTTCGCGGTAAGTCAGGACGGTCCGGCCGAGCGGGGTGATCCGGGCGGCCCACTCCGGCCGCGCGCCGTCGGCGGTGAGCTTGTCCAGGACGTTGTCCGGCGCGAGGTCGCACAGGCCGCGCTCGGCGACGTCCCGCACGGCCGCGCCGGCCCGCTACCGCTTCTCCAACGGCCTTTGTGCCCGTCATCCAGGCACCCGACGGCTACTCTCCGAGGTCTTCGAGCACGATCCACTCGTCACGACGCAACGTCACTAGATGCCTCCTCAGCGTGGTGATCGGGCGCCATCGTGCCACGCGCCCAGACCGGTTGTACGCGGAAGCCCGTCGTTCGCCGGGCACTCCAGGAACCTGTGGCCTCGAATGTGTCCGACAGGACGATGATCTGGCCGTGCGGGCACGGTGGCACAGGGGCGACCCCTCCGCAGGTGCTGGCGCAGCCGAACTGCGGGCCGCACCGACGTCGCAGTCGGCGGGCGCACGCGGAGGTGGTGATGGCCCACATCGGCACCGCCGGACCCATGGGCGCCATCGCCGAGCAGCAGTTGCGGAAGAAACAGGACGGTACGTGCCCGGGTGAGTGGCAAGGCGGGCCGAGGGGCCGGGCGCGGGTTGGTGGTGCCCGCCGGTGATGGCCCCGGGTGTGCGTCTCGGGGCCAGCGGGCACCACCGCCAGCGTAGCGGCGTGGGATCGACAGGGGCGGTGGGCCGGTGCGGGGTTCGCGGGGGCTGGTGGGTGCCCGGTTCGCCCTGCGGCCCGGCGCAGCGGCCCGCAGGGTAGGGGGCGGGGCGGGCCGTGTGGGCAGGCAGCGGTGTCCTCCGGCAGGGGTGTCGGTCGGTTCGTCGGCGGATTTCGCCTCCGTCGGCCCGGGTGGTGGCCGATGATGGGGCCTGCCGGGTCCGTGGAGGCGGCCCGGGGCGGGGGAAGGGGTCGTGTGTGGAGTTGACGGGTACGGGTCTGCGCGGCTCGCCGTGGCCGGAACTGCTGCCCGACCGGCGCCCCGTCCTGGTCGTGCCCGCCATGGCCGCCTCTCCCGTCCTGGCCGGGGAGGGCTGGACGGCGCACCCGCCCGGGTGCGACCCGGCCCCCGGATGGTCCGCCGTCCTCGACGGGCAGCACCTGGCCGTGTGCCGGCCCGGCGGGCATCCCTGGTACGACGGTCCCGTCGCCGGCGGCCGCCAGTGGCAGCGCGCGATCCGCGCACACCGCACCCTGATGCTGGTCACCGGGCCGTTCACCGGTGTCCTCGACTTCAAGGCCGCCGCCGCCACCGGCGAGCTGCTGCTCCTGACGGTCGCCGCCCGCCTCACCGAACCGCCCTGACCCGTCGTCCGCCCCGGGCGGGGTGCGCCGACCCGCTCCAGCGGTGGAGGTGGACCGCCCGATCGTGCGGGCCGGTGGTGCTGAGGACCGCGAAGGCGGCCTCCGCGACCGTGGCGCCGGCGAGCACGCAGCCGCCACGGGCCAGCCGTTCGGCCGGGACGGCGTGTCGAAAACCGGTCGCCCGGTGCCGGTGACCGGCCCGCCGGGGACCTCGACCGCGACGTCGCGGTCGTGCGGGAAGTCCTGGCGGCGCCCGCGGGACCTCGGTGCAATAGCTGCCGCGACGACTCCCTGGATGATCCACCGCCCCGGGTTCCTGCGACTCACGGGCCTGCTCGACCCGGCGGTGCCGGCGGCCAGCGTGTTGTCGACGTGGGGCGCGGGCGAGTGGGAGATGGCCGTCGGGGATCTCGCCGAGCAGTTCTCCGAACACCACACCCCGCTGCCGGGGCCGCGGCGGCGCTCCGCTGGTGCCCCGACCCGCAGGCGGACACCGAGCGGTGGTGGGAGGTCGAGGACTCACCCCGGGCCGCGACCGCGCCGCTTTGCCGACAAGTGGCAGATGCTCCCGAGCGGCTCTGCTCCAGCAATCCCCCGCTCTCCCATCCGACACCCCGCACACCCATCGGCCCGACTACCGACGTCCGAGGCGCGATCACCGCTGATGGAGGACCGCCGTCCAGATCGCAGAGAACCCTTCGTCGACGGGGGCTGAATCCGGTCATGTTCAGACCGCCGACGATGAGACACGGTGAGACAGCCTGGGACCCACACGGACAACCACGAACCTCCACGGACAGCGAACGGGCCTGGCCGAACCCGGGCGTGCCAGGAGCAGCTGTCGTTTCGTCAGGGCCAGGTCGCGCCACACTTCCAGAATGCCGAGCTTTCACGACAGGAAGGCGATCGGTGACGCCCATGAGCGACACGTCACCGAGGAACTCAACCACCGCGGCTGGGATGTCAGCCCCTGGGGCCAAGGAGTCATGGGCGAGCCCGTGCGCCTGGCCCTCCGCAGCACCGACAGTTTCCTTCGCTGGACCCCCGACCTCATCGCGGCCCGGGACAGACAGGTCGTCATGATCGACTGCAAGAGCCGGATGACCAGCCGGACCAGCAGTCGGCACGCCATCGAGAACGCCGCCGTCACCGCCCATCTCCAGCTCGTCGCCTGGACCCGCCTGCCGCTGTACTACGCCTTCGACAACCTCGACCTCCTCACCCCCGGCGACGCCCTCGGCACGGGTATCCACGGGCCGCGAACCACCGCAGGTTCCGGCGCGCCCTACCTCCTCGTCCCATCCGACCGTGCCCTCGCCTTCGACCAGGTCTTCGGACCGCCCCGCCGCACCTCGCTCCCCAGGGTGGCCTGAACCCCATCGCCCGCTGGTGGCCAGCCCCTCCTGCGGGGGCTTTTCTACACCCGGCGAGTCAGGGCTACGTGATGCAGGTGCGTTGATCTTCCGGATTCCTGCTTCAGCAACTCGCCAAGGTCTCGCGCGGGACGTCTGCCGTTGTACAGATCGGTGGAGGAAACCAGGGACTCGCGAATCCCCCGCCCGTACCTGCAAATGCATGCCTGCCCGGGTTACCACAGTGGACGGATATCACCCGCAGCCAGCGCGAGACCGTGATTGTCCCCTCCCATGTTCTGGCTCAGCGACAGTCCGCGTCGTAGCACTTGCTCGGCCCCGTACTCGGGAGCACGCCGTGCGTGTTCACCGATCCGTGAGCGCCCGCGCACCGACCTGTCACGCCCGCGCGCTTCACCTGATCCGGCGGCGATTCCGGCCGCCCCCGTGACAGTCCGTACCGACCGCTCGTTTCGGCCGGTCGAAAGCCGGCGTCCGTTCACCGGAACCGGGATTCGAAGCAAAGGAGGCGGCATGGCACGGGAGTTCGCTTACGAAAGGCTGGACCTGACATCGGTCAACGGAGTCCGGAAGGTCGACCTCGACCATCCGGTGATCGGCGTGTTCGGGCCGATCGACACCGGAAAGACGACGCTCGTCGACGCTCTCGCCTATCCGCTCGGGTACGCCGTCAACTGGCGCCAGGTCCCCAAGGACCGCTTGGTCTCCGTCACGGTCGTCCTGCGGGTCGAGGGCATGCGGATCGCGCTCCGGCGTGCCCTGGGCACCCGCGCGCACCTGGTGGAACTGGTCGACCCCCGCACCGGACAGGTCGACGAGATCCTCGACGTGAAGCCGGACCCGAGCAGCGGACGGCGTACGGTCGGCGAGCTGCTGGTCGAACTGCTCGGCCTAGCACCTCTGTTCGCACCGCCGGAGGAGGTCGCGATCGCGGGCGGGACGGGTCGGCTGTCGTTCGAGCACTTGTACCCGCTGTGCTACCTGAGCCAGGACATGGTCGACGGCGGGGAACAGGTCCGCGGGACGAACACCGCCGCCAGCTACAAGGCCGTCGTCGAGCTGCTGCTGCATCTCACGGATCCGTACACCAGGGTCCTCACGGCGCGGCTGAAGCTCCTGGGTGAGGCGGTGCGTCCCTTGAAGGCGCGGGTCGAGCACGTCGAGGAGTTCCTGGCCCGGCCCGGGACCCTGGACGAGAACGCGTTGCGGCAAGAGCTCGAGAGCAGCCGCCTGGCGGAGCGGGAGGCGCTCATCGCGTTGGAGGAGTTCAAGGGCCGCCAGCGGGCTCTGACCGTCGACCAGGATCCGCTGCGGCGCAAGGTCGCCAGGCAGGAGCGGGCAGCGGCATCCTGCCGGTCCGCGGTCGCACAGGCGCAGGCAGAGGTGGAGCGGCTGGAACGGCAGCTTCGGGCGATGCAGCAGCGCGCGCAGGTCGGTCCCCGCTCGGTCAGCCCCTGTCCGGGCTGCGGCGGCGACCTGACCGGCCGGGTGGTCCAGGAGGGGTGCTGCCGGGTGTGCACGGAGCCCTGGGACGGCTCGCGGTTCGAGGCGCTGCTCGGCACAGCCGAGACCGAACTCCTGGCGGCCGGCCAGGAGGCCGCGCTGGCGGCCAAGGAGCTGAGCCGTAAGGAGGCCGACCTGGCCGCTGCGCAGGCCGAGCTGGACGCCCATCTCGACGCCCGGATCGGCCCGATCGCGGGCAGCCTGGAGCAGCTCGTCGCCGCGCACGCGTCGGCGAAGGCTCGCACGGCCGCGATCGAGACGGACCTGGAGCCGCACGCGCGGCTTCGGGACTACCGTCAGGAACTGGCCCGGGCGATCAGCGAGCGGGACGAGGTGAGGCAGCAGCTGAAGGACCACCGTTCGATGCTGTCCGGTCGGCAGGTCGCCGTGCAGGAGATCGAGGAGTTCTTCCAGAACATCATCGAGGCCCTCGGGCTTCCGGGTGATCCTGGCGCGGCAATCGACCGCAGCACCTATCTGCCGCGGGTGCGGCGGGGGCCGCTGACCAACGTCGGGCACGGCCTGCGGACCGTACTGAACGTCGCCTACCGCATGGCATTCACCAGCCACGCGCTCGTCACCGGCGCCACCGACCTGCCGACCCTGCTCGTCATCGACTCCCCGCGTAAGAACGTCGGCTACGGGGACGACGACCAGAGGCTGACCAGCCGCCTCTACACCCACTTCCTCGACCACATCACCGCGGTGCGGCAGGGCGCCACCCTGGTCCGCCCCTCCCAGGTCATCATCGTCGACAACGACCTGCCCGCCGGTTTCCGCAACCGCCTGCACCTCGTCGAACTCAGCCGGGAGAATCCGCTCGTCCCCTGAAGCCCCTTCTCGGCTGTACGAGGACCGGCCGAGGCGAAGGTCAGCCGTCGGCCGGTTCGACGAGCAGGGCGTGCAGGGTCTTCGTCGGATGGGGGTTGAGGACCTCCAGCCACGCCTGCCCGCAGTCCAGGTATCGGGGCATGAACTGGAAGTAGTGCCAGCCCAGGTCGACAAAACACGTCTCCTCGGCCACCGCGTGATCCATTCTCTTGCCGTGAAAGGTGACGGTCGACAGGTCACTGCCCCGGCCCTCGAGGAAGGCCGCAGCTGTGAGTGCAGCCCTGCGCAGGGAGCTGGTGTCGATCCAGCGCCGCTCGATGTGCCGAATGACGCTCCGCTCCCCGGGGCGGCCGTCGTCCAGGATCAGAGGGGTGACAGCGATCTCGCCCGCGGTGTACCGGGTGTGGAGTTCGATGCGGGCGGGCCGGGGCAACAGGTCCTCGATGCCGGCGAACGCCGGGAGCATGTGGTCGCGCGGGGCGCTGCCGGCGGCAGGGTCCGGTGTGAGGGCCGCAAGTCGCTGTCTGGCGACGTCGAACGGCTCGCCCCGACGCCACAGCAGGGTGAGTGGGAACCCCTCCGCGGTGAGGGAGTCGCGGCTGCGGAACTGGAAGGAGATCCCCCGGGTGTGGCCCCGCAGGCCCTGCTTCATGGACGTGTAGGAGTCTTTGCCGTAGCAGGAGGCGTGGAGGATTCGCTGAGCCACCGCTTGTCGGTGCCGTGCTCGACGACCACGTCGATGTCCTTGTAGGACCCGAAGAGGACCCGAAGACGTACACCTCGTCGAGAGACTAGTCGACGAAATGCGCGGTCATGCAATTTGGCATCTTCACCCCAAGGAGTCCCGGAACAGATATCTCCACTGGGCTGCAATTGCATCAGAGGCTCCAATCTTTGAGTACAGCTATGAGATCCTGGCCGAAGCAGCCAATCGGATCAATGAATCCGGTGGCCCGGATCGCATCCAACTGCCTGCCATGAGGGAATTTATCGAAATTCTGAAGTTCCGCCTGAGTGAGCTTCAAAGACTCCGCGCGCGCGAGCTGCGATCGCTTAGAGGAAACAGGGTAGATCCGGTCGACGATCACTGGCGTTGGCCAGATGAATGGAACATTCCATGGAATGGCCCAATCGGAGTCGCCAGCCTATGGGGGATTCAGGACCAGATCTTCCTCACCAGCAGATCGATCGATCGGTATCGCCAAGAGCTGACAACTCTGTGACGCCATTGCGCCCGGCTTACCTGGGCGGAGCGTGCCTCCTCACAGTCGGCGAGCGACCGCCCTGGTTTGGACAAGGATGACGCGACGTCTCCTGTTCAGCTTTCGCCGCCCGCCAAGCCATCGGACGCCGTGTCCTTCCGCGGCGTCGATGAAGATCCCGGCCGGGAATCGGCCCCGGACCGGCTATGTGGTCTCGTCTTGTCGGCATACGGCCATCCCGGTGGACGGGCCGTCCTACGAGACCACCCGAACGAGCTACAGCAACGACCACAACTCGTCGTCACGGACATGTAGTCTATGGATCACTGCAGGTCAGAGCCGGAACACGAGCTCCTGCGGTCGGTAAACTGCACTGGCAGCAGCACCGCCACGAGGGGCTGCGCAGCCCGAACCTGCCCGGTCTGGTGCTCACCCCCAACCAGATGTACGCGGCGCTCGTGGCCTGTGAGGGGTACGCGCCGCTTCCCCTGTCGCCGTCGCAGTCGCGCAAGCTGCTGCTCTGCGAGTGGCGACAGGTCGGCGACAAGGGCGTGCGGGTCGGCAACCGCACGTACAACAGCGCCGCGCTCCAGGCGTACAACAAGCAGCCCTCCGGGGTGCGAGGGCAGGGCAAGAGGTGGCCGATCCGCTTCGACCCGTACGCGCCGCGCTATGTGTGGCTGTTCGACCAGCGCCAGGAGCAGCTCGGCAAGGACCCGTGGGTGGAGGCCGAGTTCATCCACCAGGACCTGATCGACGGCGAGTGGTCCCAGTACCTGTGGCAGACCGCGGAGCAGGCCTTCCTCGAGGCCGGCGGCCCGGAGGAGCACGAGCAGCGGGAGCGCGACATCGCGTTGGCCGTCTCGGAGTTGCGGGAGCGGGCACGGCGCGGTCCCCTCGACGAGGGGCACCTCGCGCGGCCCGGGCGGCGTACGGGCGCAGCTCGGCGGCGGTGGCGCCGGCCGGGCCGGCCGTTCACTGGGCCTCAGCCGGCGGTGCGCCCGCCGGATCCGGACAGGTACGCCGGCATCAGTGTCCCCGACCCGGCCACGATCGTGCCGGCCCGATCGCTGGAGAGCCCCGCGCAGTTCTTCTTCCCTGATCAGGGCACCGGGCTGGGGCTGTCCGACGACGCGGGCGTGGCCGTGGACGGGCCGGCTGCTGTCGGTGGCACGGGCGAGCGGCCGTCACCGGACGCAGAACCGCCGGCGGGCACGGGCGTGGAAGCCGGGGTGAGGGCTGGGAAGGGGCTGCGGCTGGCGCTGCGGCGCGCTTCCACGGGCATCGCCGATCTGTTCCTCAGCGGCCTGCCAGCACCGACCGATACCTCCGATCCCGCTGCCCCGCCCCGGACAGCGGCCGGCTCTACCGACGAGGACAATTCGTGAACGACACCGCACAGCAACACACCGCACCCGCGCCGGCCAAAACCGCCCTGCTGCCGGGCGGCCCGTTCGACCCGGGGCCGCTGACGACTAAGGAGGGCTTCCGGACCCAGGCCCGGCGTACCTCCAAGCCACCCGACCTGCAGGACTGTGCCCCGTTGGGCACGAAGGTGACGCTGTCGGACCCGCGGCTGGTCTATCACGGCCGGCTGCTGCCGGTGGAGACCGATGATGTGGCCATCGGCATGAACCAGGCCCGCCGGATGCTGCTGAAGAACCTGACCCCCGGCAACGGGCGCGGGCCGAACTTCGTCGTCGACGGGCCGCGCCTGAGCGGGAAGTCGCATTTGGCCGCGCTGATCGCTCTCGGGTTCCATGCCCTGGTCGAGAAGTCGTACGGGGCGGACCCTGATCGGTACCCAGTGGTGTACATCAATGTGCCGCACGACCGCGCGGACGATCTGCACTGGTCGCTGCCGTTCGCAGACTTCCTCGGCATCGAGCACTCACGTTCTCCCGAGACGATGAACCATCGGGCGGTCGACATGACCGAGCCCATCGTGCGGATCATGCAGCGGGCCCGTACGCGGCTGGTCGTGGTCGACGGTGTCGAGTACATCAGGAGCGGCGAGCGTCAGACCGCGTTCGACTACCTTCTCCGTCTTCAGGACAGGTTGCCCGGCGTCACGTTCCTGTTCTGCGGCATCGGTGCGAGGGAGATCGTCCGGGCCGGGTACGGGGACCACCGGAGCCAGGCTCCGGCCGCGGGCACGCACGGGCCGCGGCCCCACAGTGGCTTCCCGACCCTGTGGGTGCGGCCCGTCCCGTACACCGAGGCCGATTCCGAGCAGTGGCACAGGGTGCTGGGCAAGGTCGAGGAGAACCTCCGCCTCTACGAGCACAAACCCGGGACCCTGCGTAACCTGGCCGCTTACCTCCACGGGCGCACCGATGGCTCCATGCATGTCCTGGACCAGCTCATCTGCCAGGCCGCCCAGGCCAGCGTCCTGGAAGGAACCGAGAGGATCGACCAGGACCTCCTCGACTCGATCCTGACCGGGTACGACGACCCGGCCTACTGACCTGCCTCGGCCGCCTGGCGGGCGCAGGGCCGGCGTGACCGGCGGGCGGCTTCCACAGGTGGCTCCGGGTCGAATGCGCACCACTGCTGTCAGGGCGGATCTGTCCTGGCAGTGACTGCCCGGTCCGTCCCATCACACATCGGACGGCGACGCTGAAAGGCGCGACGCATGTACAAGAGCAGCGAGGTGTGGGCAGCGCCCACGAAGTGGGAGAAGAACCCGTCCGCCAACTCCTCGTCCCCGCAGGGGATCTGGATGTCGAGGAAGCCGACGGGGAAAGTCGGCTGCGCGGGTTGTTCGGCAGCTGGCCCGCCGTCGAGGTGACAGAGGAGACACCTGACGGGGCGGGCGTCCTGACCGCCGTGATCCCGGCGGGCGCGCCGTCTGGCGAGGTGACGTGGATCGGGGAGCGGTCCCAGACCGGGCCTGATGCGGTCAGGCAGTCGCTCCACGGCTCCATCGGATACCGCCCCCACGGTGAGCCGGGGAGTCTGCGCCGTCCGCAGCTCGGAGCGCTGCATGCCGTCATGGCGCACTGGGCTTCGGGACTGCCCGATCCCGGTGTCGTGGTGATGCCGACCGGGACGGGCAAGACCGAAACCATGCTGGCCGTGCTGGCGGCCGCCGATGTGGAGCGGCTCCTGGTACTGGTGCCCAGCACGGCACTGCGGGATCAACTCGCCGGGAAGTTCGAGACGCTCGGCGTCCTGCAACGTGAGCAGATCGTGGACGCTGGCGCCCTGCGCCCGTGCGTGGGACGGCTGGAGCACTCCTTCACAGACCCCGGCGAGGCGGCCCGGTTCGCACAGGCGTGCAACGTCGTCGTCGCCACTCCCTATGTCCTCAACAGGTGCTCGCTGGCCGTGCGGACAGCATTGTTGGGCTCGTTCTCGCACCTGATCGTGGACGAGGCCCACCATGCCCCCGCCGCCACCTGGACACGTGTGATCGACACGTTCTCCGGCCGCCCCGTCCTCCTGTTCACCGCCACCCCGTTCCGCGAGGACGGCCTCCGCCTGCCCGGCCGCATCATCTTCCGTTTCCCTCTCAGAGAGGCGCAGCGGGACGGCATCTTCGGGCGAATCAACTACCGCGCCGTCCTCGGGCAGCGCGACACCGACCGGGAGCTGGCAGAAGCCGCAGTGGGCCAACTACGCAGCGATCGGGCTGCCGGGTTCGACCACCTGATGATGGTCCGGGCCGAGAGCATCGCGAAAGCGGAGGAGATCGGCGAGATCTACCGGGCACTGGCCCCGGAGTTCGCGCCGACGGTGGTGCACCAGAACGTGGGAACCCGCCGCCGCACCGCGGCCATGCAGGCGTTGAAGAACCGCAGCTGCCGCATCATCGTCTGTGTCGACATGCTCGGAGAAGGCTTCGACGAGCCGGCGCTGAAGATCGCCGCCATGCACGCGGCCCGCCGCAGCCTGAGCCCGATGCTGCAGTTCATCGGCCGATTCGCACGGGCCCGGGAAGGCCTGGGCGAGGCCACCTTGTTCGTCGCGCACGAGCCCGACGCCACCTCGCCGCTGCGCCAGCTGCTGCGGGAGGACGCCGACTGGAACCTGCTACTGCAGGACCTGACCGACAGCGCCACCTCGAACGCCGAGGAGATCGGCGCCTTCGACGCCACGTTCACCGACGCACCGGAAGACGTCACGGTCAGCGTCCTGGAACCGAAGATGAGCGCCGTCGCCTACCGCGCGCCCAGCCCGCGGTGGACACCCGAGGCGGCACTCGCTCTGTTCCGCGGCAACTCCCAGGTCCTCGACAACACCCTCGCCACCGGCGGCCAGGACAACCCGGTCGTCTGGTTCGTCGTCGAACACCGCAGCACCGTCCGCTGGGGCGCACCACAGACCCTCGAGCAAGTCATCTACGAGCTCTACGTCCTGTACTTCGACGTCACGCGGCAGCTGCTGTACATCCACGGCTCGGAGAAGTCCGGCACCTACAAGGAGCTCGCCGAGGCGGTACTGGGCCCGGACTGCGAACTGATCAACGGAACCCAGACCTACCGGGTGCTGGCCAAGATCGACCGGCTCATACCCAGCAACGTCGGGCTCAAGGACGCCCGCAACCACTTCACCAGGTTCTCCCTGCACGTCGGCAGCGACGTCTCCCAGGGCTTCGACACCTCCCAGGAACACAAAAGCCAGACCCACATCGCCGCGTCCGGATTCGAGAACGGCGACAGCGTCTCCATCAGCGCCGCCTACGCGGGGCGGTTCTGGACCCCGACAACCGCCCCGAACCTCAAGGCCTGGACGGACTGGTGCGACCACCAGGGCAGCAAGCTCCTGGACAGCACCATCAACCTCGACCGGATCGTCGACGGGTTCATCATCCCCGAGGACATCGACGAGCGGCCCGGGTTCGTCCTACTCGCCGTCCAGTGGCCCTGGCAGGTCTACACCGGCGCCGGCAGGCGACTCAACGTCCACCACGAGGGCCGTTCCTACCCGCTGGTGGACGTCGACTTCGAGGTCGACGAGCACTCCCCCACCGGGCCGTTCCGCTTCTCCCTCGTGACCGACACCTGGCGGATCCCCTACCAGGGCGACTACGAGAACAAGCGCCTCGTCTACCGGCCGCTGGACATCGACGCGCAGGTACAGAGCAGCTCCCGCAGCGCCAAGGCGGTGCCGCTGCAGGCGTGGCTCAACGCCAACAGGCCCGAGCTGTTCCTGGAGGGCGACCGCCTCATCGACGACGAGGGCCGCCTGCTCAACCCCGGCTACACCCGACTCCCCTTCGACACGAGCAAGTTCGTGCCGCTCGACTGGCAGGGCGTGGACTTTACCAAGGAGTCCCAGCGGCCCGAGCGCCGCCCGGACTCCATCCAGTTCCAGATGTCCGCATATCTACGCGCATCGACCGCATTCGACGTCCTCATCGACGACGACGGCCCCGGCGAGGCAGCCGACCTCGTCGGCCTACGGGTCACCGACGGCCGCTACCTCGACGTCACACTGGTGCACTGCAAGTACACCAAGGCCACCGCCGGTCTGCGTATCGACGACCTGTACGAGGTCTGCGGCCAAGCCGTGCGCGGCGCCAAGTGGCGTCGCGGCGATGTCCTCCCCCTGCTAGACCACCTGCGCGACCGCGCCCAGAGATACATGGAACGCACCAACGGCATCTCCCCGTACGAGCTCGGCACCCCGAGGGAACTCATCGCCATCCGCGACATCGCCCGCACCCTGCGCCCGCGCTTCCACACCGTCATCGTCCAACCCGGCCTCCAGGCCGGCCGAGCCACACACGACCAGCTGCTCGTGCTCGCCGGAGCAGAGCAGTACGTCCGCCACGTCACCGCCGGCGACTTCACCGTCTACTGCAGCCCCTGAGCCCGCCTGGCCCATCCTGCGGGCACACTGGCTGCGGGTGGGCGGGGACGACTGACACCATGGCCGTCCACTCGGCCCGGAGGTCCCCAGATGCCCCGAGGATGAACGCCGAAAGGAGCGCAAGGTCGGCACTTCGGTGACCGCGTCCGCAGACACCGTCCCGTTGGGAGCAGCGTGCGGAACCGCTCCGCACCGCTTGCCTGCGGCTCCACCTCGTCGTCAGGGCCGCCCGTTCAACAGCCAAGGCGGGAAGCTGTGCGGATGGGCGGAGCCGCAAGCGGTCCGACCATCGAAAAATGCAGGTCGGGGTGTCGGCCGGGACGGCTACATTCAGTGGATGACCTCGGCTGACCAGATCCTGGCGTTGGTGCGGACCGCGCTGGACGAGTTCGACGACCGCCCACTCACTGTCTCCGTCCGTCGGGCTGTACGCATCGCCAGCCTGGCCGGCGACTCCCAGGTCGCGGTGCGACTGGGGTTGGAGCTGCGCCCTTCGGGCGGTGACCCACAAGCGAACGGCGAGGCGACGCGGCGTCTGATGGCCGACCCCACCCTGTGGGAGTCGGCGGACGGTCCTGCGGAAGCCGCACTGCGCGAGTATCTCGGAGACCGCGTGGTGGACAGGAAAGACCCCAAGTCCCATTTCGCGGGGCACTCCATCAGCGAGATCGAGTATCTGCTCGGGCTGTTCGAGCCGGAACTGGCCTCCGACAGTCCGCCGGCGAGGGTCGTCAAGAGCGCAGCGATGCTCAGGAACGTCCAGGAGCTGGCGCGGCATCGGACATTCGTCTACCTGTGCGAGTGGGAGCGCCGCTTCGGCTACAGCTCGATCAACGACTCGATCTTCGGCAGCTACAAGGCCGTGATGGACCGTCTTCTCAGCACGCACGCGCCGGACCTCGTCGAACGGTTCAACACGGTCTACCGCCGCCTGAACGAAGCAGCCACCCAGGACCCTGCCCGCCCGGCAGGCGAGGAGCTGTCGCAGGCCCTCACCACCTGCCGCCGAATCCTGGAGGCCGTGGTCGGCCAAGTCCTCCCGGCTCAGGCAGAGCCCTCCGCCGCAGGCTTCAAGCTCGACCAGGCCTCCTACCGAAGCCGCCTGTTCGAGTTCATCAAGATCGCGAACGAGAGCAAGAACGTCTCCGAGGCGACGATCGCCATGGCCGATGGGCTACACGCCAGATTCGCCGCGTTCGACAAACTGACCAGCAAGGGTGTGCACGCCGACGTCGCGCTCCGGGCGGCCAACATGTGCGCCCTGAACGTGTACATCCTCTGCGGTGAAGTTCTACTCCTCAAGCAGCAGACGGAGTCCGACGCCACAACCGAAGTCGGATAGCACGGGCCCGGACAGACGGAAGGCACTGGCGTTCCGGCGGCCGATCCATGGCCGCTGGTGTTCCAGGTGCCCGGCGGGCGGGTCAAACATCTGACCCAGCAGCGCACCCGATCGAGCCGCGGACCAAGCAAACAGCGGCCCACCCGCACCGGCCCCTTGATCAACAACAGGCCTGGCGCGTTCCACCGGCCACCTCATGTTGCCCTATAGATCGCACCATCGCTTCCGAGGCTCGTCCCAGTTCCTGCAAACCACCAGGTCAGCAGCCATGGATCCATGCCCAAATGAGGAAATCCACAGCTCATGGCCGTTGAGACACCTTGTTCCAGTTTTTGCAGAACACCAGCTCAAGAGCATGGTCCAGAAATCAGCTGCTTCAAAATCACTGGCACGACACAACCCGGGCCGGGCTGGAGCCACACCAGATGTACCCGCTGGGGCACTGGGTGAGCGAGCAGCGCAAGGCGTACGCGGCCGGGCGGATGGAGGGTGGGCGGGTCGAGCGGCTGGAGTTGCTCGGTATGGTGTGGGATCCGTTGGACGCGGTGTGGGAGGAGAACCTAGCTGCTTGCCGGGAGTACTTCGAGCACCACGGCACGTTGGCCGCGCCCCGTACGGCCACGGCGTTGGACAGGCAGGTAGGGCAGTGGCTGTCCAACCAGCGCCGCCCGGGTGTCCTGGCCGGGCGGACGGAGCGGGTGGAGGCGTTGGGGGCCATCGATCCGGACTGGAACCCCGGGTGGCCGCTGGAGTGGCAGCGCCACTACGCCGCCGTACGCGTGTGTGTCCAGGGCGGGGCCAAGCTGTCCGATCTGCTGCCCGGAGTGACGATCCACGGGCTGGACGTGGGGCGGTGGCTGGAACGTTAGCGCCGGCGCATCGTGTGGCAGGGGCTGACGGGCGGGCAGCGGCAGCGGCTGGCCGCACTCGGTGTCCAGCCCGACGCGGCCCCGGCCGGACAGGCCGAGGGCGGCGCGGTGAAGGGCGCAGCAGGCGGGGGGCGGGGGGCCGGCGTTGGGAAGGCGAGTGCGTTCGGGCGGGGCATGGGCGCGCTCGCCCAGTACCGGGAACGGACCGGGTCGGTGACCGTGCCCCGGAGCCATGTTGAGGAGGTCCCGGACGGCGACGGCGGCACTGTCGCGGTGAAGCTCGGGGTGTGGATCTCCAACACCAAAACCCGCCGGGCCAAACTCACCGAGGTGCAGCTGGAGCGGCTGGCAGAGCTCGGCCTCGACTGGCGCTGACCCCGCCCGGCCGTGCTGCCCGCTGGAGGCGCTCCAAGCCGTCTCTGCCGCTCTCTGCCTGCCGTGTTCGAGCGGCGGGCAGAGCCGTGTCCGGTCCTTCTGGCGGCCTTCTGGGCCGCCCACGCGCCGCGCCCGCCCCACCTCGACAGCCCGCCGCAGGCGCCGAACCCGACCGACAACTGCCACTACAACTACCAAGACCAAAGAAGAGAGAGGGTGGTCGGGGTGGTGAGTTCCATCTTGATGTCTACTCATCATTGGCCCTGACCTGCGGGTTTGCTCGGATTCGGGGCGCAACGGGCGGCCGGGCTGGCCGCCCGTTGGTGCGCCGGTTCTCACCACCGGTTGCCGGACCGGTTAGTGCTCCCGTTGCCGGATCGTGACCGCCGGGGCCCTCGGTGGTGAGAAAACCGGTGAGAGGCGCGGGCTTTCCTCCGGGTGTCCCTCCGCCACCAGGGCGGCGGGCGCCGATGTGAGGGAGTCCGTGATGGCTGTGTCGCCTGAGACAGACCATGCCGTGGTCGCCGCGCTGTTCCAGCGTCACTGAATGTGGTCAGATGCTGCCGATTGTGCGACGATCGTTCGTGGAGTCACGAATGATGACGCCGCCTCACGGCGGCCGGGGAGGTGCGAATGCCGGGGGGACAGTGGGCACTTGAGGCCCAAGGCACGCCGGAGACCGTCGAGGTGACGGTCTCCGTCCATGGTTGCGAACACCGGGCACACGGTGTGTTCAACCGCTCCGCAGGGCGTTCAGCTTCGGTGACCGGCGGCACCAGGTCGAGGCCGGTCGTCGTGATGTGTTCAAGTCGCCACGAGCAGGACGCCTGGGTGGTGGCCGCAGACAAACACGAGTCCTCACTCACAGTTCGCCAGGTCGAAGGCCTCTTCGTGGGTGTCATGGTGCTCCCTGCTTCGACAAGGCGGGTGACAGTGCGGTGCACGGCCCCGTCCGGACAGATCACAGCCGAGGTGCAACACGTATTCCCTCGTTGGCGTTGGCGTGCGGGGTTCGGCAGGCCCGCAGCGCGCACGTCCGCCCAGTACCACTGAACAGACGGGGCGCGAGGAGGCACGTCGGCGTGCTTCCTCGCACCCCGCTCAGCGCTTGGCCGGGTTGCAGGCCTTCCACGTCGTCAACAATTCCATGCGGTCGATTACGCGGTCCATCCTGATCTCGTCGATTGCCGTGCCTTGATCAGGATTCGACGGTACGCCGAGAGTGATGACGCGATCGGTCTGCTTCTCACCGACCTGTCGAACCGTCATCACCGACCTCCCCAGGGTCAGTCTCCAGCGGCCGTCTCCGAGCCGCTCGGCCTCTTCGGGCACCGAACTGGGACCGACAATGCTGTCAAGAGCCTGCTGAACAGTCGCGGGTATATCGTCCGGCGGGTCACCATCACTCGCCGTGCAGTTTGTCCAGTCGCGCCGCTGCTCGCGCCCGGCGCTACCTATTTCCCACAGGCTCTCCGAGACGGGACTTCCATCAGCGAAAGTAACCAAGGAATAAAATTTCCTTATCCTCCCGCCTGTCCCTTCCTCCATGGCGATGGAAACCTTTTTGTCGACACCAGCAGAGCCGGGATCTCGCTGCCTGAATGTCAATCGCTCGACTTCGCGCGCCTGCCCCGCCGGCGCGGCTTGGTGCTGGCAGGCAGCAAGCTCAGCCATCACAAGAAGAACTGCGGCGCCACCAGCGAGGTGGCGCCGCAGCTTACCGAGGTCCATCAGCAGTCGTACCGGGCCTCGTCATAGGCAGCGGCGGTCGACCACTGGCCGGCGTTGTTGATCTCCCCCTGCCCCACCACCTTGTAGGTGTAGGTGCCCTTGTCGCCGCAGTACCAGCTGACGATGGTGCCGTGGCTGGTCGTCTCGTATGCCGAGGTCCCGTTCTCCGCCAGCCGCTCCCAGCCGTACCATCGGCTGCGGTCGATGGTGACCTTATGCTTGATCTGGGTCACGTTGTACGGGCACGACGAAGCCACGCTGCCCACTGCGTCGAGGTTGCCCTTGTACGAGAGGACGACCAGCCCACACCCCGTCGGGTAGGCCAGCAAGGAAGCCCCTTCCGCGCCACCACTCTGCGGGACGTAATCGGCCCGCTGGGAGGAGATCTCCTCCGGCACCGAGGCCGCCACGCCGGGAACGGATTCCTCCGCCAATGCAGCCGGCGCCGATGCCAGGACCAGTGCCACACCGACAGCGAACGAAGGAATCACCGTACGGATCTTGATCATGCCATCCCTCCAAGGAGACATCTCAACTGCCGCCCAGCGATTACAGGGCGGATTCACCACATGAAAGCTAGCATGCATACCATGTCGCATTGCCGGACATTTCCCTCATGCCTCCATTTCAAGACAGGCATGAGGCCGATTTGAATGTATCGATCGCGGAATATTAAACTCCGCCATATGGCACGATCAAACCCGAAAAATGCGAAGAATTTGCCGTCTAGCAGAATCGTTGGACACTTTCTCCCCTACCAGCACCAATGGGGCAGAACTAATCAGCTGCCACACAGGCTCCAGCACCACATCGCGGCAGATGTCCGACCGCCGAGGGTGCTGGCAACGCCTTTGAGGCGTTGCTTCGCGACTGCAGCCGCTCGGTGCCAGGGGCGGCACGCAGAGCGGCGGCCACAACCTCGCCTCGGACCGGCCCGCGGGCGGTGCGCAGCGCATAGATGTCGGCACGGTCTGCTGGGCGTCCATCTCGTTGCTGATCGGTACCGGGCTGATCCCGGGGGCGATACTCCGACGGCACCGCGCGCCGCCGACCGGGGCTCCTTCTCGCGCCAGCAGCTGAACCCGGCGTGGCAGCAGGACGGGGTACAGGGAACGGGGAGGTAAGGGGGGTTGTCCGCAGGGCCCGGCTGTGGGAGGCCAGCAGCTCGCCGGAGGCATGGCGCGGCTGCCCTGGCCGGCGGCCCGGTGCCGCTGTGGCGGGGCCGCCGTGCGGGAATGCTAGACCCGCCGGTAGTCGTGGCCAGGGCTTTGACCTGCGATTTTTCGGACGCGAACATGCCATCCTCCGAGGCTGAGCGACGTTCCCCGACTTCGCGCCGCGCGGGTCCGAGCGGGGGGCGGGACGGCCTCCCGCCGGGGTGCCGGTCCGGTATCCGCACGGGTGTACGACCTGCGATGGGCCGGTGTCCGACACCACCGAATTCCCCGCAGACGTGCTCGATCTCCAGCGCCGGTGGTGCGCCGCCGATGCCGCTGGGTCACCGATCCGACAGAGGAGAACCAGGTCGCGTTCGCCCAGCTCGGCGCCGAGCTGGGCGCCCACTCGCACTCGGCCGCGGCCGAGAACCGGCACAAGGCGACCATGAAGCTCAAGCAGGCCGCCCGACTGGCTTCAATCACGAGTCCTGGTTCTGGCTCACATTCCGTGGAGGGCTGACTGAGTGTGACGTCAGTGGTCTGTGGTGGGATGGCCGGACGCTGCTGCCGTGACCTGCTTGGAGACCGCTTTCATGCCCGTGTACTCGTCTCTGACCCACGCCCTGGCCGAGGCCTTGGTCGATGTCCTGTGGTTCATCGAGCGCAGTGAAGACGAGCAGATTGGCTTTATACGTGGTTCGTGAGAGCACCTGTCGCTGACCGGCGAGAGCACGCCGTGCCACAGAAGAGTGATGTCGCCGGGTTTTGAGAACACCTGGATGCTTGCTTCGGGACCATGGTTGTGCTCTGCACGACGAGGGGACCGGGGTGTTGCCGAAGTCCAAGGTCAATCTGTACGCGGCGATCCGCCGTGACTCGCGTACCGGGCTGTCGAACCGCGCCCTCATGCGGAAGTACGGTGTTGGCTTCCTGACGGTGAAGAAGGCCCTGGAGTCGGCGTGGCCCGAGCCGCGCAACAAGCCGGCGCCCAGGGCGACGCGGCTCGATCCGTTCAAGCCGCTGATCGACCAGATGCTGCGGGCGGATCTGGATGCGCCGCGCAAGCAGCGGCACACGGTGAAGCGAATCTACGACCGGCTGGTGGACGAGCATGGCGCCGACGAGGTCTCCTACCAGATGGTCCGCGGCTACGTGGCCGAGCGCCGCAAGGAGATCCGTCTGCAGGCGGGCCGCGGGGTGGTGGACGCGTTCGTCCCACAGACCCACAAGCCTGGTGCGGAGGCGGAGGTCGACTTCGGGGACGTGACAGTGCGTCTGGCCGGCGAGCTGGTGACCTGCTACCTGTTCGCGTTCCGGCTGTCCTACTCCGGCAAGGCGGTGCACCGAATCTTCGCCTCGTGCGGGCAGGAGGCGTTCTTTGAGGGCCACGTCCACGCTCTCAACACGCTGGGCGGGGTGCCGACCGGGAGGGTCCGCTACGACAACCTTAGGGCCGCCGTCGCCCGGGTGCTGGGCTTCTCCCGCCAGCGTGTGGAGGCCGAGCGGTGGACCGCGTTCCGCTCGCACTACGGCCTGGACGTCCTCTACTGCCCGGCATCGGCGGCGCCCACGAGAAGGGCGGCGTCGAGGGCCAGATCGGCTGGTTCCGCCGCAACCACCTCGTCCCCGTCCCCGACGTCGCGACGCTGGCCGAGCTCAACGCGATGATCGACCGACGGGACGAGGAGGACGAGGCCCGCCGGATCCGGTCCCGGCCCCGCACCATCGGCGAGTACTTCGCCGCCGAGCAGCCGCTCCTGGAGTCGCTGCCGGACGAGCCGTTCGAGACGGGCCGACTGTTCACTCGACCGCTACAGCCAGATCGGGGTGCGCAACAACCGCTACTCTGTGCCGGTGCGGATGATCGGCCGGACCCTCCGGGTCATGCTGCACGCCTCCGAGCTGGTCGTCTACGACGGCCGGGAGGAGGTCGCCCGGCACGAGAGGCTGATCGCCAAGGGCGGCATCCGCCTCGATCTGGACCACTACCTGGAGGCACTGGTCCGCAAGCCCGGGGCCCTGCCCGGGGCGACCGCACTCGACCAGGCCCGCTCAGCCAGCCGCTTCACCCCGGTCCACGACGCCTAGATGAGTGATGCGAAGGGTTAGTGGTCGTAGGTGGTCAGCGAGCGCATGACGGGCTGGCCGGTGTGGTCGTTGTGCCAGATGGCGCAGGTCAGCGCGAGGACGCGTTACAGGACGCGGACCATCACCCCACCGGGTGTGCGGCCCTGGTGGCGTTCGAGGTCGAGCTGGGCCTTGAAGGTCTGGTTGACGGACTCGATGATCTGCCGCAGCGGCTTGAACAGGGCCGATCCGGGTCTCTGCGGCTCGCCCTTGCGGGCGGGCCGCAGCAGCCGCACTCCCCACTCGGCGAGTTCGTGTTCGAAGGCGCGGCCGTAGTACTGCCGGTCACCGATCACGGTCTGGCCGGGGCGGGTGCCGGCGAGGTCGGGTTCGGCGTGGAGCATGCCGAGCAGGGCCTCGCGCTCGTCGGCCTTGGCGCCGGTCAACGCGAAGGCGACCGGCAGCCCGTGCAGGGTGCACACCAGGTGCAGGCGCAGGCCCCAGAAGTACCGGGAGTGGCTGGCGCAGTAGCCGTACTCGGCCCATCCGGCCAGGTCGGAGCGTTTGGCCGTCTCGCGCGAGCGGCCGCATTCCACCGGTGTGGAGTCGACGACCCACACGGTGTCGCTCCACAGCGAGGTGTCGCGGGCGAGCAGGCGGTTGACACGTGCGACCAGGTCCGCGGCCTTGCGCAACCGCCTGTTGTAGCCCGACTGTCCGGGCAGGTAGGGGAAACAGGTGCCGCAGGTGTGCCTGGGCATGGCGGATCCAGCGGCGCTCGGAGGTGAAGCCGAGCAGGGCCTGCATGACCGCGAGGGTGACCAGTTCGGCGTCGCTCAGCCGGGGTGCGATGCCGATCTCGGGCCGCCACGGCGCCAGACGCTGCGATCCCTTCAGCTGACCTGCGACCCTGATCTCGTTCGGGACTTCTGGCTGTACGCGTACGCGCCGGAGGTATTGGACACGGAGGCGCGCCGCTGTCCGGTGGTCTCCGATCTGACCGGGACCCTCGGCGGACACACAACGGTGAGCCGGGTGCCGATACCCGTCGACCGCACCGACGGCTTCAACGAGGCGTACTACGCGCGCCCCGAGATGCTGCTCGACCCCGGTGCTCGGCAGGCGTGCTCGGCCTGAAGCTTCGTCGACGACCAGTCGCGCGAACGATTCGCCGCGGAACTGCAGGGCGACCTGGACAGCGGACCACGGTCCGCCCCGTTCGGCACCCTGCGGCAACAGCCCTTCTACGAAGGCTTGTTGGTTGTGATCCGGTCCGTTCCGGCCTGATATCTGCGTCGCAGCGCTGCTCGCGCCGTGATGTAAGAAGGGCCGGCGCGAGTCGGCGCTGGATCGGCAGCGGGGCGGCAAGCGGCACCGGCCAGAGGGAGCCGGCCGCAAGCCGAAGCCGGAGTTCGTCGACCGACTGCCGGTCACCCTCATCCACCCGCGACTCGGCCCGCCGCACGCCGCTCCGGCCGAGCTGTACCGGGTGGACCGCTCAATGGTCTCCGCCTCGATCCGCCAGGTCGGGACCCGGCTCGCGACCCGCGGCTTCGCCGTACCCGACCGGCCAGGACTTGGCGATCTTCCTCAGCTCCCGGCGTTCGGGGAGGGTGAAGGTCTTCGGTCGGCCTTTCCTGGTACTTCGGGCAGAGCGAGTCGAAGCCGTCCGTGTTGAGCCGTCACGATGCACTGGCGCCGATGCTGCCTGACGCGGTGCCAGGAGACGGCCCGGAAGTCGACCTCACGGTTTGGGGAGTTCGCCCCGCTCGGTGATCATTCGCATCCACTCCTCCAGGGTGGCGACGAATTCCTCGAGGTCGGAAGTGGTGCAGGAGGCTCCCTCGTGATCCCAGTCAGGGTCGAGGACGACAACGCGGAAGCCGCAGCCGTGGTACCAGCCGGCGTCGATACTGATCTCCCGAGCCTGCAGGCCGCCCTTCCGCGCCGCCTCCTGTGCGGTCAGCCACGGCGGCCGCGCGGTACGTGCCCAGTACAGGTCCTCGGAGTCGTTAACCTCGACTCTTCCGTCCGGCCGGCGCCGGGCCATCAACGTGTTGTAGACGACGTTCCAGCCCATAGGGACGCGTAGCGGAAGCAGGCCCCAGTCCTCGGAAACAGCCGCGGCCAGCGGAGATTGAGGAGGAAGATCGAAGATCGCGTCCATGTGCTGACAGCATAGCCAGGGGGTACGACCCTACACAGGTCGAGGCTTGAGCGAGACTCGGTGTCAATGCCCGAGCCAGTCCGCGCCGACTGCCTCCCTGGCGACACGACACGGCGAACGCCGCCTGATGCGACGCTCGAAGACGCCCGCGAGACGGTGCCGTCCAAGGCTGTCCAGGAGCTCGCGCAGCCACGGCTCGCGGACGGCCGGCAGCCGGACCAGGGTGTGCCGGAACACTCCCCAGTCGGCCCGGAACAGGCGACCCGGGAGCAGCGCGGGCGTGTCGAAGTCGTCACGGAGGACGCCGTCCGGCAGGCTGCCCGACGCGGGAACGGGCACGTCACGCTCGGGGGAGACCATCCACAGCCACACCCCGAACGGCAGGGGCACCGGGTACGCCGCCGAGTCAGCCGGGGCCCAGATCTCCCCCGTCTGCGGATGGGTCGGCACGAGGACGACGTCGGTACCCCTGCGGGGAGAAGGCTGTCCCGGTCCGGCCAGGACCGCGCGCCGCGCCGGCGGCCCTGCGGGCAGCAGGGTGTCGAGCGCACGTTGGAACACCTCGGCGACCACGCCGCCCGGGACGATCACCGGCCGGCCTTCCGAGGCCACCAGCAGGTGAGCAAGCACCCGACCAGCCGCCGCCTCCCACCGCGGGCTCCACGACCACCCGTAGTTCGACCAATGACCCGCCCCCACTCGCGACCCCCGTCCGGCGATGGGCTCGAACGGGGCCGTACTCTTCCCCTCCGCCATCAGGTCCGTCCAGGAGAGCGGTGCGGCGTCGACGCCGTCGAGGGAGCGGCGGCGCACGGCGTTCGGGGCGAGCCACATCGACTGCCAGAGCGAGCAGTCGTCGATCCGACTCGCCACGGGCAGGGCGCACTCCACGCAGGCCACGTTGGGGCCGTCGGCCCCGTCAAGGCCGCAGCAGTAGCCGCCTGCGCGATCGTCCGGGATCAGCACGGTTCGGCGGGCGTCGCCGGGCGCGATGACGATCGCGCCCGGCGCGCCGTCGGACAGGGCGTGGACCGGCGCGTAGACACCGCGGGCGGCCGCCTCGTTCGAATCGATCTCCTCCCGCGTCCGCCACGGTGGTCCCCAGGGCTCCGGGTCCACCGCGAAGGTGCCCGGCTCCATGAGCGCCGGGAGCTGAGTCCCGTTCCCGTACTTCTGATGGGCGTGGACCGGCAGGGCGACTTGGGACAGCGGAGCGGTCAGCTCAACGCCGCACCCCGCGCACACGAAAACGAACAAATGTCCTCCGTCTGGGAAGCGGAGGCATCATCGCAGCTCGGCAGCGGCCGGCCAATCGGTTTACGGGACGGCCTGCGGCACAGTCGCCCGTCACAACCGGCGGATCCGGTCCGGGTCGGTCCGGCAGAATCGGTCCGGCAGCATTCGATCCACCTGGGCTCGGGACGGCGGCGAACGCCATCAGGCCCCGGTGCGTCAGGGCGGCGGCCGCGTCCGCGGTCGATGCCGGGTCAGCAGACGCAGGCGTACGCGTGGTCGGCGCCGCAGTCGCAGCAGTGGAAGCCCTCGATCAGGTAGCCGCACCCCTCGCAGCCGAACTCGAAGGCGACCGGGTCGTCGTCGTGCTCGTCCGTGACCGCGCTGTCGCGGGCGAGGCGCCGCTGTTCGAGGGCCTCGACGGCGGCCCTGTAGGTGGTGACGTCCTCGTAGCGCTCGAGGATGTCGTACAGGAGGGCGCGTTCGGCGGTGTCGGGGTGGTCGAGCAACGCGATCGCGTCGGCGTGCGTGAGCTTGTACGCGGCCTTGATCGCGGCGAGCGCGCGCTTGCGGGCGTGGTTCTTCGGCATGGCGAGCCCCTCCCAGGGCTGCGGCGATCCCGTGACCCGCCGCGCGGGAAGGCGGCCGGAGAACAGCTGAGGTGGAGCAGGCGGCTCGGCGCGGAGCACCTTCGGCCGCGTCCGGTCACGGGCCGGACGGATGCCGGGCCTGGCGAGCCGGGCCCACGGTCACCGACCGCACGTCAACGGTAGCGGACACGTTGATGCGAGAGCTCACCGGTAGAGGGTCGGCAACAGGTCCGCGATCCAGGGATGCCCCGGGTGTACGCGGGCGAGTAGCTCGGTCAGGGTCTCGCGCTGAGCCGGGGTCATGTGCGGGACGGTCGCGTCGAAGTCTGATTGATCCTTTCGGCGGAGGTGCTTGGCCTTGAAGAGCAGGACCAGTTCGGGTGCCAGGTACGGGATGCCGTCCCGGGTGTGGAGGATGATGTCGCCGTAGGGAAGCCGGATCCTCTCGTCGCGTCGGCAGATCCAGGTGTCGCCGTCGTGCGGTTCGCGGAACACGTCGAGCAGGTAGTTTCCGGTGACCGGATCGCGGAGCCAGGTCTGGTGCACGGCGGCCAGCACCTCCGGTGCGGCGTCCTCCCAGATCCGGCCGCTGCCCGCCGCGTCGAAGACGTACCCCGGGAAGCGGTGGCGGATCTCGGGAAAGCTCGCGGCCGGAATCGCGATCTCGATGTCTCCATGAGCGCGCGTCCGCCTGCCGCGGAACAGGTCCAGCGCCCACCCCGCGGCCACGTACCAGGGTGTGCTGACCCCGGCCAACCGCTGCGCGACCTCACTCGGGGTCCAGCAGGATGCCCACCTGGCGTCGAGGGCTTCGATCTCGTCGGGTGACAACTCGATTCCGCCGTTCGGCAGTTGTTCGCTCACCGCAGGAATCTATCAGCGGGCTCGAAGGCCCGGCCGTGTTCGATGAAGGAGACCAGCGGGACCTGGTCCAAATGGGACGGCTGGGATAGCTGGGCTGGCCAGGCTCCAGCCAGGGACCGGCGTGCTGGTTCTCGCACTCGCGAGCCGGAACCGTCCATCAACTCGCCCTCCCCGCGCGAGATTTTGCCTGAAGTGATGACAAGAATGCGGACACGCCCACAGACGGCCTCGGGTTCTGCCAGGATCTGCGCCGACCAGGACAGCACCTTCGACTGCGAAGGGAGAGCCATGCCGTCAGATATGTGCCGCACCGAACTGCCGTACGTCCACCGCGCGCGGCGGCTGATCGGCATCGCCACGGTCGGCGCCGATGTGCGGGTCGTGGTCCGCGACGGGCTGCGCGGACTGTCCGAAGGCTCGTGGGACGCGATCGCCGCGTCGTTCGCCGTCCGGCACATCCCCGTCTCCTGGCCGCAACGCCTCGCCCCGGGCGGGCGGTTGCGCACCACCGTCACCACCGGTGCGCCCGGCTGGCACTCCACTGCCCTCGTCCACCGCGACGAGCAGGGAGCATTGTCGGGGCGGCTCGCCGCGGAGCGGTGGGGGCACGTGCCGAACCGGGCCGGCGGGTGGATTCCGCCGCCGCACGCGCCGACCGACAGCGGGCGCCGCCCGAGCCAGCGGAGTGCGGCGGCACTCGGGCGCTCCCGGCTTCGACGGCGAGGTGGTGCTGGTCGCCCTGGACGGGTCTCGGGCCGCCGTCGCGCGGGACGGCTCGCGCGCCGTCGAGTGGGGGCCGCGGAACCTGTGGCAGGAGGCCGAGAAGCGTTACGCCCGCTGGACGGCGGCGGGCTGCCCGGCCGAGTACCGGCTGGAGTTCACCGGCACCGGCACTGGCGCTGACACCGGCGCCGTGCAGCGGGTGGTCGGCGGCCCGGGCCTGCATTGGGAGCTGCCGATGGACTGACCGCCGCCGAGCCCCGGAGCGCCGATGCCCGCCCCAGCGCCCCGCCCGATCCGACTGCTGCCCACCGCCTGCTGCCCACTGCCTGAGGGAGGCTCCCCGATGACACCGACCCCCGTCCGGCCGACCACGCCCAAGGACACCGAGGAACCGCTGCACCTGCGCGTCGACGTCCTGACCAGCCAGCCGGCCGACACCCGGGCCCCGGTCGGCGCGCTCCAGGACCGGGGCTGCTCCTCGGTCGAGCTGATCGCCACCCCCGGGGGCCTCCCGCTCTACAGGAACCTCGGCTTCAACCTGACGCTGCGCCGCCCCCTGGCGGCCGCCCGCACCGCCCGGCCGGGGACAGCGGGAGGGGCGGCGTGAAGCGGAGCCGCCGCGAGGCAGCCGCGGCGGGCGGGTCGCCCCCGAGCGAGCAGCTACTGTTCGGCGGCCCGATGCGCTACGACGGCGGGTTCGTCCGCCACGAGGAGACCAGCGCGCAGGCCGGTCTGTGGACCGTGGCCCGGCAGATCCCCGGCATGCTGCGCCTGGCGTGGGTACTCGCCTGGCGGGCCGACCGCGCGGCCCTGGTGGGGGTGGTACTCGCCGAGGTCGGCCGCGCGGCCACGGCAGCGCTGTCCCTGGTCGCCGTCAACGCCGCCCTGGGACACCTGTTCGCCTCCGCGGGGGCGGCCGGTGCGCTCCGTGCGGTGCTGCCCGCCGCGCTGACGGCCGGCGCCGCCGCCGGGGCCGGCGCCGTACTCGCGGCGGTCTCGTCGTGGGGGGCGGACCGGCTCAGCCCCCGGATCCAGCGGACCGCGACCGTCACCCTGCTGGACCGGGCCCAGCGGGTGGAGATGGCCGCGATGGAGGACCCGGCGTTCAACCGCCTCCTGGAATCGGCCCGGTTCGGCATCAACTCGGTCCACCGGCTGACCAGCGAGTCGGTCTCGGTGCTCAGCACCCTGCTCTCCATGGCCGCCACCGGCGGCGTCCTGTTCACCCTGTCCCCGCTGCTGCTGCCGCTGCTCGTGCTGATCGCGGCCCCTCGGGCGTGGGGCGCGGCGGTCACGGCCAGGCGCCGGCGCAACTCGGTGATGGCCTGGCTCCAGCACCTGCGGGCCTCCCAGCTCATCGCGCAGTTGCTCACCCAGACCTACACGGCCGCCGAGATCCGGGTGCACGGCGTCGGCGCCTTCCTGCTGCACCACTTCGAGCAGATGGCCCTCGCCTCGGACGCGGAGCAGGCCCGCCTGGCCGCGGCCGGCGCCCGCACCAGGATCGCCGCCTCGGCCGCCTCCGGTCTCGCCTTCGCCGCCACCTTCGGACTGCTGGGCCTGCTGGTCTCCACCGGGCATCTGGCGCTCGCCGCCGCCGGCACCGCCGTCATCGCGGTGCGCACCGGCGCCGCGGACGTCGGCAGCCTGCTCGGCAGTGTCAACCAGCTCTTCGAGGAGGCGCTGTACGTCGGCGACCTGCAGACGCTCACCACCGAGGCCGACGCACGGGCCATCCCCACCGGCGGTGCCGACCTGCCCGAGCGCCCGGACGCGATCCACGTGGAGAACGTCTCCTTCACCTACCCCGGGCGCACCGCACCGTCGCTGGACAAGGTCAGCCTCGTGGTACCCACCGGGAAGATCGTGGCGCTGGTCGGCGACAACGGTGCCGGCAAGTCCACCCTGGCCCGGCTCCTGTGCGGGCTGTACCAGCCGGACAGCGGCACCATCCGCTGGGACGGCGTCGACACGGCGACCGCCGACCGCGCGCAGCAGTTCGCCTCCACCGTCCTGCTCCCGCAGGACTTCTTCCACTGGCCCCTCACCCTGCGGGCGATCGTCACCCCCGGCCGACCCGGCCACCACGACGACGCCCAGACCCTCGCCGAGGCCGCCGAGTTCGCCGGGATGGAGCACCTCCTCCAGCAGCAGGACCGGGGCTGGGACACCCTGGCGGCGAAGGGCTTCGAGGGCGGCGTCGACTTCTCCGGCGGCCAGTGGCAGCGGATCGGCACCGCCCGCACCTACTTGCGGGCCACCACGACCGGCACCGACGGGCGGCGCCCGTTCCTGGTCATCGCCGACGAGCCGACCAGCGCCCTGGACCCGGCCGCGGAGGTGCGGGCCTTCGACAACCTGCGGCGCCTGGCCGCCGAGGGCGCGACCGTGCTGCTGATCACCCACCGCCTGGCCGCGAGCGCTTCCGCCGACCTCATCTACGTCCTGAAGGACGGTCGCCTCGTCGAACAGGGCACCCACGAGGAACTCATGGCCGTCGGCGCCGACGAGGACCGGCCCGCCGCGGGCAGCTACCGCACCGCCTACCTCCTTCAGGCCCGGCAGTACGCCGCCGAGCTCCCCGGCCCGCGCCCCGCCGGCCCGCACCCCGCCGGTCCGCGCCCCGCCGCCGAACCGGCCGAGGGGGGCGGCCAGTGACCGCCCGGCAGCGGTGCCGGACCGTGGTCGGGGCGATTGTCAGTCCCCCATGGCAGCATCACCCTATGAACTTGACCGGATACCAGACGTGATGAATGGGGGTGTGCCGCACCGCCCGGCCGCCGCCGCGGACTGCCGTGTCCTCTGCGGCCCGGGCTGTCGACCAGGCGGCCGACCGGGCCGCAGAGAACGCGCAGCCGTCCCGCGCGGTCGGCTGCCCGCCCGCTCCCCCAGATCGAGAGAGGTTCCGCCGTGCCAGTCGCCCGCACCCACATCCACGGCCTCGTCCAGGCCTACCTCGAGCGCCACCCCGGCGAACGCACCGCCCTCGCGCCGCTGCTGGCCCTGCTGGACGCCGACCAGGAGCCCACGAGCCGGGCCACGCTGCCCGCGCACATCACCTGCAGCGCCGTCGTCATCCGCCCCGACCGGACGGTCCTGCACATCCACCACAAGGCCACCGGCCTGGTGATCTGCCCGGGCGGGCACGTCGAGGAGGCGGACGAGAGCCTGCTCGCGACGGCGCTGCGCGAGGTCCGGGAGGAGGCCGGCATCGCGCCGGGCGCCCTGTGCCTGACCGCGCAGGCTCTCGGCGTCCCGGTCGACATCGACATCAACGACATCGACCCCAACTCGGCCAAGGGCGAAGGCGCGCACCAGCACTACGACTTCCGGTTCGCCTTCTGCCTCGTCGCCGACCAGGCCGAGGTCGCACTGCAGGCCGAAGAGGTCACCGGAGCAGAGTGGCGCCCCGTGGACCAGGTCGCCTCGCCCTCGCTGCGCGCGAAGCTGCGCGCCGCCGGGATCGACGGCCGGGCGGAACCGGTCAACGCCTCCGTCCTGATCCACGACGGCGCCGGCCGCTACCTCCTCCACCTGCGCGACTACTATCCGGGCCGTATCTGGGCCCCGGGCGAGTGGTCGCTCCCGGGCGGCGGCCGCGAGCCGCAGGACGCCACGCTAACGGCTACCCTCCTGCGCGAACTCGCCGAAGAGGCCCCCGGCCTCGCACTCACCGACCTCGATCCCTTCGCGGTGGAGCGGACCACCGGCCTGGACGGGCTGTGCGTACCGGTTCAGATCTACACCGCCCGCTGGAACGGCGACCCCGACTCCGTGCCCCTGAACGAGGGCGTCATGTTGCGCTGGTTCGAGCCGGACATGCTGTACCGGCTGCTGCTGCGCCCCTCCACGGCGGAACTGGTGCACCGTCACGCCGCCCAGCATCCGGCCGCCGGCCTGCCGGCGAAGGCACCCGGCAGCCAGGCCGTGCGCAATGCTCCCACCGCCCAGCCCCAAGGAGCCAGCCAGTGAACGTGCCCACCGTCACCCGGCAGCCGGCTGTCCCGAAGCCGCAGCAGCAGCAGGGCCGCAGCACTCTGCTGGACACCGGCTCGCACCCGATCCACCGCAACACCGTGACCCGGCCCGACGGCACCGAAGGGCCCTTCGACTTCCACCGGGCACGGGTCGACGGAGTGGTGGCCGTTCGAGGAGGCGGTGGCCGCGACGATGGACGGCCGGCTCCTGCTCTCCGGGCCGGAGTGTCGGTCCTGATGGCCGCCAACGCCATCCAGGCTGCGGGGCGAGCGTGAACATCTCAACGGCGGAGGCGCCGGCCCTGCTGCACGCCTGGGCGATCCCGCCGCGCGAATACGACCGCCAGGAGCAGCGCCGGGGCCGACGGCACGCCTACACCCGACTCGACCCGGCCCGCACCGCGCTCGTGGTGGTCGACATGGTGCCGTTCTTCAACGGACCGTACGAGCGCGGCATCACCCCACAGATCGAGGCGCTGGCGGGTGCCCTGCGCCAGGCCAGCGGCCTGGTGGCCTGGGTGCTGCCGGGATCCGGTCGACCGACTGCTGTCAGGGAGGAGTTCTACGGCCCCGAGGTCGCGGAGCTGTTCCGCACCTCCGGCGGCAGCGGCCCGCTCGCCGGGCGCCTGTGGCCGCAGTTCACCGTCGACGAGGACCGCGACCTGCTCGTGGAGAAGGAG
This sequence comes from Kitasatospora misakiensis, assembly GCF_042656005.1. NCBI lineage: Bacteria > Bacillati > Actinomycetota > Actinomycetes > Kitasatosporales > Streptomycetaceae > Kitasatospora > Kitasatospora misakiensis. The sequence goes on along the minus strand of NZ_JBHSOF010000022.1, from coordinate 58,494 downwards.
GCGGCCAGCGCCTTCTTCCCCGGCCTGTGCCCGCTCCCGGATCTGCTGGCCGAGCGCGGCATCGACACCGTGCTGGTGTGCGGCGTCGCCACCGACGTGTGCGTGGCCGGGTCGGCGCGCGACGCCTTCACCCTGGGGCTTCGAATGATCGTGGTGGCCGACGGCACGGCCGCCGGCAGCGACGAGGTCCACAACGCCACCCTGCGGACCCTCTACAGGTCCTTCGGCGACGTCCGGCCCACCACGGAGATCCTCGACCTGATCCGGGAGGGCCGGTGACCGCGCCCCCGGCCCTCGGCGCCCACGCCGCTGCCGATGCCGACAGCCAGACGGAGGAGTCAGCATGATCGACGGTTGGACCACGGTCGCCTCGACCATCGAGTACACGGGACTGCGGGTGGTGGTACGCCGCGACACCGTCCGGCGCTCCGACCAGAGCACGGGGACGTACGAGTACACCGAGTCCGTCGACGGGGTACGCGTCGCGGCCCTCGACGACCGGGGCCGGATCGCCCTGGTGGAGGAGAACGTCTACGTCTGCGGCCAACGGCTGCTGATGTGTCCCGGCGGCGGATGCGAGCCCGGCGAGGACCCGCTGGCAGCCGCGCGCCGGGAGCTGGCAGAGGAGGCCGGCATCCGCGCCACCGAGGTCGAACTGCTCACGACGATCTGGCGGATGCCCGCCGGCGCACGCACCCGCGAGCACCTGTACCTCGCCAGGAGCCTGAGCATCGGCGAGCACCACCGAGACGCGAGCGAGGCCGACATGGAGCTGCGTTGGATCACCGTGGAGCAGGCGGTGGCGATGTGCGGCGACGGCCGGATCACCGAGGCCGGCACCCTCGCGGCGGTCCTGCTGACCGCACAGCGCATCGGCGCCGGCCCCGGCTCGCCCGCCTCGGGCACCGTGTGAGCATGGCCGGCCGCCACAGCCGCCTGCCCGATCCGTCAGCGCAGCGCCCCGCCGATGCCGAACAGCAGCTTCGGGCCGTAGCGAGCGGAAGGCCAGTCCCGGACGGCGGCGACGCCGCGTTCCTCTACCGGCACGAGTCCCTGCCCGACGGCCAGGTCCGCACGGTCATGATCCGCTTGGACGCCGCCGGTCTGCCCTTCCGCCCGACCGCACCTGACCCCGCGTACGGGGCCACCGAGCGCTCCTGAAGGAGCGACATGCGCACCAGCAAGTGGAAGAACACATTCGGAGACCCGCCCACATGATCGACACGCCACTCCCACCCAAGCCGTGCTCCTGGCGCACCCGGCACCTGCCCCGCCTGGGCACGTAGGCGAGCGGCTCCGGCCACGCGCCACGAGCGCGCACTGGTCATCCACGTCCACAACCTGCCGCCAACTGAACGCCGAGCAGGCGGCCGAGATGGTGTTCGACGACGGTGAGGTACGGGCTGGCTTTGGGTATGACCGATGGTTCTGGCTCAACTTCTGTGAGCCGCGTACGCTGAGTGACGATCTTGCAGTGCGGGCAGCTTCAGGAAGTTGCCCGAAATCGCCGGCGCCCGGTCCACGGTGGCCGACCGTACGGGACCGTGAACGATCTGGTGCCCCGGCTGGAGGGTTGCTGTTTCCGCCGGTCGCGGATGTGACGGTGCTGTCGGTCGAGGTGAACACCGAGGTGGTCGATGTTGAGGCCCGGTCCTCGGCTACGGGTCACGGCTGCCCAGGGTGTGGGACCTGGTCGAGTCGGGTGCACAGCTCCGACCTGCGGTTTCCTGTCGACGGGCCGGTCGGGGGCAGGCGGGTTCGGTTGAGCCCGCAGGTGCGGCGCTTCGTGTGTGGGAACTCGTCATGCGGGTGGCGGACCTTCGCCGAGCAGATCGCGGGATTGACCTGGCGTCACGGGCGGTGGACCGCGCGGCTACGGTCGACGCTCGCCGCGATAGGTCTGGCGACGGCTGGGCGGGCCGGCGCCCGGCTGGCCACGGTGTTCGGGGTGTCGACCAGCCGCAGCAGAGCGCTGCGGCTGGTCGACGAGCTTCCCGATCTGGAGCCGTCCGCCCCTCCGGTGATGGGCGTCGATGAGTACGCGACGCGCGAAGGCCGAGACCGCACCGCCGTCATCTCAGGAATCACCCTTCGCTGGAACTCCGGCGTCGTCGAAGGACACGTCACCCGGCTCCAGATGCTCCAGCGCCAGATGTTCGGCCGGGCCGGCTTCGCTCTACTGCGGAAGGGAGTTCTTCTGGCCAGCTGACCGCTGCCACCCATAGGGTGACGGGAACGAGAGAAGATGCACCATGGATCCCCGCATACCCCGCCTGCGTCGCAGGCTGGCCGCGATCCCGTTCCAACCACTGCGCAGCCATTCCTTCGGGGAAGAGCAACACAAGTTCCGCCTCGATCCGAAGCTAACGGAAGTACGCGTCGCTGCCTTTGAGGCCGAACACGACATCGTCCTGCCCGACGCCTACCGGCAGTTCCTCACGCACATCGGCGGCTCAGGCGCGGCACCGTTCTACGGCCTCATGCCACTCGAGTGGTGTTCCCTGCTGATCATGATGGCGCGCGGAGAACCGGGAACACCTCGCGGCTTCGACGGCCCAGGACCCAGGACAAACGAACGCGACCTCTTCCTCCACATCATCGAGATGGGCTGCACCGACGTATGCGTCATCGCGGTAACTGGACCTCTCACCGGCCGCGTCCTCATCGGTAGCAGCGACGGGCGCTGGGGCCCCAACGTCTCCTCCGCCACCGACTTCCTCGACTGGTACGAACGCTGGCTCAATCACATGAGCGCCGGACTCGACAACAGAGCCATGGAACTCACTTCACCTCGGCTTCGGGCCCATCCGAACCGCCATCACATGACCCCGAAGATCTAACTCTCCGTAGCGGCTACACGGAAGCTGAGCCAGGACCCGAGAAGTGACAGCGCTGGGCGGCTGCCCAGTGTCGCCAGCGGCAGGTGAAGGCTGCGCGGGGCCTGCCATCATCGAGGAGTGCTGATTCCCCGGGCAGTTGCTGTCGTGGTTGACGGACCGCGGGCGTTGATCATCAAGCGGTTCCTCAGGAAGGGGAGTCCGCGTGACTGCGTGATGTGCGAGGACAGCAACTGGCTTGGTCCGGCCTGTCCTGGGCATCACTACGCGGTTCTGCCGGGCGGCCATGTTGAGGCTGGGGAGAGCGCCGAAGCGGCGGCACTGCGGGAACTCCGGGAAGAGACGACGCTTGAGGCCCGGATCGATCGACTGGTCTGGGCCGGCCGACACAACGGTCGGCCGGCCCACTACTACCTTGTGAAGGACGTCCGGGGCAGCGCCGTCCTCTCCGGCGACGAGGCCAAAGTGCATGGCCCGGAGGACAGTTATGAGCTCATGTGGGTGACGGCTGATGCCTTCGACGGGCTGAATCTGCATCCCGCCGACATTCGAAAGCCGCTTGCCCGACTGCTTCGCGGTTGATCAACTGGCTGAGGAGCAATGCTCGGAACCTGTGGATCGGCCTGGGGAGGACGTACCTTCCCTGGTGATCGATTGATAGGTCATCGAGCAAGGTCGACGCGGGCGCGTCGGTCGGGAAGGCATGTCCGTGCTCACCGTAGTCAACACTGACGGCACCACCCCTGGCGGGGCATCGCAGTTGGACGAGATCGTCCGGGAGGGCACGTGCCGGATGCTGGCCGCCGCGCTTGAGGCTGAGGTCAACTCCTACATAGCGGAGTTATCCGACCAGCGGGATGAGAACGGTCGCCGACTGGTCGTGCGCAATGGCTACCACCAGCCAAGGAAGGTCACCACCGCCGCCGGATGTGTCGAGGTCAGGGCCCCGCGGGTCAACGACAAGCGGGGCGATGCGGAGACCGGGGGGCGCAAGCGGTTCTCCTCGGCGATCCTGGCGCCGCAGGTCCCCGAAGATCGCCAAGGTGCTGCCGCTGCTCTATCTGCACGGTCTGTCCAGCGGCGACTTCATCCCGGCGATGGAGCAGTTCCTCGGCTCCTCCGCCGGATTGTCGCCGGCCACCGTGACCCCGGCTGACTGCCCAGTGGCAGGCTGATCACGCCGCGTTCCAGGAACGCGACCTGTCCGGCACCGACTACGTCTACGTGTGGGTAGACGGCATCCACCTGCGCATCCGCCTGGACGAAGCCAAGGCCGCCGTCCTGGTCGTGATCGGCGTCCGCGCGGACGGCACCAAGGAGCTCGTCGCCATGACCGACGGCTACCGCCAATCGTCCGAAGCCTGGGCCAGCCTGTTACGAGACTGCGCCCGCCGCGGCATGCGCGCCCCGGTCCTTGCGGTCGGCGACGGCGCGCTCGGCTTCTGGAAGGCCCTGCGCGAGGTCTTCCCCGCCACCCGCGAGCAGCGGTGCTGGGTTCACAACCGCCAAGCCCAAGTCCGCGCAGCCGGCGTCGAAGAGGGCCCTGCAGGACATCTACAACGCCGAGGACCGCGAGCACGCCGAGCAGGCCATCAAGGCGTTCGCCAGGATCTACGGAACGAAGTTCCCCAAGGCCGTCAAGAAGATCACCGACGACCAGGACGAGCTGCTGGCGTTCTACGACTTCCCGGCCGAGCACTGGATCCACCTGCGCACAACCAACCCTATCGAGTCCACCTTCGCCACCGTCCGGCTGCGGACCAAGGTCACCAAGGGCGCCGGATCCCGGGCCGCCGGTCTCGCGATGGTCTTCAAGCTCGTCGAGTCCGCCCAAAGCCGCTGGCGCTCGGTCGACGGCGCCCACCTCGTCCGCGCGGGAGCACGCTTCGAACGCGGCCGGCTCGTCGAACGCCCTGAGATCATGGCAGCGTGACGATGACTCCCGAGCCCCCGCGGATTGACGCGGAACTCCAGATCGACGACGTCCGAGGCACCGAGGAGGGCAAGGCGGCCGTTGTCGTGCGTTGCATCCGAGGACCGGCCCGCCTCGGGGCGCGCTTCCACCGTATCCGCGACACTGCGGCCCCGATCGACCTGGAGCTGGCGGAGATCCTCCTCTACGGGCGTCCGGTCGACGAACTCGATCCCTCCCACACCGCCCTCGTGACCCTCCGCGGAGCAGGAACGCCTCTCCTTGTTTCAGGAAACAAGGCTCATGGCTGGAAGATCATCCAGGGCGCAAACCCCTCGTCGTGACTCCATCCGCCCACAGGTTTTGACAATTGCTCGACTGCTGAGAGACGCGGCTGCGGCCGCCGCCTGCCCAGGCCGCTTTCGCGGGTTGCTCTCCGGTGGCCCTGCCGGCCACTGAAGTGCCGCCTTTCGAGGACGCCAGGCCCAACGGGTGGGGCCGGAGGGCGCCGTCGTCGGCAGCGCGCCGACTGTATGGCCTTCGTCCGGCAGGTCCACGACGCACGGGGCGGCCAAGCACGATGCCGGTCACCCGAAAGGGTGGATCCCTCGGCTGTCGCCCGCCACGGGACGGCGTTGCTTGGGAACCCACTGCGGGTGCGCTGCGCCCGGGAGTGGACGTCGTGTTCGGGCATGGGTCGCCGCCTGCTTACTGGCCTCCATCGCCCATAAGCCCCCGAGCCCGGCTGTTCGAACCTCGCCGCCCGCGACTCTGACGATGCCCGAAAAGTCCATGTTCGTCCCGGGCTCGCCCAGGCCTTAATCCACTTGAACACGGCTTTCGAACAGCACCATCATCGACGGCGTTCCATCTGGCCAACTACGCCTGTGAGGAGCCAACTTGAGCCATGCCGCCAGCAACGTTCCGATCCGCGAGAACCAGGAATCCGCCCAGTGATGGACTTCGCATCACTACCCGCCGAGGGCATCGAACAGACCGGCTTCGTCGTCCGCGTCATGAGGAAGGCCTGTTCCTCTTGCCGGTGCGACCGGAACCCGTACGCCTGGGCCCCCCACCGCCGCCCAGAACTGCCTCTCTGACACTCCGGAGGAATCCCCCGTGTCCCCCCTCCCCGTACTCCCCGCCGGTCCCCAAAGCCGCTCCGGTGGCTGCCTGTGCGGAGTGGTCCGGTTTACCGTGACCGGTGAACCCGAAGACCCGCACGTCTGCGGGTGCGCCCACTGTTCCCACCGGGCCGGGAGCCCGTTCCAGTGGTGGACCGGCTTCCCGCTGGCCGGCCTGTCCTGGATCGGCGAACACGGCGAGCCCTCCTGGTACGACACCCACGCCGGCAGGACCAAGCGCGGTTTCTGCCCCGCCTGCGGCAGCCACGTCGCCGCCCTCGACCACGGCGACACCGCGGTCGTCGGCATCCTCGTCACCGCACTCGACGGCTACCGGGACGACCCTGCTCACGTGCCGCTCAACCCGAGCCGCCTGACCGAAGCCGCCCCCTGGCTCGCGCCCGCCACACACCGCCACCAGGAACCCGTCGACGTCCACCTGATCCTTCGCCAGGACGGGGCGGACGGTCCCGAGGTGCTGTTGTCCCGGCGCGCCGGGCCCGTCTACGCCACGGGCCTGCTGCACCTGCCGTCCGGGCACCTCGACGGCCCGCACGAGGACGTCGTGGCGGCGCTGATCCGCGAAGCACGGGAGGAGACCGGTGTCGACATCGAACCGGCCGACGTCCGCCACGCCGTCACCGTGCACCACCGAAGCCCGGCCGGCGGCGCCCGGATCGGGCTCTTCTTCGAGGTCCGGCACTGGAGCGGCGAGCCCCACATCATGGAACCGGCCGTCTGCGACGCGATGGGCTGGCACGTGCTGTCCGAGCTTCCGACCCCGATGGTGGCCTACTGCCGGGCCGGGCTGGACGCCTACCGTGCCGGCCGGGCGTTCGCCGTCCACTTCCAGCAGCCTGGTGATCCGGTCGAATTCGAGCCCACGGCGGACCGCCTTCGGTCGGTGCCCTCCGCAGAGATGGCCGCGCCCGACCCGGCGGTGCGGGAGTTCACCGAGAAGGCCGTCGGGCGCGTCAGCGCCTGGACCGACACCAGCCTCGCCGACCCGGCCGCGCCGGCCGAATCGCCCCGCTGAACGAACCGCGCCTGACCAGCACGACACCGACCGACCTGCCGACCGGACGAGGAGCAGCACCGTGGGGTCCATCCCGCAGGAGCAGTGGGAGCAGAGCTACACCGATGGCATCGCGTTCAGCCCGCTCGGCGAGGACGAGCGGAAGCTCCTCGCCGAACATGCGCCCGCCCCGGTCGATGGAGGTCGGGCACTCGAGGTCGGCTGCGGAACCGGGGAGTTGGCCGTCCACCTCGCGGCGGCCGGCTACCAGGTCGACGCCGTCGACCTCGCCGAGGCCGCGCTGGAACGCGCTCGCGCCGGCCATCCCGGCGCCGCCGGGGTGCGGTGGCTGCGTCTGGACATCGAGCACGACGATCCCGAACCGCTCGGAGACGAGCGCTACGACCTCGTGGTCTTCCGCCTGGCACTGGCGTTCATCGGCGACCGCGCCCGCGTGCTGCATGCCCTCGGCCGCCGCCTGCGCGAAGGCGGCACCCTGCTGATCATCACACCGCTCGCCGCGACCACGCCGGCCGATCGGCGTCACATCGCCGTCGACGACCGGGAGATCACCGCGCTCACCTCCGGTTGGAAGGACGTGCAGCGCTACGCCGCTGGTGACCTGGCCGTGCTGGTGCTGCGCGGCCCGTGCGCGGACACCGTCGCGGTGGAGCGGCAGCACCCGCCGGAAGGGCCGGCCGTCACCGGTGCCCTCGCCGTCGTCACCGATGCCTCGGGCCGGGTCCTGCTCGGCTGGTCCCACCGCGGCATGTGGGAGCTTCCCGGCGGCAAGACGAACGGACCCGAGTCCTTCGAGGCGGCCGCCGTCCGCGAACTCGCCGAGGAGACCGGCCTCCTGGCCGAGGAAAACGCCGCCACCGTGCTGACGATGCTCGCCGACGCCGTGGGCGGGGTGCCCCGGCTGACCGCCGTTGTCCGGATCAGGCGCTGGAGCGGCACCCTCGGCAACCCCGAGGCGGACACGTTCCTGCGCTGGGAGTGGCACGACCTCCACGGCCTGGGCTGCCTCGGCCCGACATTCGCGCCGGCCGCCCACGCCCTGGCCGCCGTCTGGCCCGGCGCCGTCCCGGACCTGCCGGCCGTCCACTCCTACCCTCACTCCACCCCGCCGCCGGCGGTGCCGGGCGAAAGCCCGGAAGCCGAACGGCGGCGCGAGGCGATGGTCCAGGCCGTCATCGACGGCGGCTGGGCGCCCTCCGCCGAGGTTCAGGCCGCGCTGCGCACCGTGCCGCGGCACCGTTTCATCCCGGAGGCGGACCTCGCCGACGCCTACCGCCACGACCTGGCGGTCGTCACGCGCAGGGACGAGCACTCCCGGGCGACCAGCTCCGTCTCCGCCGTCTGGCTCCAGGCGAACATGATCGAGAACGCCCGGCTGCGCCCCGGCTCGCGAGTCCTGGAGGTCGGCGCGGGCGGCTACAACGCCGCGCTGATCGCCGGGATGGTCGGCCCGGGCGGGCGGGTCGTCACCGTGGACCTCGATCCGTACGTGGTGAACCGCACCAGGCGCTTCACCGCCGAGGTCGGCGCCGACACCGTGGTGGCCGTTCACGGCGACGGCGCGCTCGGCGCACCCGCCGCCCTGGTGCCCCGGGGCGGCTTCGACGCGGTCATCGTCACCTACAACGCCTGGACCATCGCACCGGCCTGGCGGGAGCAACTCGCCGACGGCGGAGTCCTGGTGGTCCCGCTGGAGATCCACGGGTACACCCGGGCGATCGCCTTCCGCCGTGAAGGAGCTGTCCTGCGCGCGATGGCGTGGACGTACTGCGGCTTCATCCGCGACGCCGGTGCGCTCCGCCGGGCCGTCCCCGAGGCCGTGCTGGCCGACGGCGGCCTGCGGCTGCGGTTCGACGACGGCGAACCGGGCGACACCGCCGGCATCGACGAAGCGCTGCGCGGGCCGCGGCACGAGGTCGCCACCGGCGTGACCATGGGAGCCGACGTCTACTTCGGCTCACTGCAGTTGTACGCCGCCACCACCCTGCCGGGCTTCTGCCGACTGGCCGCGGACCAAGACCCGGAGGACGGTGCCACCGGGATCACGAAGGGCCAGGAGGTGCCCGCGATCCTCGGCGAAGCCTCCCTCGCCTACCTGATCTACGTCCAGATCCGGGACGGCGACCGCCCCGAGGACAAGGAGTGGGAGTGGTTCGTCCACGCCTTCGGCGAGCAGGGCCCCCGACTCGCCGAGCAGTTGACGGAGACGGTTCGGGCATGGGACCGCCAGGTACGCGCCGACGACAACGGCAAGCACACCGACCCGGCGCTCACCGTCCACCCGGCCGACACCCCCGGCGAACTGCCGGCTGCGGGCCGCGTGCTGGAGAAGGGGCCCTGCCGGCTCGTCTTCCGGTGGCCGGACCGCACCGGGCAGGACTCGCCCGCGTGACCCGCCCGCAGAGTAAAACGTGTTGGCGGTGGCAGGCGGGCAACGGTCATGATCGCTGCCATGCCCACCGAGATCTCCTTCACCAAGAAGCCGACCCTCACCGACGCGCGCGTACTCCTGCGTCCGGTCCGCAGGAGCGACGCGCTGGCCGCGGTGGCAGCCGATCCGGAGGCGGATCGGCTGACCGGCACCCACGAGACCTTCAGCCTCCAAGCGTTGGAGCGCTGGTACGGCTCCCGGGCCGACCACGCCGACCGGTTGGACCTGGCGATCGTCGAACGGACCCTCGGCGAATGCGTCGGCGAGGTCGTGTTGTCGGACCTCGATGTCCACAACCGTTCCTGCTCGTTCCGGATCAGCCTGTTCGATCGCCGGTTCTTCGGACAGGGCCTGGGAACCGCGGCGAGCCGGCTGATCCTGGCCCACGCCTTCGAAACCGTCGGGATCCACCGGATCGAACTGGAGGTCTTCGCCTTCAACCCCCGGGCCCGCCACGTCTACGAGAAGCTCGGCTTCGTCCACGAGGGAACCCGGCGTGATGCGCTGCGCTGGGACGGGAAGTGGATCGACGCGCACACGATGGCCGTCCTGGCCCACGAGTGGACCGCGCACCGCGGCCACCCGAGCCTGGGGAGCAAGGGACCGACCGCGTCCGGCACGGGCACCGAACCGGGTCCTGCCCATCCGAAACCCTGATCCAGGCGATCACCGCCCGGGCGACCCGCGCTCCTTACGACCGGGGAAACTCCTCCTGGACGATGACGCGCTCGCCCTCGCCGGCGGGTTCCTCGAAGTTGGCGAAGTAGCGTTCGAGGAGTTCGTCGGAGACGGTGACGCTGTTCGCCCCGTTCCGCTGGTTGCGGGTGGCCAGTCGGCGTCGGAGGGTTTCCAGATCGGCCTTGAGACGGATCAGCTCCCATCGGCACCCGTGGCTCTCGATCGCGGCCTTGTACCGGTCCCGGGCGGCTCGGCTCCAGAAGCTGTAGTCGATGACGACCGGTACCTTCGCCTCCATCAAGCGGACCAGTTCCTCCCACAGCTCCCGCTCCACGGCGGACTTGAGTCGCTCGTACTCCGCCGGGTCGAGGTCGGCCGCGTCATGGCCGATGCGCGCCCACACCACCTCGTCGATCGACAGCCGGGTGTAGCCGCGACGCTCAAGCACTTGCGCATAGGTGCTCTTGCCCGAGCCGGGAAGGCCGCACATCATCACGACGAGGCCGCGCTCCGTCCCGTCCAGATGCGGCAGAAGATCTACTTCTTCCATGCGGGTGAGGCTAACGTGCCGGCGCGCGGTCGTCCTCGGGGTTTCCGCGGCCCCGCCCAGCCGGAGAAGCTCCTGGCCTCCCCGGGAGGCGACCGGCTGCCGGACGTCGGCCGTCGAACGCGGGCGTCCGGAGCGTGGTACGAGCGGGGGCCGGGTACTAACGTTCTACGGGTTGTCGCTGTGATGGGGGGCATCGCACATGCGCCTGCTGTTCTGGTCAACAGCATTGATATGTACAGGTGTTGCGGTCACTCTGGCCCTGTGGGCGGTCCTCGGGGACGCCGCCGGGGCCGAGCGCGCGAGTGCCGTGGTCGGGGCGGTCGTCGGGCTCGCCGGGCTTGTCATTTCGGTCTTCGCCCTACGGCGGGACGGCGGCGCCGCCGTCCGGGCCGGTGGACGCGGTGCGGTCGCCGCCGGGGGGAGCGTGACCGGCAACGCGATCGGTGCCGACAGCAGAGTCGCGGGGGTGGCCCGGGCCCCGCGCGGTGTGCCCGGGCCGGGGCGGGCCGTGTCCGCCCAGGGCGAGGGGGCGGTGGCCGCCGGAGGCGATGTCACCGGGAACGCGGTGGGCGAGGGCAGCGAGGTGACCGGCTGATGGCGAGCTCGCGCTTCCGGAGGCGCGGGCAGCAGGAACCGGCCGAACCCGAGCGGCCGGCCGAGCACGTGGAGGTCCGCGGCGGCGGGGTCGGTGCCGGGGCCGACGTCGCCGGCAACGCCATCGGCCCGCGCAGTTCCGTGACGAACAACTTCAACTACTACGGGCCCGCGGAGACCGACCCCCGCGCCGGCACCCCGGCACCGCCGGGCACGGCCCCGCCGGCGCCCACCGCACCTGACGAGCGCCGCTACCAGGTGTTCGTCAGCTCGACCAGCCTCGACCTGCGGCAGCACCGCGAGGCCGTGATCGACGAACTCGTCAAGGAGGGGTACATCCCCTCCGGCATGGAGTTGTTCGACGCACGGTCGGAAGGCGCCTGGGAGGTGGTCGAGCGGGTGATCAACGACTGCGACTACCTCGTCCTCATCCTCGGGGCGCGCTATGGGGACCTCAACGGAGGGACCGTCAGCTTCACGGAACGGGAGTACGACTACGCCCGCTCGCTGGGCAAGCCCGTCCTGGTCTTCGTCCACTCCGATCCCGCCGAGCTGCACACGGACAGCTGGCAGCCGACACCGGAGGACACCGAACGGCTCGCCGTCTTCCGGGAAAAGGTGCGCGGCGAGCGGCTCTGGAAGCCCTGGCGCACCGTCGCCGACCTGCGCAGCGATGTGACCAGGTCGCTGCGGCTGGCCGTCAGGCACAATCCCCAGCCCGGCTGGGTCAGGGGCAACTCGACCGCTCACACCTTCTCCACCGAATGGCAGAACCTGGTGGCGCCGGGCACGCGGATCGGTGTGGCCCGGATCAGCGTCGACGGGCAGGCCGGCAACGCGCTGAGCGAGAACCTCGGGAAGGCCGCGTCCATCGGGATCATGTCCACCAGCGGGAAGCGGCTGATCGAGATCCAGACGCCCTACCTGACGAAGGCGCTCGCGGCCGGAGCCCGGCTCCGCGTCCTGGTGCCGGTCTCCGACGGCCAGTTCCTCGCCGACGTCGACGAGTCCGAGTCGCTGTGGGACCAGCGCTCGCCGATCGCGGCCGAGGTCCGCGAGGTGGAGGCGCGGCTCCGGGCGATCGTCCGCGAGGCCCGGGCGCGCGGGACGGCCGCCAGCACGGCCACGGCCACCGGATCGGCCACCGCCACCACCGCCACCACCGGATCGGCCGAGATCGGGTTCTTCACCACGCACCTGCGGTCCACGATGATTCTGTGCGACCGGACCTGGGGATGGATCACTCTGACCCTGCCGCCGGCGAGGGCCCCGGAGACCCCGTCCCTGGAACTGCGCGGGACTGAGGAGTTCGGTCTGATCGACGCCTGCTGGAAGCACTTCGAGCGGACCTGGGCCATCGTCGAGGAGCGCGGAGAAGTGAAGACGATCACGTGAGGCGATCTGCGATGAACGTGCGAGACACGGCGCCCCTCCTCTCCCCCGCTGTGGCGGGGCGGTGGCGCGACCGGCTGCTGACGGCCCAGGCCTTCATGCGGACGCGACGCCATCTGCCGGGCGTGCTGATCGAGGTGGCGGCCCAGCACCCGCTGGTCGACGGCGCCACGCCCGGCGAAGAGTTCGCCGCCCGGCTGCGGCGCGGCCACGAGCTCTTCCAGGAATACCGGAAGGCAGGACACCCGGTGGAGGTCTACGTGCCGGGCAGTCGGCACCGCCACCTCGGGGTGGAGGACGAGAGCAGCCTCAGCCGGGCCGGCGGGGACTTCCTGGAGAAGCTCGGTGTACCGCCCTCGGCCGTCCACGGCGACGACCTCAACGAGCGGTACAAGGGCGAGGCCGGCGTCTACGGTTCGGCGGACGAGTGCTTCGTCGCCGCCTCGTACTTCAGGGACGGGGGCTTCGGCACGCTCGTCTCGGTCTGCTCGCCGGCCCAGATGATGCGCAAGACCCTGCACTACCTGCAGTTCGGGGTCTATCCGCTGAACCACACGGCACCCACGCCGGAGGGGTACCACGACTTCCTCCACGAGCTCCTGGTCGCGGTACCCGACGTCCTGGGCACCGACGACACGCTTCAGGCCTCGGACTCGGACGGGGCCGAGCGCCTGCGGGCCGACCGCCGGCCCTCGGCAGGCTGAGGGCCCGGCGGGCCGGCGGCCCGGAGGCGGCAGGCTCCGTCAGCCGATCGGCGGTGCCAGGTATTCCAGCGCGTAACCGTCACCGGAGGGGGTTACGCGGGCGATGCCGGGCGAGTCGAGGTGGGCGCCGGCGACGAAGTGGTGCGGTCGGGCCAGCTGTTCGAGGAGGGTCGCTCGCGCGGCGCGGGCCTGGGACTGGTCGCCGTCGAACTCCCAGGCGATGTTCGGCTGCTCGAACTGGAGCGTGGGAACGTGCACGGTGTCGCCCCAGACGAGAAGGTGGCCGGTGCCGCTCCTGACCTGGTAGACGGTGTGACCGGGCGTGTGGCCCGGCGTCGGGATCGCGGTGGTCCAGTCGTTGATCGCGACCGCCTCCGAGACAGGGACGAGCCGGTCGCGGAACGGTTCGAGCCGCCCCGTGAACACCGAGGTGTCGCCCGCGCCGATCCACACGCGCTCCAGTTTGCCGAACGCCTCCGAACCGTCCGGCGTGATCAGGCCGCTCACGTGGTCCTCGTGCTTGTGGGTGATGGCCACGTCGGTGACCTGCGCGCGGTCGATCCCCGCTTCGTCGAGCGCGTCGTAGATCAATCCCATGGTGGGGTCGTGCCAGACGTCGGACGCGCCGGTGTCGATGAGCACCGACCGCGTGCCGTCGGTGACGAAGAAGGCGTTGACCGCCAGCCGCAGGTTGTCGCCCACCAGCGGGACGGCGGCCGGCAGTTCGTCGAGTGCGCACCCGTCCTCGTCGCGGAGCCGGGTCGGCGGCATGTCGATGTACCCGTCCCGCAACGAGACCACCTGCAGATCGCCGAATTCGAAGGTGGCATGGTGCCGGCCACTCGAGATCAAACGCATGGAACCCCTCCGTCGTGTCGAGCGCGGTGAACATCACGCATCTCCTATAGAAGATCTGATCTTCTATAGGAGAGACCCTACACTGTGGGCAGCGGAGGTATCCATCAATCGAGGAGCACGGTGGTCGAGCAAGACTCAAACGCGGCCGCACCAGAGCACGGTGACGACCTGGCCGGCGCGTTCGGCGGCAATGTGCGGCGACGCCGCGAGGAGGCGGGCCTGACGCTGGAGCAGTTGTCCGCCCAGTCGTCGGTCAGCCGGGCGATGCTGTCCAAGGTCGAACGCGGCGAGAAGAGCCCGACGATCGGCGTCGCGTCCAGGATCGCCCACGCGCTCGACGCGTCGCTCTCGGACCTGGTCGGTGCGCCGGGCGCCGCCGCGTCCGGCGTGGCCATCGTCACGCGCAAGAACGATCGCCCCGTTTTCCGCGACCCGGAGACGGGCTTCGAGCGGCACATCGTGTCGGCGGCCCCGGGCGCGGGACGAGCCGAGATGATCGCCCACTACCTCCCCGCGCAGGTCTCCACCGGGCTTCTGCCCGCGTATCCGCCGGGTACGGAGAAGCAACTCGTGGTGCTCCTGGGCACCCTCACCGTCGCGATCGGCGGGATCAGCGAGACCCTGAACACGGGCGACTCCCTGTTCTTCCAAGCCGACGCGGACCACGGCTTCGCCAACCGGACGAACGCCCCCTGCGAATACATCATGGTCATCTCGCGCAGAACCTGATCGGCCGCCTGATGCTGTCGGGAGCCGTGGAGGACGCCAGAACCCCTCGCCCCACCCCGGGTTCGCCCGGCCGGCAGCCGGCGGTCGTCCTCGCGGTGGGCCCTGGGGAAGGGCATGCGGGTGGCCACCGCGGGACGACAGGAGGTGTCGGCGACGTCAGTCGAACTGGCGGATCACCTTGGCGACGACATCGGTGATCAGGGGACCGCATCCGTCGGGCGCGCGTCCGGTGAACTCCAGGGTGAAGTGGTCGGCAAGGGCCAAGAACGTCAGGCTTCTGTTGACCGACGCGAAGCGAGGGCCGTTGGGCGTGTAGGAGTCGCCCAGGGGGTCCCCGGTCGGGAAAATCACCTGGGCACTGTAGGACTGGTCGCCCATCGTCCTGGCGCACGCGGGGTCGGTGTTGCGGGAATGCTTCCAGGTGACGTCGACCACGGAGCCCCGGTCCGCCTCGAAGTCCTGGGAGAGGGTTCCCGGTCCGATGTCGACCGCCTGGTAGGTGTACTGGGTGAGGGCGCGGCTGTACAGCGTCACCCCGCCCTGCGGGCTGGACGCGCTGACCTGCCACGCGCCGATGCTCTCGCCGTCGTCGAACTCCACGTAGCCGCCCGCCGGGGCGATCGGCTGGGAGAAGGTGCCGTTGCTGATGAGGTTCCCGGCCGCCGCCGCAGGGGTGACGGTGGCGGTGGTGGCCAGGATGGTGGCGCCCAACAGGGCACCGACGGACGCGCGCTTGTTCATACGTTCTCCTTCATGCGTCGAGAAAGTCGAGAAAGGGGTCCGCCGTCGCATTGGTGCAACGGCGGCTGTGGGGACGGGACACACCCACGCGGGCCGGGAGCGGTGGACGGGCCGGCGCGTGCGTCGGGCGCACCCGGGCGGCTCGCGGGCGGACGGCGCCGCGCGAACGCGTCGGCCGGTCCCGCCCGGGCGGGACCGGCCGACGCGTTCGGAGGGGCATGGGTGGAGGCGCGGCGGCGCAGATCTCGCCGTCAGGCAATACCGAACACCGGAACGACACGCCCGTGAGCCTCGGAGGGAAGGTACTCGTCGCTGCCGTTGTACTTGACGGAGTACCCGCCGAGCTCGCCCACGATGGAGGTACCGATATCGCTGATACTGCCGCCCTCCATGGTGGCGATACCTCTTTGGTCGGTCTGCGAGGTGCCGAGGTACTCACCGCCGCTGCCGGCGTACCAGTCGATGTCCTGGAAGGCCACGGGCTTTCCCTTGCTCGTCAGCCGACATCTGCCGGACCCACTCAGCCCGGACAGGAGGTGGCCCTTCGTCGTCTCGGCCGTCAGGTTCGTGGGCTGCGCCTGCTGGGGCGCCTGAACGGTCGTTGTCGTCTGCGGCGCCTGAGCGTCGTTAGGTGAAACTCTCCTTGGCGACATGATGACTCCATGTGATCGAAAGATCCGGCTCATGTAGTAGGCCTACGGACAACGTCTCATGTTCAGGCATGGTTCGCATCCGCACTGAAGTCGACGCGCTACGCTCCGCAATCGTCGACTGAGTCGAGCGGGCAGCGGGTCCGGGGAAGTCACACCCCCGCGGCACCGGATCAGGACGAAAGGACCGCCTCGGCCGCCTGCCGGAGACTCCTGATCATGGGATTCGGGTCGCCGCTGCGGCTGACCAGGACGACCTGACTGGGGGGAGCGCCCTCGATCGGGACGGTGACGAGGTCGGGGCGCAGCGAACTGCGCCGGTCGCCGACCGGGAGCACGGCGATCGCCCTGCCGCTCGCGACGAGTTCGAGCTTGTCCTCGTAGCGCTCGATCGGCGGGACGCCGGCCCCGAGGATCCGGTAGGACGTCCAGTCCGCGGTCTCGAACGCGCACGGCGCCGCCTCCTCGCCGGCCAGTTCCGCCGCGGTCACCGACGCGCGGTCGGCGAGGAAATGGCCGCGCGGGACCACGAGCATCCGGGGCTCCTGGTACAGCGGGGTGGTGACCACGTCGTCGGCGGCGAACGGCAGCGGGGCCCGCGCGATCAGGGCGTCGACGCGCTTGTCGGACAGCGCCCCGACGTCGCGGCAGCTCAGGTACCGGGTGGCGATCTCGGCGTCCGGGTGACGGCGGCGCAGTTCCCGTACGGCGGCGGTGATCACCAGGTCTTCGACGTAGCCGATGGCGATCCGTTCGGTCTCGGCCTGTTCACGCGCGGCCGACTCGGCCTGCCGGGCGGCCCGCAGCAGGGCTTGGGCCCGAGGGAGGAACCGCTGGCCGGCCGGAGTGAGCCGGGCGCCCTGGGGCACGCGGTCCAGCAGTCGTACGCCGAGATACCTCTCGAGCCGTTGGATCTGGCGGCTCAGCGCCGGCTGGGCCACGTGCAGGTCGGCGGCGGCCCGGCCGAAGTGCTGATGCGCCGCCACCACGGTGAAGTAGCGCACCAGCCGCAGCTCCAGGTCCTGTCCGAGATCGTTCACCCTTCCAGCGTACGCGTCATGCTGTTTCGGAATGATCGGGTTGCCGAACCGGTCTTGGACGGCCGTGCCGTCCCGGGCCTTGACTGGAGGAGCAACGTTTCCCCGAGAAAGCGACAGGCGCGATGAAGGCGATCCAGTTCCACGAAGCGGGCGGCCCGGAGGTTCTGCGGTATGACGAGGTGCCGGTTCCCGAGATCGGGCCGGGCGAGGTGCTCGTCCGGGTGCACGCGGCGGGCATCAACCCGCCGGACTGGTACCTGCGTGAGGGGATGAAGGTCATGCCGGCCGAGATGAGGCCGGTGCTGGAGTTCCCGCTGACCCCCGGGACGGACATGTCGGGCGTGGTCGAGGCGGTCGCTCCGGACGTGGTGGGGTTCGCCGTCGGTGACGAGGTCTTCGGCATGCTGCGGTTCCCCGGGTTCGACGGCCGGACGTACGCCGAGTACGTGGCCGCGCCGGCTGCGGACCTGGCCCACAAGCCGGCCGGCATCGACCACGTACAGGCGGCCGGGGCGCCGATGGCCGTGCTCACGGCCTGGCAGTACCTGGTCGATCTCGGCCACGACGTGCCGTCTCCGTTCACCGGCCGGGTGCACCGGCCGGTGCCGATCACGCCGGGGATGACCGTGCTGGTCAACGGCGCCGCCGGTGGGGTGGGCCACTTCGCGGTGCAGTTGGCGAAATGGAAGGGGGCACACGTGATCGCGGTGGCCTCGGGCCGGCACGAGGAGTTCCTGCGCAAGCTCGGCGCCGACGAGTTCATCGACTACACCAGGACGCGGGCCGCCGACGTGGTCAGCGGTGTCGACCTGGTGATCGACACCGTCGGCGGCCCGGACAGCTCGCGCTTCCTGACCGTGCTCAAGCGCGGTGGCACCATGCTTCCGGTGTTCTTCGCCGAGTACGACCCGGCGGAGACGGCGCGTCTGGGCATCACGGTCTCGAACATCCAGGTGCGTTCCAACGGCTCCCAACTCGCCGAGATCGGGAGCCTGTTCGACAAGGGCGAGCTCCAGGTCGGGATGGACAGCACCTACCCGCTGCCCGAGGCGGGCAGCGCCCACACGCGAGCCGCGCGGGGGCACATCCAGGGCAAGATCGTGCTGACGGTGGTCTCGTGATCGCCTAACTCCACGCGGCGGCTTCAGCACCTACTTGCTGTCGGTGCTGAAGTCGCCGCTGCGGTGGCTGATCCGGTCCTGGAGATCCCGCCGGCTTCCCGCGTCGGCACCGAGGACGTCGTACAGGTAGGCGGAGACGGCGTCGGCGACGAGGACGACGCGGGCGGGGTCCTCCTCGGTGGTGTCCTTCCGGCGCAGCCCAGCAACTCCGGGGGTGGGGATCGCGCGGGCCGTGTCGTGCGTCAGGCGGTGAAGCCCGGTACCACCAGGCCTGATTCGTACGCGATCACCACCGCGTGGGTCCGGTTCTGCGCGCCGAGCTTGGTCAGTACGTTCCCGACGTGCGTCTTCACCGTTTCCAGGCTCACCATGAGCGACTGGGCGATCTCCGGGTTGGACAGTCCGGTGGCCATCAGCCGCAGCACCTCCTCCTCCCGCCCCGTCAGCGCCGCCTTCGGCAAGGCCTCGGCGCTGGCCAACGGGCGGGCGGTGACCATCCGGCTCAGGGCCGCCGGGAAGAGGATCGCCTCCCCCGCCGCCACCACGCGTACCGCCTCGGCGATCTGCCGGACCGGCAGCCGCTTGAGTACGAACCCGCTGGCCCCGGCGCCGAGCGCGGCGGTGACGTAGTCGTCGTTCTCGAAGGTGGTGATCACCACGACCTTGGGCGGCTCGACCGGCTCGACCGGCTCGACCGAATCGGCCGAATCGGCTGACTCAGCCGACTTGGCAAGGAGCTGCCGGGTGGCCTCGATTCCGTTGCGGCGCGGCATCCGTACGTCCATCAGGACCACGTCGGGCCGCAGCCGCCGCGCCTCCTCGACCGCCTCGACTCCGTCGGCGGCCTCCCCGATCACCGCGATCCCCGGCTGCGCCGCGAGCAAGGTGCGCAGACCACTGCGGGTCACCGCGTCGTCGTCCGCGATCAAGAGGGTGACGGGGGTGACCGGGGTGCCGGCCAGGTCGGCCGCGGTCGCGCTCACGCTCGCGTCGGAGCCGTTCACGCCGACACCCTTACCGGCAGCCGGACCGCCAAGCTCCAGTGCTGCGGCCCGCGCGGGCCGGTCTCGATCTCGCCGTGCAGCAGCCGTACGCGCTCGGCGAGACCTGGCAGGCCGTGCCCCGAGGTCGGGAAGGCGCCCGCACCGGTGCCCGGACGCGTACCGGCTCCGGTTCTGTTGACCACACCCAGCTCCAGGCTGTCCGGCGTGGCCGCCACCCGGACCTCGATCGGGCCGCCCGCCCCGTGCCGCAACGCGTTCGTCAGCCCCTCCTGCAGGATCCGGTACGCCGCCCGGGAGAGCGTCCCCTGCACCTGCGCCAGGTCGCCCGAGAGCTCCGGCTCCACCACCGCGCCCGCGTGCCGCAACCGGTCGAGCAGTTCGGGCAGGTCGGCCAGGGTCCGGGTCGGAGCCGTCCCCGACCGCTGGTCGCGCAGCACGCCCAGGACGTAGTCCAGGTCCTCCAGCGCGGCCCGCGACGACTCCTCGATGCTGCGCAGGGCGGCCCTCGCCGCCACCGGGTCGGCGGAGAACACCTCGCCGGCCACCGCGGCCTGGATCGTGGTCGCGGTCAGCGTGTGCCCGATCGAGTCGTGCAACTCGTGGGCCAGCCGGTTGCGTTCGGCCAGCGACCGCTCCCGCTCGGCCGCCAGCGCGAGTTGCTCGGCCGACGAGGGGCCCAGCAGCCTGGGCGCCAGCCACCGCAGGGTGCCCGTCACCACCGCGCACACGGCCGCCGCCAGCAGCAGGCAGCCGAGTGCCACCACCCAGCTCTGCCAGCCACCGTCCACCCGCACCGACCGGCCGAACAGGCTCAGGCCCGCCTCGGCATGGAGCCAGTTCCACGGCAGGGTCAGGCCCATGAGGACCAGCACCCCGCTGACCAGGGATCCCGTCCACCCCACTGCCACGTGCAGCAGCAACCAGAGCGAAGTCCGCCAACGGTCGGTGCCGGGGAAGCCCGCGGTCCGACGCGCGGCCACCGGGTCGGGCAGCGGCACCCTCAGCAGGTGGCGGGCGAACGCGATCAGCGCCCGCCGCATGAGGGGGACCAGCCCGACCGCGCCGATCAGCGCCGCCCAGACCAGGAGGACCAGCGCGGCCTGCACTCCATAGGGAGCGGACGACCACACCAACGAAGGCAGCAGCGCGAAAGGCAGCAGTGGAAGGCTCGCCAACGCCCCGCAATAGGCGAACAGCATTCCCGAATACGTGGAGCCGCGCAGCAACGGCCGAAATCCCCTGAACATGATCATCCCAGTATGACCGAGGCGCTCCCCGGTGCCCTCCCCCGATCGGGGGAGCACTTCCTCCCGCCTTCCCGCGATGCGCGCCGGCGCCCCCGGACGCCAGGATCGTGCCCTGAGCACGTAACCGGAGGACACCTGATGAACACACAAGGGACAGAGATGTCGACGCAGCACACCGCATTCGCTCGGACCGATCAGCCCCGGAAGAACGGTCCGGCCGGCGCCGCCGTGGTACTCGGCGTCCTCGGCTTGAGCACGTCGATCGTGTTCGTCGGCGGCCTGCTCGGCGTCATCGGCCTGGCCCTGGGCATCGGCGCCCTGGTGACGGCCAGGCGGACCGGCGTCGGCCGGGGCAGGGCCATCACCGGCGTGGTGACGTCCGCCCTCGCGATCGTGGTGTCCGTCCTGGTCGCCGTCTTCTTCGTCTGGTACGCCAACCAGACCCAGGAGTGCTACCGGCCCGACTCCTTCCAGCAGTACAAGCAGTGCGTCCAGCAGCACCTCACCGGAAACTGACAGGTTGCGCTCGGTAGGGATCATCGACGGGTGGTGCTGTCGATCGAGCACGCTGCGTCGAAGCCGGCTTCCTTCGCATTCCAGACGAGGAGGGCGTCGTCGAGGTCACCGCTGTTGAACAGTTGCACGCAGCAGGGCTACATCAGTTCGGTGTCGCCTTCGCCCTGAGCGCGCCGCTCGCGCTCCGTGTGCTCGCTGAGCAGTCCGCGGATCTCGTCGAGGTGCGTGCGGGAGGGGCGCAGCCCGAAGCGGCGCAGACTCTCCTCGTCATCCATCGGTGGTCTCCTTCAATCGTCCGGCACCGACCGTCCCTTCATACACCCTGGGTCGGACATCCGGCCCTGTGATCACGCTGGGCGCACCGAGCCCCGCGTGGGCAAGTCGTCGGTCACGGACGGCCTGCGGCCCATGACCGCCGACATCGCCCGATCAACTTCAGTACCCTGCGGGAATGCCGGCCGATCAACGCCGCGCTCGCCCTGCTCGACGTCGCTCCGAGCAGTTCCGAAGACGCGAACCACCAGAACCTGTTCCTGGAGGTGGGGCTCGGTCGGGAACAGGACATGGACGGCTGGCAGTTGGCCGGCCGGACCGCTCGGTGGGCGGCGACCTACGACAAGTGGTATCAGGAGCACAAGAGGACAGCGCGTGCCGCCGCAGAGCTCGAAAGGCACACGAGGCTCCCCGACGTTCCGGTGACTCTGAACGGCAAGGCGATCATGGAACTGCTCGGCATACCTCCGGGCCCACTGATCGGTGCGGCCACTCGCCATCTACAGGATCTGCATCTCGAACGCGGCCCGCTGTCACGGGAGGAGGCCGTGGCCCTGCTGCGGACCTGGGCCGTGGAACAGGACACGGGGCGCCGAGGCCGGGGACCGGTCGCGCGACCAAGGCCATCGCACCGGGCCGAGCCCCTACTCTATGGCCCTCCGGCATCGTCGTTGAGGATCCGCATGCACGTACTCACCCAGCCCTGACCCGGGGGGGGCGGCCGCCTCGCCGAGCGTCCGGCCCGACGACGTGGTTCCCTGTTCTACTGACTGACCGTCGCTGTGGGCGACGTCGCTGCGGCCACGTACACGCCGACCGGGTCGGCGGCCTTGCGGCGGCGGTAGTAGTGCACGGTCAAGGTGCCGAGCAGCGGCCCCCAGGCGGCCAGCGGCCAGTACGCCGCGTGGAAGACGAAGACCTGCCAACCGTGGGTGCCCACACCGGGGTCGACGCCGCCGTCGACCCTACGACCGAGACTGATCATGATCATCGAATACGGCCAGAGCAGGGTGTTGAACGTCGCGCCGAGGCCGGCCGGGACGACCGCGGCAAGGATCGGCACCCGGCGGCCGCGCAACCACGGGATCCACCGGGGCCACACCTCGCCCCACGTACACACCAGACCGACCGCCAGAAACGCCAGGGCCTCACTGACCGCGCTCAGCCCGAGGACGTACCACCACTCGCCGCCGAACCAGTCCGGCGGCGGGCTGCCGTCGGCCGGGGCGTCCATCAACGGGATCCGGAGGTCGACGCTCAGAACCCGCCAGAGCCCGGCGGGCAGCACGGTCAGCGAGATCGCGTAGGCGACCCGCACCGCCCACCGGGGCACTCCCGCCGCTGTCCGGCCGTGCAGCCGTGCCAGAACTGAGCCTGCGGCCATGGGGATCCTCCTCATCCGGACACCCGGTCGGTGCGGACGGCCTCTCCGGCCGCCCGATCCGGTGGGCGCACCCTGCGGAATCGATGATCACGAAGAGCGCCGGAGCGACACATCCCCCCTGAGAACGGAGCGGCTCACCCCCACGGGGGAGGCCGGTCCACACCTTGTGGCGGTCGGGCACCCCGCCGCTCGGTGACCTGCCGTTTCGCCTGGCCGGCCGGCGCTGCGTCCTGGTCGTCACGGCCAGCGGGGCTCCTACCGCCCCTGCGGGTTTTCACGCGGCTCTGATCGGTGCCGGATCGGCGGGGAGTTGCCAGTTGCCGCCGCGGTCTGCCCTGGAGCGGCGAAGCTCCTGGTCGGAGGTGTCACGACCAGGAGCCACCGGGAAGGTCGGTCAGGCGGAGGCGGGCCGGCGCCCGCGTGTCCGGTCGAAGGCGATGCGGGTGAGCCAGCCGAGGCCGGCGGTGAAGAGCGGTGGCCATACGACCGGCCCGACGGAGTAGCCGACCAGGATCACGAGTGGGACCCACCCACGGTTCACGGTGCGGTAGAGCATGCTGGGCGGGCGGATGCCGACGAGCCGCGCCAGGTCGGGCAGCACGAAGAACGCCAGCGCCGCGGTTGTGGTCGGCAGGCCGTACTTCTGACTCTCGAAGACGGCGAACGCGGCCAGCAGCAACGCGAGGGCACCCCAGGCGATTCGTGCAGGCCAGCCCCCGCCGTCCGCGCCGGAGTTGCGTAACGGTCCGGCGGAGCCCGGGGGTTTGGTGGTCACGCGTGGATCATACATATGACAACACGTCATCAGACAGAGGGCCGTGGGAACCAGCGATGGCAGGAGCTTCAGTGGCCGCCACGCCGATGCGATTGCGACGCGGACACGTTGGACAGGCCGCCGCTGCCGCGCGCCGACGTCGTCCCCGTGTCCGCCCCACAGCACCCGGCCGCACGGCGGGACACGCTCGTCGGTGTCAAGACGTCTGCGGTTGCTGAAGCCCCTGGAGGAGGAGCGCGATCAGGCGTCGGGGGTCGTAGCGGGGATCGTTGTCGCGTCCGATGCAGAGGTTGCCGACGCCGCGCGTCAGCTCGTAGGGCTGCGTGCCGGCCCCGATGTCGCCGGCCTCAACCGCGACGTCGAGCAGTTGGGCGCAGACAGGCAGCAGGCGGTTTGGTGACCAGGAAGTCGACGAAGAGGTCGATCCACTGACGGAGTGCCGCGAGAAGGGAGTCGGCGGCGGCCAGCAGGTTCGGGACGGGACCTCCCTCACAGGGCTTTCGGTCATCACGTTCTCCTTCGACGCCGACACCGCCACCGCTTGACAAAGCGGAGCGCCGCTCCGGATATTAAGTGGAGCAACGTTCCGCTTCAGGGAGTATCCGAACCGGATGCTCCTGACTGTCTTCTCCGCCCCCGGTCGCAGGTCGCAGGGAGACGGGGAGCGGAAGGCACCCCGAAAGGAACCACCATCGTGAGCACATCCACCGCCACCACCGCCGACGCCTTGGGCTCGCCCGTCCCGGTCCTGTCCTTCAGCCCCGTGGTCCTGCCCGTGCCCGGACGTCCCGTGGACCTCCAGGTGCGCGTCTCCGCACCGGCGACCGGAACCGGCCTCCCCGTCGTCCTCCTGTCCCACGGCCACGGCCCCTCGAACAACCTCTCCTCGCTCAACGGCTACGCACCGCTCGCCGACTTCTGGGCGGCACACGGATTCGTCGTCCTCCAGCCCACGCACCTCACCTCCAGGACACTGAGTCACCTGGTCGCCGACGCCCCCGGCGCGCCCGACTTCTGGCGCTCCCGCGCCGAGGACATGACGCACATCCTCGACCGGCTCGACGTGATCGAGCAGACCGTGCCACAACTCGCCGGACGGATCGACCGCACCAAGGTCGCCCTCGCCGGACACTCGCTCGGCGGCTTCACCGCCGCCCTGCTGCTGGGCGCCGGGCTCACCGACCCCGATACCGGAAACCTGGTGCACCTCGTCGAGCCCCGGATCAAGGCGGGCGTGCTGCTCGCCGCGCCCGGCAGGGGCGGCGACGTCCTCAACGGACCCGTGGCCGAGCAGTGGCCGATCATCGGGGCCGTCGACTTCTCCACCATGGCCGCACCCGCGCTGGTCGTCGCCGGCGACAAGGACGACTCCCGCCACTTCACAGATATGGGGCCGGACTGGCACGCCGACCCCTACACCCTCGCCCCCGGTCCCAAGACCCTGCTCACCCTGTTCGACGCGGAGCACGGACTCGGCGGGATCGCCGGATACGACGCGGCCGAGACAACCGACGAGAATCCCGAGCGAGTCGCCGCCCTCGCCCGGCTCACCGCGGCCTACCTCCACACCCAGCTCCACCCCGGCGCCCCCACCTGGCAGACCGCTTGCGAGGCGCTGACGACCGGCCCCGACCCGGTGGGACGAGTCGAATCCAAGTAGCGCCCTGCGGCCGGCCGAGTCCCGAGATGGCCGAGCGCGGTGAGCGCCGAGCTCACCTCCGCCTCGGTCCGCTTCTGCTCCCGGTCGACGGCGAGGAGGCGCTCGACCAGCCTGGGCGCCGACTGTACCGCCGCGCCCGGGAACCGCCTCGCCGTCATGCGGGTTCTCGTGCCAGCGAGCCGGCGCTGTCCACCAACTCGCCGTTCCAACCGGAGAGTTCCCCTGATGTGATGACACGAATGCGGACATTGCCCCCGGCAGGCTCGGGTGCTGCCAGGATCTGGCCGGGGGCCGCTGTAGCCACACCGCTCGCGTCCACCACCGCCCGACCAGGAGCACCGCTTGCCGCCCGCCAACGCCTCGATCACCGACGCCACCCGCGCCTACCTGTCACGCCTCCCCGGCGAGCAGGGTCGGTACGCCGGGTCGCGCCGGCGGACGCTGCGGAGCTGTCGCGGCTGGGCCTGGTGATGCTCCACTCCGCCGGCGTTGCCACGCCGCCCGGTTGGGAGAAGGTCCGCGAGGTGTGGTTCTGCGGGAGTCTGATCGGTGACGGCCGGTTCGTCGTCTACGACGGCGGCAGGGGCGGCTGCTGCCGTGCGCGGTCGCCCCGTACGACGACCGCCTGCCCCGACCGGCCCGGTCCCTCTCATCTGGAGCGCCCCATGACCGACGCTGCCCGCACCTCCCCGCACGACCTGCCGGCCCGGGCCCGGGCGGACGGCATCGAGCGGACCTCGGTCAGCGTCCTGCTGACCGACCCCGCCGGCCGGGTGCTGCTGGTGCGCCGCGCTCCCGGCGCCCTGCGGGCCGGGCGGTGGGAGCTGCCCGGTGGCGGCACCGAGCTCGGCGCGGACATTGTCACGACCGCGGTGCGCGAGCTGAACGAGAAGTGCGCCGTCACGGGCGCCCGCGTCACCGCGTACCTCGGCCACCACGACCACCACGACCACCACGACCACCACGACCACACCAACGCCCACGGCGTCCTGACGCGCGAGTACGCGATCGCCGCGTACCTCGACCGCCCCGAGCCCGTGCACTTGTCCTCCGAGCACGACGCCTTCGCCTGGACGGCGCCCGCCGCCCTGCCGGAGCCGGTCGCCGGCCACGAAGCAGAGCTGATCCGCCGACACACCGCGCCACCGCCGGCCCTGCCCGGCCATCTGCCGCTGCTGGCCTACCATCCCCGCCGCCCCGTTGTGGGGCTCGATCTTCTTCACCGACAGCGACGGTGCGGCCGTCCTGCTGCGCGCCACCGACCCGGCCAAGGGACTGCAGTGGGCGGGTGGAGACGTCGAGTTCACCGACCCGAGCCCGCTGCACACCGCGGTGCGCGAGTGCTTCGAGGAGACCGGCATCCTCCTGGAGCCCGACCCGGAGCGGCTCCCCCTGCTGGCCACCGTCGTCGAGCAACCGCGCAATGGCTGGCCGACCAAGATCGGATTCGCGTTCTTCGGGGGCGCGCTGTCCCCGGAACAGGTGGCGAAGATCCGCCTCGATCCGGCCGAACACACAGAGGTCCTCGTCCTCACCCGCGACGAACTGGCCAAGACGGTCGAGCCTCGGCGGGCACAGCTGACCCTCGCCGTCCTGGATGCGGTGCGCACCGGAGTGCCGGCCTACGTCGTCCGCTGACATCGTCCGCGCGCGGACCCGACCCGGGGCCACCACGACCACATGCTCCCCCGGCACGTTCGTTCACCCCGTTCGGAGGCCCACCCTCATGACCGACGCCACGCTCCCGCCCGAACTGCGCTCCTGGGTCGCCGGGCACCTGCCCGCACTGGACCAGGTCGACGACTTCTCCTGGCCGCGGTCCAGCTCGCGGGTCTGGCGAGTGGGTGTCGGAGGGAGCGAGGCCTTCGTCAAGGTCAGCCCGAGCGACCGCACCTTCCGCCGGGAGGTCGCCGGGTACGCCTACACTAGGCGGATCCTGACCAGGCGACAGGCCCCGCGTCTGCTGGCCTGCGACCCGGACCTGCGCGCGATCCTCACCACGGCGCTGCCGGGCAGCGTCGTGCGCGGCCTGCCGCTGGACCGCAACGTCGAGCTGCGCCTGCACGAGGACGCCGGCCGGCTGCTGCGGCACTGGCACGACCGGTCGGACTCCGGCGCCGAAGAGGACCGGGCCGCGGTGCGGTCCGTGATGCAGGCGTACGCCCGGGAAGCGGCCGACTGCCGGGTGAGCCTCGTCGGACACCTGTCGCCCGACGTGCTCGCCCTGGTCGAGGCCGCGGCCGCGGAGATCCCCGGCCTGGCCGAGCGGCTGCCGCTGGTCTTCCTCCACGGCGACTACGCGACGCGGAACTGGTTGTACGACGCCGAGTCCGGCGGGCACGCCCTGATCGACTTCGAGGCGGCCAGGTACGGCCTCGTCGTCGAGGAGTTCGTCTGGCTGAACGGTGCCCTCTGGCCCGAGCGCACCGACCTGCACGACGCCTTCTTCACGGGCTACGGCCACCCGCCGCAGCCGGCGGAGGCACGGCTGCTGCGCCTGCTGACCGTCCGCCTCGGCGCGTCCTACCTCCTCAACGGTCTGCTCCAGGGACGCGAGGACCTGCAGGCCCGCGGCCGCCTCGCCCTCGACCGCATGGCCGCCCTGGCCGACGCCGAGACGGTGGGCCGCTTCGCCGAGAGCACCCTGCCGTCAATCCTGGACCACCAAGGCGAGCAGGGCTCGGCCCAGCCGATCCGCCGCAGCGAGGCCCACAGCCTGCAGCCGGTCACCTCCCCCTGGCCAGGCTTCAGCCACTGACCCGAGCCGGCAGGGCGGCACCGGGCCCTCCTCAGGGCTCTTCGGGGAAGGCCCAACTGGGCTGACCGCCGGGCTCGGGACCCGCGAGAACCTGCACGTCGAACGGGCTCATGTCGTTGTCGTGGTCCCGGACGGTGAAGCCTGCCGCCGACAGGATCGCGATGATCGCGGCGGCCATCGCGATCTGGACCTCGCCGAACTGCCGGATCGCCGGGGTAACTCCTCGGCCCTGCCTCGCATCTGCCATGGCGTTGCTCCGCAGCTGGGGGCTGACCTTCCAGCTCACGACCACTTCGGGGTCCTCGCCGTGAAAGTGGTGGTTCCACATGACGGCGCGAACCTCCGCGCCGACGGCGAGCGCGGGCGACAGACCGGGTGTGACCAGCGGCAGCCCGGCCGCGGCGAGCTCGTCACGGACCCGCTGGGCCAATCGCTCGAAGGTGACCTTAACGCTCTCATCACTCGTCCCTGCCATGACCGCAACCTATCCAACCGCTCCGAACCGAACGCCGGCGGAGCACCCGCCTCCCCGGCATGACGTCGATGCCGGTCGACTTCCATACCTCGGAGGAATTCCCCGGGCCGGCGCCGCCTGGACCGGCAGAATGTCCCGGTGACACTCTTCATCTGCGCGAACTGCCGGCATCCGCTCACCGGAGATCTCAAGAAAACGCGGCCCTCGCGAGACACCGACCAGCGGTCCGGTCACGGGATCGCCCCTCCGCGGATGAGCCGTGGTACCTATGCGATCAGCCAGGACGCCGGTCTCGTCATCCTGAATCCCGACGATGTACCGGGAACGGCTCCGCACCCGGACCACCGGCGCCGCAACGGCTGCTGCGGACTCGACGGCCAGGACGGCGCCAATCTTGTCTGCGCAGCCTGCGGTGCCGACGTCGCCACCAAGCAGTCGGACTGCTGGACCCAGAACCTGGTGGCGCTGACCGCCGCCGCAGTCGTCAGCGGAGCCGACTCCCCCGCCTGAACCCGTCGACCTTCAGTGCCGTTCGATGTCTCCGGCGCCGGCTTCCACGGCGCCCGCATCTCCCGGCCGTGAGCGCTACATCATGTCGCTCGGGGTGAGCCCCGGTAGCAGCCAGCTCTGGAACGGCGCCAGCACGGCGAGCACCAGGAACGCCACCCCGGCGACCTGGGCCAGCAGCGGCCCGCGTCGCCATAGCTTCTCCAGGAAGACCACCACCGCGATTCCCGCCATCGCCACCACGTTCATCACCCCGAGCGGCACCAGCACCACCATCAGCGCCCAGCAGCAGCCCAGGCAGTACCCGCCGTGGTGCAGCCCGACCCTCAGGTCCCGCAGCGGCGGCCGGTAGCCCGCGTAGTGCATCAGCTGCGCCATCGGGCTGCGGCAGTGCCGCAGGCACACGTACTTCAGCGGGCCCAGCTGGTACAGCCCGGCCAGGGCGAACGCCGCCGCGCCGATCCACTTCCCGGCGTCCGGATCGCGCTCGACCAGGTCGCCGGTGAGCGCGAGCCCGCCGTACGCGAGCAGCCCGAAGGCCGTCCACACCAGCAGGTAGCCGCCGAGGAACTCCGTCGTGCGGACCGCCCGCTCGGCGCCGCTCGACTGTCGGCCGATGGCGCGGGCCCAGGTCACCGCCACCGGGGCTACCGAGGGCAGCATCATCGCGGCCATCATCGCCAGCCACAGCACCAGGAACAGCGCCAGCGCCATCCCCATCGTGCCGGGCTCGATCCCCATGTCCCGGGCCTGCCCGACCGTGAACAGCCAGGCCAGGGCCGCGATCACCATGATCAGGCCCCAGGCGAGGGCCAGATCCCTCGCGGGCATCAGCACCCCGGTGCGCAGCGGCTGCTTCTCCACGGTGACGGTACGCATGCTGCTCTCCTGCCTGGTCCTTCCAGGACAGCACACGTGCGCCGACGGCAACACCCGGTCGCGATCCCGCGCGGCGGCACACGGGACGGCACCGATCGCGGGCGGCGAGTCCTCGGGGACGGAGAGTCACCGGTTCGGGCGGCGCCCACCGCCCGACCGGCGGTGTCCTCCCGCCGATCTTCGGGAGCCTCTGGTGCTGGCCCCTCACTGAGGGGTAACC
This sequence comes from Kitasatospora misakiensis, assembly GCF_042656005.1. NCBI lineage: Bacteria > Bacillati > Actinomycetota > Actinomycetes > Kitasatosporales > Streptomycetaceae > Kitasatospora > Kitasatospora misakiensis. Next base: position 28,399 of record NZ_JBHSOF010000022.1, on the reverse strand, counting down.
GGCGGAGGATCCGCCCGAAGACCCCGCCGGCCGGGCGGCAGCCGCGCGGTAATTCCGTGCGGACCGGACGCCGGCGGGCATAGGTTCGCCGGCATGGATCTTTCGACAACCGGTACGACGGCGGGCGCCACCAGGATCGACGGCAGGACGCTGGCGGCGGCCGGCACGACGGTGGTGCTGTGGGCGTCGGCGTTCGTGGCGATCCGCAGTGCGGGTGCGCACTTCGGGCCGGGTTCGCTGGCGCTGGGGCGCCTGGTGGTGGGGGCCGCCGCGCTGCTCGGACTGCTGGCGTACCGGCGGGAGGGGATTCCGCCGCGTTCGGCCTGGCCGGGGACGATCGCCTCCGGTGTGCTCTGGTTCGGCTTCTACATGGTCGCCCTGAACTGGGCCGAGCGGCAGGTCGACGCGGGCACCGCGGCGATGCTGATCGGCGTCGGACCGGTGCTGATCGCGCTGCTGGGAGGCCTGCTGCTGGGCGAGGGATTCCCGGCCAAGCTGCTGGCGGGGATGGCGGTCTCGCTGACGGGGGCCGCGGTGGTGGGGCTGTCCATGTCGGGCGGCGGCGGCAGTTCGGTGCTCGGCATCCTGGTGTGCCTGCTCGCCGCGGCGGCTTACGCGGCCGGGGTGGTGGGCCAGAAACCGGCTCTGCGCACCGCGAGTCCGCTCCAGGTGACGACCTTCGGGTGCCTGATCGGGGCGGTGACGTGTCTGCCGTTCGCCCCGGAGCTGGTGTCGGATCTGGTGGCGGCACCAGTGTCGGCGACCCTGAACATGGTCTACCTCGGGCTCTTCCCCACCGCCTTGGCGTTCACGACCTGGGCGTACGCGCTGTCACGGACGACGGCCGGACGGATGGGCGCGACGACGTACTCGGTGCCGGCGCTGGTCGTTCTGATGGCGTGGGCGCTGCTGGGCGAGGTGCCGGGGCTGCTGACGCTGGCGGGCGGCGCGTTCTGCCTGGCAGGCGTGGCGGTCTCACGACGCGTCTGAGCCTCGGCGCCTCATCCACGGCGGGGCGGCCGCCCCGGGGGAGGCCGCCCCTTCGGCGAGCGTGTCGACATGGACGAGGCTGCCGACGCCCGGCGGTCCCGGGGAGGTCGTCCGACCCGTACTACGGGGCGGGTCGGGAACGGAGCTGGGCCGGGGCATCAGCTCGGCCGGGGACGTCCGGCTTGCCCTCGTCGTCGACGGCCGTGCCATCCGGGTAGCGCAGGCACTCCGCGCCCGCGAAGACCTCCAGGCGGCCGGACGGGTAGGTCCACACCCCCGCTTTGACGGCGACCTTGTCGTCAGTGGCCGGGGGCCGCAGCCGCAGTGCGACCTCCCCCACGCCGTCGTCCCGATAGGAGACGACCTGCCACCCGGCTGCGGCAAGCGTCCGCCGGGCCCGGCCGATCGCTTCCACGGCCGCGGCCGGCGTGACCCCAGCGAGTGCCCAGCTCTCGTGCACGTCGGCCGTTCCGGGCTCGTGCGGCGGAGAGTCGCTCAGGACGTCGTTGAGGTTGCGCAGTCCGCGCGGATGGCAGTTGTAGATCGTGGCCTCGATCCCCTCCCCCGGCCACTGCGGGTCGAGCTGGGCCTCGGGCAACTCCAGCGCGTCGTAGATCGCCTGCGTCTGCGCGTCCAGCCGCTGCGCGACGGCGACGGGATCGGCCACCGGAAACGGGTCACCCCTCCATAGATCGACGGCCTTCACAGCACTGAAGACCAGCGCGGCAACCAGCACCACACCGACGACGATTCGCCCCGCCGCCGGCCGCACCCCGCTTCGCTGATGACTCGTCATGGCATCGATCCTGCCCCGCCCCGCAGCCTGCGGGCATGAGTACCCGTACTCAACTACTCCCGGTTCGCGGCCCTCGAACTCCGGAGCCTGGCTGTCGGGTTCGGAGCCGGACGACGATCAGGGCGGAGTGAGACAGGACTGGCCTGTGGGATCCCGTCACCGACTCGGACCCACAGGGGCGAGGAGGCAAGTCCGGCGGAGCATACGAGGGACCGGCCCCCGCAGTTGGCTCCCCTCGGCGCCGGATGCGGCCTCCAACGAGGGCGCGCCTCGTCCACATGCCATCCGCGCCGCCCGGACCGCCTGCCTCACCGCACACCGCGCCGAGCTGACCGACCGCGCCTGCTGCCCGCCGCCTGCCGGCCGGCGTCGAGCCACGCGCCAGATCCGTGCCGTGGTGCGGATGCGCGGGTGCGGATGTGGGTACGGGTGCGGGGGTGCGGGGTGAGAAACCCCAGCTTTTTGGGGTACCAGGGGCCAGGCCGGTGTCGAAGACTGTGGCCATGGACGCCATCGAGAAGACCCGAACCACAGACAACCGAGAGATCGTGCGTGCCTTCATCGACGCACTGTTCACCAAGGGCGACCTCGCAGCGGTCGACGAGTACCTCGCCGAGGACTTCCTCAACCACGACCCGCCCGTCGGCTCCGACACTGGCCGCGAGGGCATGCGAAAGGCCGGTGCCCTGTTCCGCGCCGCCTTCCCCGACTGGCACTCCACGCCCGACTTCCTCGTCGCCGAGGACGACATGGTCGTGGAACACTTCAGCGCCAGCGGCACCCAGCTCGGCGAGATCTTCGGCGCGCCGGCCACCGGCCGTACTGTCACGCTTCGGGGGATCAACATCTTCCGGATCCGGGAGGGCCGCATCGTCGAGCGCTGGGGCCGGCTCGACGAGCTGGGACTGCTGCGTCAGCTCGGGCTCGTGCCGGGCCAGGGGTAGTCGGGAGTAGGCTCGTGTTCGTGGCAGGTGCAGGTGCAGGTGCGGCTGTGGAACGCCGACTCGCCGACATCGAACGACGGTGCCGCGGCGGGCTGGACACCATCGCGCTGGGCACGGAGATCCTTGACCGGCTGCGCCGGGTCGTGCCGGCGGAGGCGGCCTTCTCCGCGACCGTCGACCCGGTGACCCTGCTGTTCACCTCGGCGACCGCCGAGGACCCGCTGGGTGCCGCGACCGCGCAGTTCCTCGACAACGAGTTCGGGCGGGCGGACGTCAACAAGTTCGCCGGCCTCGCCCAGGCGGCTGATCCGGTCGGCTCCTTGGACCGGGCCACCGAAGGCAACCGGGCGGACAGTGCCCGCTACCGCGAGATCATGGCCCCCCTCGGGCTCGGCGACGAACTGCGCGCCGCGCTGGTCACCGGGCACCGCTGCTGGGGCGTGCTCTGCCTGCACCGGGAGGCCTCCTCCCCGGGCTTCACCGACACGGAGTTCGCCCTGGTCCGACGCATCGCCCCGGCGCTGGCGGCCGGTCTGCGGACGGCGATGACCGCACCACCGCCTTCCAAGGCCACCACCGGCCCGGACCCGCACGGAGTGGGTCTCATCCTGCTCGACTCCGCTCTCAGGACCGTGTCCATGAGCCCCGAAGCCGAGCGGTGGCTGACCGACTTCCCCGACGGCGACCGGCAGGACGCGGCCCTGCTCCCGGTCAGCGTCCTCGCGGCCGCCGCCGGCCCGGTGCCCTCGACCGTCCGCATCCGCGGGCGCTCGGGCCGGTGGCTCGCCGTGCACACCGTCCGTTTGGGCCCGCAGATCGGCGTGGTGGTGGAACCGGCCCGACCGTCGGAACTCGGAGCGGTCCTGCTCAGCGCCCATGGCCTCACCGATGCCCAGACCCGGGTCGCGGCCCTGGTCATCCGGGGACACTCCACCCGCCAGCTGGTCGACGAACTCCACATCTCCGCCAACACCGTGCAGGAACACCTGACCGCCGTCTTCGACAAGTTCGGTGTCCGAAGCCGCCGCGAGCTCGTCGCCGTGATGCTGGCGGACATGTCGGGCTCCGCGTAGCGAGGTGCCGGCCTGAGCCCGCTCCCGGACGGCGGACCCGGGGCGGGCGGCTCAGGGGGCGTTGCCGGTCAGCTGGCGGCGGCGGTCGGCACGGTGAAGGTCTCGCGGGGGCCGAAGTCGGTGTAGGCGACGGTGATGACGGAGGTGACGGTCGTGCCGCCCTTGGGCACCTTCATGGACTGCTTCTCGGCCAGGACGCGGCCGGCCCGGTCGATCCAGACGTCGTAGTCCTTCGCGGTGACGCCCTGGTCGGCCATCCGCTTGTAGTCCTTGGGGTCGATGGCCTTGAGCTGGGCGGCCGTCAGGCGAGCGCCGAGGTGGTAGGCCGGGACGCCGTTCTTCTGCTCCATCCCCTTGCGGGCGGCGGGGCCGGCCTCGACGAGGGCCTTGGCGTAGACGGTGCGGTCGTCGGCCTGGGCGGCGTCGTCACTGTCGGTGTCGGACGAGCTCCAGGCGCTGCCCGGCTTCGCCTTGTTCCGCATGAAGGTGGCCTTGCCGGTGCTGATCGACTCCATCCAGAGCGTCGGCTCGTCGCTCTCGTCACCGATCGTCATCTTCGTCTCGATCCGGCACTCCCGGGTCGGGGTGTTGAAGTTGACCCGGCCGGTCTGGGTGATCACGGACCCCTGGCCGTCCGCCGTCGCCGTGGTCTTCATGGTCTCGGTGGCGGCGTACGGCGTCCGGTCGGCGTTGGCCAGCGCCACCGCGGGATCGAACGCGCCCGAGGCGTCGACCGGCGCGCCGGTGACGGTCGGAGTCGGCGTGGCAGTCGGCGTCGCGGTCACGGTTGCGGTCGGCGTGGGGACCGCCGCGGTCGCGGTCGGTGTGACGCTCGCGGTCGCGCTCGCGCTCACGGTGGCCGAGGCACTGGCGGGCGGCGGGGCGGACTGCGCGTCGCCATCGTTGCAGGCCGCCACGGCGGTCAGGGCGAGCAACACGGCGGCGGTCAGGGTCGTACGGCGGATCGTCACACTGTTCTCCGGTCAGATCATCGATGAGCAGGAGAACACTTTCACGAAACCACCCCATCGATCGACAAGATTTCCACCGCGCCGATCCTACGGACGTTGACGCGGCGGGGCGGAAGCGGCCCGTGGTCCGACGCTGCGCCGCACCTGCCGGACCGCCCCGGGCGACACTCCGGAGGGTTTTGACACGAACTCACCGCCCCGCCCGTGCGACAGTTGCGCTCACCGCGAGCGTCGCAAGGGAGAGCAATCGTGCCTGTCGTCCGCACCGCCGTCCTACTCGCCGCGTTCCCCGCCGGACAGCCGCTCAACCTGCACGGCAACGCCCCCTGGTACGTCTCCTACTTCTTCAGCCCGACCCACGGACAGACGGCGTACTGGCTGAAGCAGACGGACAACGACATGCTGTTCACGGGAGAGGTCTTCGACTGGGCCCTCTCCGACGATCCGGCACCCGACCTGTCCAAACGCCGGGCCACGCTCGACCGGGTGATCCGAGCGATGGAGAACGACCGGGGCATCGACTTCTCCCCCTTCGACGTCGTCGTGGTGGTACTGGGTGTACGGGACGGCTACCCGACCGACGGCGGATCGGCCCAGGCCACCTCCCGCCACCGCCGGCACCACGGGATCGTGACCCGGACCGGCGACCGGTTCGACTTCCTCGCACACGAACTGGGCCATACCCTCGGCCTGCCGCACTCCTTCGGCGACCCGGCTTTCAAGGACTCCGGGGAGGACTACGGAGGCTACGCACACCCGTACTGCGTCATGAGCGCGATGGCCTACGGCGGCATCGGCGGCCCGTACTTCCCGGCCACGCCGCGGGACGGCCGCCCCGAGTACTCCGGACTCGGCCCGAGCCTCAACGCCACGACCGCACGGGGCCGCGGCTGGATCCACGCCGACACCTACGACCTGGCCGCCGCCGGCGGCCCCGCCGAGTTCACCCTCCGCAGCAGACACTGGCTCGGCCGTGCCCCCCGCCTGGCACCGCAGGCCGTCGAGGTGCTGGCCGCCGACGGAACGAACTACGTCATCGAGTACCGGGAGGACGCCGACTGGGACCAGGGCCAAGCGTCACCGGCACTGATCGTCGCCCAAGGCCGCGGCAGCACCGGCGACGCCCACTACCCCGACACCTTCGCGACGACCTTCCTGGCGCTGCGCCGCCTGCCGATCACCTTCGGATCGTGGAACAGCGTCTACAACGGGCCGGGCTTCGGTATGGAAGTGATCGGCCGGTCCGCCAACGACCATACGCTGACGATCCGCCTCCGCCCGGGGAAGGCTCACCCGGTGGCGATCGCCTTCACGGACCGCACGACGACCTCGCGCGAGGAGGAAATCGGTACGGGCACGACCACCTGGGTGCCGGGGGAGAAACTGTGCGTCCGGGGGACCTGGGAATACCGCGAGCTGGCGAGGGAACAGCAAGCCGTGGTCGAGGCGGGCTACCCGCCCGGCGGCGTGCCGGTGACCGTGACTTGGAGGGTCGACGGCAGGAGGCTCACGGGAACGTCGGGGCAGTTGTCCCTGCGGAAGCGGGTACAGGTGGCGAATCCCCGGCTCGACCCGCAGGAGGCCAGCCGCACGGTCGTCGTCTCCTACGAGATCGAGGTGCTTCCCGCCGGGGCGCGGCTGCGCCTGACCAACCGTCCGGAGGACGAGACTTACCAGCTGGACGTCGCGGCGACGGTGTCGACGTCGTTCGGCACGGCAGGTGATCGCACGTGGATCGAGTTCAACGGCCGCGAGTACCGGTATCCCCAGGAGTTCTACGACACGCGCGACGCCTGCATCCGAACGTACGTGGAGATCGGGCACCGGTTCGCCAAGTCCAAGGTCCTGCTGCCGCCGGACCTGTGGCGGCGGATCGGAGAGGAACGCGCCGAGCGGGTGCGGCAGCTGACCGACGTCCTCGCCCGGCTGCACACCGTCGGCGACACCGCGGCCTACCGGCGGGTCGCGGACGAGCTCGGAGCGCTCGTCCACGACGCGGACGTCGCACTGACCGTCGTCCCTCTGGACGAGGTGGCCGAGGTCCTGATTCCGGACGGGCCGATCCCACCACCCGGCCACGAGGTGCTGCCCTGGCACGGCGGGCCGCCCACACCGACCGGCCGACCACCGACCGGCCCTGCTGATCCCGAGCTGCGGGAGTAGCGGCCCGAGCGGGGCGCGCCACGCCGGTAGGGTCCCGCACGAGCGACTCAAGGTGGAGACCGGACAGGACCGCGGCGCTCTCCGGACCAGCAGGCTCCAGCCAGTCAACTCACCGTCGATCCTGCGGGCGGACGAAACAGACCCGGCCGGATCGAAACTTCAGGTTCAGGTTGAGCGAGGAGATGTCAAAGACCGGCGGAATGTCGGTGCCATACTCGTAGTAACTAATATTATCAAGGCCTTCAGGTTCAACATCTTCGGCGATTTCCGGCCACCCCTCCGAGGCCACCCCACCCTGCCGGAATGTCAGCTCACCGACGTTCTGGAACTCCAGAGAAAAGAACTCTCCGGAATCCTCTTTGAAGTCGACGAGGAGATCCTGTCGAGGATGACCGATGAACCGGAAGCCAATAACGGAAACCTCATTGTGAAGATCAATAAATCCCGATGAGGTAGAAATCTCCGTGAAGTCGTTATTCAACTTCCAGGGATCCATTCCCGAAAAGATTGCTTCCAATTTCACTTCCTCGAGTGGCTGCGGACCCTCCACGGGTCCTTCCGTACCATGGGGTTGGTATTTTACTACCAGGCTTTCCCCAGTCGGCCCTCTTTTTATCGGCCCCCAGGGCGCCGCACCTTGTGCGGGGTCGGGGATGCACGCGGCACCTCGGCTACCTCGGCGACGACCTCCGCCGATGAGGAGGCAGCGCGGTTCGACCGTCCCCCAAGGTCGATAAAGCGATGAATGTATGATCGCCCGATGCACCACGACCTCATCGACGGCGTCCCCGTCATCTGGACCGAGACGCCCGGCCCGCTCGAAGCCACTCTGATGTTCGGCTGCGGGGTCCAGGACGAGACCTTCCGTACCCTCGGGGTGACGCACCTGGTCGAGCACCTGGCGATGAGCACGCTTCCTCGGCTGCACTTCGATCACAATGCCTCGGTCAGCCTCTCGATCACCGACTTCACCTGTTCGGGGCGACCGGAGCAGGTCGTCGACTTCCTCGCCCGCGTCTGTGCCGCCCTCGCCGAGCTGCCCCTGGAGCGGATCGAGAAGGAGGCCGGCGTGTTGGCCGCCGAGGGGAGTGGTGCGGCCGACCCGGTCACCGGCGAGTTGCTGTCGATCCGTTACGGCACCCAGGGCCTCGGCCTGGCCTCCTTCAGCGGGCCCGGCGCGGACCGGATCCCGCTGGAGGCCGTCCGGGAGACCGTCGCCCGGCACTTCCACGCCGGCAACGCCGTCCTCGCCCTGACCGGGCCGCCGCCGGAGGGGCTGCGCCTGCCGCTGCCCTCCGGCGCCCGCACCGCCCGCGCGCCGCACCCGGCCCCACGCAACACCGGCCCGTCCTGGCACCGGGCCGACGTCCCCGGTCCCGGCCTGCTGCTCGCCTGCGACCTCAACGACCAGGCGATGCTGCTCGCCACCCACATCCTCTCGCAGCGCCTGACCGACACCGTCCGTCACGAGCACGGCCTGAGCTACGACGTCGGCGGCACCGCCGTCTACGTCGGGCCCGGCCGTGGCGAGCGCGTCGTCCAACTGGACGTCCGCGAGGGCCAGGAGAAGCGCGTCACCGAACTGCTCTGGCAGGAGGCGCTGCGCCTCGCCGCCGAGGAGCCCACCGAGGCCGAGCTGGCCGAGGAGCGCGAGGCCGCCCGGGAGTTCCTGACCGACCCGCGCACCCTCGACATGGAGGTCGCCGAGCGCGCGGCGGACCAGCTCCTCGACGAGACCCACCTCGACGCCGCGACCAAGCTCGCGCGGCAGGCCGAGGTGACCCCGGCCCAGGTGCGGGAGGTGTTCGCGGCGGCGATGGAGACGGCGCTCCTGCTCGTGCCCTGCCAGGTGGAGCAGTTGACGCTCGGCCGGCCCGACCGCTCGGCGCTGCCCGCCGGCGGCTGCTCGGAGCGCAGCGGACTGCCCGCCGGGCCGCAGTTCCGGCCGCCGCTGCTCGCCCGGGCACGCTCCGGCGCGGCCCGAAAGGTCCGGCTCGTGGTGAACGCCGACGGCGCGTGGTGGCAGGACGAGGACGGCCAGGTCCACGGCTTCCCGTACAGCGAGGTAGTCGGCGTCGAGGTCCACGACGGTGGCCGCATCCTCCACGGCCTGGGCAACTGCTTCGTCCCCGTGACCCCGGAACTCTTCTCCGGCCTCGGCACCGCCGTCGCCGCCATCGACGCCGCCGTCCCGGAGGCGCTGCGCTACCCGGTCTCGGCCCTGCGCGCCACGGGGTGACCCGGGTCGGCGTGCCGGGGCCGGCGGCAGGAGCCGGGCATCACGTCGGCGGTCGGACGAGTTTGGCGGCCACGGCGTCGAGGACCCAGTCCAGTCCGGTCGCGAAGGATGTCTCGGCGTCCACGTCCGTGCCGTCGTACACGGCCTTGGCGAGCGCCGGGAAGCGGCCCGTGGCCAGCATGCTCGTCACATGCGGGCCGGAGGCGCGCTGCCAGTCGTGCTTGGACAGGCCCGTGGCGCGCTCGGCCCGCAGGTTCGCGATCTCGCGCCTGATCGCGCCGATGTAGTAGGCGCTGACGGTCTCCACGGCGCGCATGACGGTGTCGATGTCGGCGTGGCCGTCGAGGGCGGAGAGCGTGGCCTCGGTCACAGCGAGGCCGTTCGGGCCCAGGGCCGGGCGGCCGCCGAGCAGGTCGGCCAGCCATTCGTGGCGGAGCGCGGCCTGCCTGGTGCGCTGGGCGAGGAGGCGCAGCGCCTCCCGCCAGTCACCGGGCTGCTCCTCGGGGCGGATCTCGGCCTGGACCTCGTCCACCATGAGGTCGAACAGCTCCTCCTTGGTGGAGATGTAGCGGTACAGCCGCATCGGGCCCGCGTCCAGGCGGGCGGCGACCTTGCGCAGGGACACCGCCTCCAACCCGCCCTCGTCGGCCAGCGCGACGGCGGCGGCGACGATCCGCTCCCGGTCGAGCGGTACGGGTTGAGTCGGCGGCTCCGGGCGGTCCCACACAGTCATGGCCCCACCGTACCGTTGCGATGCACCACATCGACTCAATACAGTGTATCGATATGAGACATCGCATCGCGGTGGTCGGCGGCGGCCCGGCCGGCCTTACCTTCGCCCGTGTCCTGCAGCGCCACGGCCACCCCGTCGCCGTCCTGGAACGCGATCCCGCCCCCGACGCCCGCCCGCCGGGCGGCACGCTGGACCTGCAGGAAGGGCTGGGCCAGCTCGCGTTGGACAAGGCGGGGCTGCTGGCGGAGTTCCAGGCGCTGTCCCGTCCCGAGGGGCAGGCCATGCGCATCCTGGACACGGACGGGACGGTCCTGCGCGACTGGCACCCCCGTCCGGACGAGCGGGCGAACCCCGAGATCGACCGCGGGCAACTCCGTGACCTGCTGCTCGGCCCGCTCGACGACGTCCGGTGGGGCCGGAGCGTGACGCGGGTGGTGCCGGGGACCCGGGACGGCGTACTGGTCCATTTCGCGGACGGGCGGCAGGAGGCCTTCGACCTCGTGATCGGCGCGGACGGCGCCTGGTCCCGGGTCCGCCCCGCGGTCTCGCCGGTGACGCCGCACTACACCGGCGTCACCTCGGTCGAGACCTCCCTCGACGAGGTCGACACCCGCCACCCGGCCCTCGCCCGGTTGATCGGTGACGGTTCCGTGGCCGTGTACGGCGTGAACCGCTCGCTCGTCGCCCAGCGCAACAGCGGCGGCCACGTCAAGGTGTACGCCAAGTTCCGCGCGCCGCTGGGCTGGCACGCGAAGCTTGACCTGGACCTAAACCGGAACCTGGACCTGGCCGACGTCGAGGCCGTGCGGTCGGGCCTGCTGGCGCTGTTCGACGGCTGGGCCGCTCCCGTTCTCGACCTCCTCCGACACGGCGCCGCCTTCGTTCACCGCCCCTTCTACAGCCTGCCCGTGTCCCACACCTGGACCCACGTCCCCGGGGTGACGCTGCTGGGCGACGCCGCTCATCTGATGCCCCCGCTGGGTGCGGGCGCGAACCTCGCGATGCTGGACGGCGCCGAACTCGCTGAGTCCATCGCCACCGAGTCCATCGCCAGCGGCTCCGGAGATCCGGACGAGGCCGTCCGCGCCTTCGAGGAACGGATGTGGGCACGGGCCGGCCGGTGGGCGCAGATCACGACGGCCGGCCTGGAACGCCTCGTGAGCCCGGACCCCGCCGAAGCCATCGCCCAGTTCGACCACGTCCAGCTGTCCTGACGGCCGATCACGAGAGCACCCGCACCTCGTCACCCTTCGGTCCGGCCGGCGGGCACGTTCCTTCGGTCCGCCCGCCGATCCGGAGGAAGGGGCTCAGGCCAGGCGCTCCACCGCCAGCGCCAACGCGCGGTCGAGCGCCGTCCCGGCGTCGCACGGCACGTCGGGCCGGACGCCGGTCCCCTCCCAGTTACTGCCCGAGACGGGGTTGACCGCGCGGGCGACGGGCACGCTGAGCTCCAGGTGCGGGTGCACGGTCCAGCCGTCGCGCGGGTGCGCGCCGCCCCGGGTGGCCTCCCCCACGACCTCGGCGCGACCGAGCTGCTGAAGGTCGTAGGCGAGTTCCTCGCCAGCGGAGAAGGTGTCTCCGCTGGTCAGGACGTAGAGCGGCTTGCTGCCGCCGAAGCGGGCTCCGGGGACGAACGGGGGCGTCCAGGACTGCTCGGCGACGTCCCCCTGCCGCGAGAGCATGGTGTTGAGGTGGGTACGCCCGTCGAGCAGGTAGGCGCAGACGAAGGCGACCGTGTTCGGGTCGCCGCCGGTGTTGCGGCGCAGGTCCAGGATGAGGGCGCGGGCGGGGGCCACCAGGGAGAGCGCCGCGGTCAGCGGCTGGGCCGCCCAGTCCAGCGGGAACATCTTGGGTGCGATCTCCAGGACCGCGACGCCGCCGTCGAGGAGTTCCACCCGGGGAACACCGCCCAGGGAGGCGTCGAAGTCCCTGCGCATCGTGGCGAGTACCGCCGCGCCCCGCTCCGCCGGCACCGGTACGGCGTGGTACTTGAGGGCCAGGTGCAGGTCGCCGTTGACGGACCGCAGATCGGCGGTGACCGCCTCGGCCAACTCCTCGGCGGATTCGGTCAGGTAGGAGCCCTCGGCGCTCCGGCGCCGCAGCAGGGACGCCAGTTCCCGGGCGGCGTCAGGGAAGACGTAGTTCTCGCCGACCAGAGCGGCGATCGACTCGACGACGGCGGCGGCATCCAGAGCGGAAGGCAATGTGGTGGAGGTCATGGAGAGGGAGTAGACCAGCGGCTTGCCAAAGCGTCAACCGTACTTAACGCTTGATCTGGTGAGCCATCAACCGGACGAGAACGTCCAACGGATCGACACGCCCCAGCAGCACAGCGCGCTCGCCCACCCCATGCGCCAGCGCCTGCTCTTCGCCCTGAGCACCCGGCCGTCGACGATCAGCCGGCTCGCCGCGCAGTTGGGAGCGAACAAGGGCGGGGTCTCCCACCACCTCAGAGTGCTGTGCGAGGCGGGCCTGGTCCAGGACGCGGGAACGCGGCGGGTACGCGGCGGCACCGAGAAGTACTACCGGCGGACCGCCGAGCGCCTCCTCGTCGCCGAACCGCGGGCCGAGGGCACGGCCGCACTGCTCGGCGCCGTCGCCCAGGAGCTGGACCGCTCACCCGCCGACCACCTCCTGACGCTACGTCATCTTCGGCTCAGCCCGGCCAAGGCGGCGCGCCTCGCCGAGGCCCTGGCCGGGCTGGTCGACGACACGGAGGAGGATCCGGAGGGCGAGCCGGTGCACGGCATCCTGATGACGCTCTACCAGCAGGCCGGGGCGTAGCGTCGATCTCGCTCGCCCGCGCGGTAGCCGAGCGCGACTCCCGGGCTCTCGCCCAGGAGCCGCCCTCCGATTGATGCTCCGTCATGAGCGCTTTCACATACGTCTGTTGTGCGGTATCTGGGATCGGATCCCGTCGCTGGTCAGCGGCGGGAGACCGAGGCGGGCGGCTCGGTGAGGCGCAGGGCCGGCGCGGCTTCCACGGAGAGGCCGGGTGCGGCGACGGGGGACGGCTGGACGAACTGGACGCAGGCGGTCTGCGGTGCCGTGGTGCTCTGGCCGAAGCGGCAGGCGACCGCGCTGAGCCTGATGGTGATGAAGTCGGTGATCTGGGCGCCGAACTGGATCAGCTTGCCGTTGATGGTGATGTCGCCGACGGCGAATCCCCGGTCCTGCGGGACTTCGTAGACGGCGCGCACGGGGTGGGTGGCGTCGCCGCGCAGGTAGGTCCAGTAGTCCTTCGGGTCGGAGCCGTCGGGGGTCGCCCAGCCGTCGGTGGAGAGGTCGTTGAAGTAGAGGCCGACCGGGTCGGCGAGCGAGATGTCGGCCTTCTGGCGGGCGAGCGCGTTGACCGCGCCGCCGATGTGGGGGTCGCTGTTGCGTTCCGGCTGCCCGTACATGCCGCACTGGATCAACTGCTGTTCGGTGGTGAGTTCCTGGCCGTCGATGAGCCGGACGACGGTGCCGGCCGCGGCGAGTTCGATCTCCGCGCCGAGCGTGTTGTTGCGCTGGATCAGGTGCATCGCGCCGTGCGAGGTCGAGTCGTTCCACCGGTTGCGCGGCTTGTAGGTGCCGTCCACCCCGAACAGGTCGCCGTGCTGCACACCGGGGTCGACGAACGTCCGGTACAGCGTGAGGACGGCCGCCGGGTCGGTCTGGGCCAGCATCGACCAGTACTCGGGCCCTTCGCAGGTGAAGGTGACCTTGGTGATCTTCCCGGTGGTGTCGCGGGTGACGCTCCACTCGCAGTACTCGTCCTGGACGTCGCGGCTGGCGTCCGCGCGCTTCCAGCGCTGGAGGTCCCCGATCGAGCTGAGCTTGATGACCCGAGGGAACGCCGTCCAGGTGACGGCGGCCTCGGTCGCGTCCGCGGCGGTGTCGGTCCGGGTGAGGTTGTAGAACTGGCTGCGGGGGCTGTCGTGGAGCACCGCGCTGGGGTCGGGGCCCTTCGCGGCCCGGTCGACACTTTCGCTGATGAAGGTGTCCCAGGCCTTCAGCCCGGCACCGTCCAGGTCGGTGAGGTTGCCGGGCGGGTTGTACGAGGGCAGCTTGCTCATGCGCGCTTCCTTTGCGGTGCGGTGGTCCGGCCCCGGAGCGGTCCCGCGGCCGGACAGGTGGGGCGGACGGATGTACCGGACCGGTGGACCGGACGGGTGGGCCGGACGGGTGGGCCGGGCGTCAGAGGTCGAGAGTGGGGGCCGGAGCGGGGGCGACGGTCGCGTTCGCCAGCATCTCCAGGCGGGGTGCGTCGGCGGGGATGTCGGTGGCCGGGAGCGTGAGTTCGAACTCGTTGAGCCGCATCGCCTTGAAGTCCCGACGGCGGGACTCCGCCAGCCGCACGTACTCCTCGAAGCCCGCGGGTGTGCCGATGCGGGCGGACACCCGGCCCAGGTAGGTGTCGATACGGTCGGCGAAGGCCTGCGGCCAGTCGGCATCGGGCAGCGCCCAGTCGGCGGCGAACCGGGCCTCCGGGCTGGTGGACGGCAGCGTGCCCGCGGCTTTCGTGATCGCCTGCGCGATCTGCTCGGCGAGGCCGGCGGCCGGGGTGGGGACGGTCGGCACGTACGCCATCAGGCGGGCCCGGTCGGCACTGAAGACGGGGTTGGTGAAGTCGACCATGAGCGCGCACGCGGCGAACTTCGCGGGGAGCAGTCCGCTCCCCACCATCTGGCGGACCACGTCGTTGTCCTCGAAGGCGGCCTCCGGCACCACGAACGCGAAGAAGGTGTCCCCGGGCCGGCGGAAGCCGCTGGCCTCCTCCTGGAGGCGGAAGCCGAACCTGGTCAGGGCCGCCACGTACGCGGCCGCGGGCGCCAGCGGCACGGACGCGGTGACCGGCAGCGCGAGGTCGTTGATCAGGGCGTCGCCGTTCAGCCAGAAGCCGACCGGCAGCGGGAAGTCCTGGCTCGCCGCGGTGACGGCGGTGCTCTGGACCGCGCTGCTGGACAGGTTGACCGAGGTGGTGGTGAAGAGCTGTCGCAGGAGGTGGTCCGGCCGGTCCACGGTGCCGGTCCGGGTGACGGCCGCGAGCCGCGCCGTCGTCCACCGGGCGACGAGCGCGCGGACCGTCAGCTCCAGGATCTCCGCGCCGACGACCTGGGCGAACAGCGGGTCGGTCCGCACGGGGCTGTCGGCGGGGAGGTCGATCGTCGCGACCTGGGACTGCCAGTTGCTCCACGGCTGGGCCAGTTCCTTCATCACGACGCTGCCGTTGATGTGGCTGTCGAAGCAGCCCCGGCCGCGGGAGCCTTCCGCCAGCGCCGCCCAGGAGTCCCCCGACCAGACCCAGCTCGGGCTGATCCGCGAGTAGTAGTTGAACACGCCGGCGTCCGGGTCCCAGGCCGCCACCTGGAGGAAGGTGGTGGCGGGGTCATCACCCGCGCCGGTGCTGATCAGCAGGTCGACGTCCTTGCTCTGCAGGGCCGTGCGGGTGATGGCGAACCGGAAGTCCCGGAACGGGGGCGGCGAGGCGTTCCACGGGATCTGTCCGGCCTCGCCGATCAGGTAGACCGCGTTCGGCAGGCCGCCGGGTGGCTGCGGCAGGCCAGCGAGCAGGTCCTGGACCGTCATGGGGAACACGCCCCGCCGGAAGAACAGCACCGCCATGGGATCGCCCAGCGCGGCCAACTCCCCGTCGGTCACCGGTACCGCCTGGTGGTCGACACCGCTGACCCGGCGGTGCAGGCGGCCGGCCGCCAGGCTCGTGGGGCCCGCGCCGCACCCGTCGCCGGGCACGTCCTCGCCGGGCACGTCCTCGTCGCCGAGCGGCAGGCCCGCGGCCCCCGCCGCGCTGCGCTCGGGGCCCGACCGCGTCCAGGCCGTGGCGCGCCGACGCTCGTGGTACTCCATCAAGTGACCGGGCCCTTCCGGCGAACACGCACAACAGGACGTCCACGAAGCTATCGGTCTCCCCCGAGCCCCCGCCCCGTTTCCCGGAAGCGCGCCGCCACCTGCCACCCACCCGGCGGAGCGCGCGCCGCGGCGCCGAAGCGCCGCAGCCGGAGACAGAAACTACTGGCGTCCGGCCAGCGAACGGTCGGTCACCACGTGGGCCGCCCACCGTCCGAGCAGTTCGTCCACCGGCATGTGCGCCAGGCCCGCCGCCGCCTCCAGCCGCTCGGCGGAGGCGGTGTCGTACCGATCCTCGGAGAGGAACGAGAGCGCCTCCCGGTCGACCCCGGTCAGCCGCTGCGGCAGGCGCCTGACCAGCGCGAGGGGCACGGTGGCGCGCGGCGGCCGGACGTTCAGACGCCGGGCGACCGTGGCGACCAGCTCCGGCAGCGGTGGTGTCCGCGGGTCCAGCACCGTGTGCAGCGCGAGCGGCGCCGTGTCGTGCTCCGGGACGGCCGCCAGGAAGGCCGCCAGGTGGTCGACCGCCACCACCGGGACGAAGGTGCGCGCACTGCCGGCGAGGGCCTTGAGCTTCCCCGCGTACAACTGCTCGACCAGCGGCGCCAGGCCAAGGTACTGGCCCGACTCGCCGGTTCGCGAATGGCCGATCACCACCCCCGGGTTGACCACGGTGGTGGGGACCCCGAGCCGCGGCGCGAGGGTGCGCACCGCCGCGTCGCCCTCGCGCTTGGACGCCTCGTACGCGCCCTCGGTGCGGTAGCGGCGGTCCGCGTCGGGCAGCGGGTACGCGGGGGACGGGTCGCGGCCCACCCGGTAGCCGGACAGGTGCACCAGGCGGCGCAGCCGCGGCAGCTCCGCCGCCCAGCGGACGGTGCGCGCGGCGCCGTCCGCGTTGACGGCCGCCGCCTCGGCGCGGGTCAGGCCGAAGCGGTAGCGGGCGGCCAGGTTGTAGACGTCTGCGGTGGCCGACAGCGCCTCGCGGTCGGTGGAGGAGAGGCCCAGGTCGGGACGGGTGACGTCGACCTGGACGGTGGTCAGCTCGGCGTCGGCCGCGTTGCGCTCGCGCAGCCAGGCGCGCAGTTCGTCGCCGTTGCCGTTGCCGTTGCCGTTGCCGCGGACGCCGGCGATGGTGGGCCGGCCGGTGGCGAGCAGGTGGAGGGTCAGCCAGCGGCCGATGAAGCCGTTGGCACCGAGGATGAGTGCGGTCATGGTTCCGGGCTCCTGTTTAAGTGGACCGATCTGCATATTCTGAGGCGCCGGGTCGTGTGCGGCCTGGGGGTCGGGCCGGGTCGCTCAGCCGAGCAGCAGTTCGACCGCACCGGCCGCCCGGTCCAGCGGCAGACGGCTGTGCTGGACCCGGGCCAGCAGCAGCGCGCCCTCCACCAAGGCGAGCGCCGAGCCGGCCGCCGCCTCGGCGCCCGCGCGATCGCGCCCGTCCAGAACCAGCCGGTCCGCGAGGGCGCCCTGCCACTCGGCGTACGCGCTCTCGCAGACCCGGCGCAGCTCCTCGTGCCCGGCCGAGACCTCCAGGGCCACGGTGGCCAGCGGGCAGCCCTTGGCGTACCCGGACTGCTCCATCCGATCGCCGAAGGCATCCAGCAGGCCGCGCACCACCTCGGCCGCGGACAGCTCGCCGCCGGCCATCCCGGAGATGAGCACCGCGACGTCCCGCCCGGCCTCGGACAGCGCCTGGGCGACCAGCTGGTCCTTGCCCTCGGGGAAGTGGAAGTAGAGCGACCCGCGCGGCGCGCCGCTCTCGGCCAGCACCTGGTTGAGGCCGGTGCCGTAGTAGCCCTGCGCCTCGATCAGCTGCCGGGTGGCCGCGACCAACCGCGCCCGAGTCTCCTCGCCCTTCGCTCCCATGCCGAAACAGTAGACCGATCGCTATATTCCTGTCGAGGCCCGGCCCG
Organism: Kitasatospora misakiensis; assembly: GCF_042656005.1. Taxonomy (NCBI): domain Bacteria; kingdom Bacillati; phylum Actinomycetota; class Actinomycetes; order Kitasatosporales; family Streptomycetaceae; genus Kitasatospora; species Kitasatospora misakiensis. The sequence continues at coordinate 10,727 of NZ_JBHSOF010000022.1, read as the reverse complement.
CCTCGACTACCGAGCCACTGAGCCGAACCCCTTGTGAAGATGATCAGTCAGTCCTGCCAGTAGAACAGCAGGGTGTCGACGGTGAGGGGCACCCGCGCGCCGAAGTAGTAGACGCAGAGGTCGGTCACCTCGATCGCACCGGTCTCCTCGTCGATCCAGCGGAACCCGGTCGCCTCCAGGGCCTGACGGGCCGTGGGGGCGACCTCGTGGCCGGTGGCGAACCGGCCGAGGGTGCTGATGAACACCGAGCCCTCCCCGCACTCGATCACGTGGTAGGTTCCCTCGCCCTGCTGGTTGTGCTCGCCGGCGGAGACCGGGGATGCCGGTTCGAGTCCCACCGCGGTCAACGCGGCTATGGCCCGGGCGAGTTGCTCGTCCTGGTCGGGGTGGGCCGGCGGCTCGGTACAGAGCACCTCGACGCGCCAGCGGGGGTCGCTGTGCGCCTGGCAGCCCTCGGCGAACTGGTGCACGATCGCGCTGCGCAGTTCCTCGTCCAGGCCGGCCACCTCGACCCGGGGGCGGCCCAGGTGGTCGTAGATCGCCCGGGTCTCGACCGTGTCCTCGGTGAGGTGGTACAGCGCGTACGCGGCCCAGAGCTTCGCCTCGGTGGTCGGCGCCTCGTCCAGGTAGGCGCGCACACGGTGTTCGTCCGTCAGCAGCGACCGGGCCAGGTGGGCGACGGAACGGTCCGGGTCGGCCAGTGCGAACACGTCCAGCTCCGCGTCCTGCAACCGGAGTCGGGCCGCCCGGTCCTCCGGCCGCTCATCCCCGAGCTCGGCCAGGATTGCCTCGTTCCCGTACCGCCGGGCCAGCGTGTACAGCCCGGCCTCGCCGAGCTCCCGCCGGTGCGACCACTCGGACGCGGCGAGGGTCGCGAGTTCCGGCAGGACCGAGCGGTCGCCGAGGCCGGCGCGGGCCTTGAGGAAGGCCTCGGGCATGCCGTAGCCGTTCTCCTCCCGTCGGTCCTGGTGCCGCAGCCAGGGCAGCAACTCGGCATGGTCCCCGAGCAGTTCAAGCAGCGCGATGCGGACTTCCGACGTGTCCTCCGGGTCCTGGATACGGTCGATCAGCTCGGCGACCCACGCCTGCGGCACCCGACCGGTCAGCGCCCGCACGCACGGCTCGCGCCGCCACCACGGGTGGGCCGGATCAGCCACATACCGGGCGAGCTCGTCAGCGTCCAGCTCACGCAGGCCCACGGCATCGGCCCGCCGAGCGGCCGGTACCAGGAGTTCGATGTTTCGCACGGCTGGAGGCTACCGACCCGTGGCCACCACGTGCCGTGGATTTTCGTGTGACTGAGCGCTTCACTTGGCGAGTTGGGCGTTGACCGGGCGGGGTATCGCCAGAGTTGGATCGGCGAGCCTGGTTTGGGCTATTTCGTCCGCCCGACCACAAGGCGCGGTGTCCTGAGCGCCGTGGACGGCGTACACGGTGAGAGAGCTGGTACAGGGCCAGCGTGGTCGCATACCTGCTCGCCGGATGATCTTCTGATTCCGTACGAGCAACCTGACCACATTGCAGGGGCGGCTAGGCTTCCTGGGCCTGTCCTGCCCGTACGGCGGGCCAGCCGAGCGGGTACGGAGGGCACGATGGCGGAACCACTCATAGATGCGGTCCGGAGCGGGGACGCACGGGTGGCGGACGCGTTGTTGCGGGCAGGCGCCGACCCCGACGCTGCCGACGAGCACGGCACCCCTGTCCTGTGCCTGGCTGTGGATGCCTTCGATCTCCCGATGATGGAGACCCTCCTCGGGGCATGTGCGCGTCCGGACCGTGTGGACGGCCTCGGCCGTACCCCGCTGCATCGCGCGATCGAGCTGGGTTCCTACGACATCACGAACCTGCTTATCAACCGTGGCGCCCACATGTGGATCACAGACGCCGAAGGGCGCAACGCCCTGGCACTGGCCCAGTACTGGCACGAGACGGACCTCGTGGCCGAGCTGTACCGCAGAAGCGGCCGACAGGGGCCAGTCGACCGTAGAGCTGTCTCATCCGATTCCGGGAACTGCGAGCAACTGTCACTGGGCAGCCTGACCATCAGAACCGGGCACGCGGCGATACTCACCAATTTGGAGAAGTCGTACGGCATCGCGACGTCCTTCGACGAACTGCTCTCCCGCGCGCTGGCCGAGCCCGACATCGACCACGCGATCTGGTGGCAGACCACCGCGACGCTCGCGGAGCGTGGCTCCGCAGCCTGGGACGCGGCCGCTGCCCTGCGCAACCGGCCCGACCCGATGGAGCGCTACTTCGGCGCGGAGATCCTCCGCCTGACCAACCTCTTCGACGAGAGCGACGACGCGCCCTTCGACGGACCTCTCGTCGACCTGTTCCTTCCCTGGGTAGCGAGCGAGCCGGACCCCCGCGTGACCCGGCCGCTCACCGCCGGCCTGGCCGATGCTCAGGACCCGCGCCGCGACGAACCGCTCACCGCGCTCACCCGTCACATCGACAGCAAGGTCCGGCAAACGGCGCTCTCCGGATTGCACCGCCCGATCGGAAGAGGCGATCACCAGGCCCTCTCCGCAGCCGTGGAGCGCACAGCGGACAAAAACCCGATGGTACGCAGGCAAGCCTGCCGAGCCCTCGCGTCCGCACCCGCACACCACCAGGACGCCACGGACTCACTCGTCACCTGCCTCACCGATCCGGACGAGGACGTGCGTGTGGAGGCAGCCGTACGGCTCGCGCTGCGGGACGACCCACGAGGCGACGAGATCCTGGACAGCCTCCGCCCCATTGACGAGGGGTCCCCGTACCACTGGCTGCTCTACGACGTGTCCCAACACCGTCACGGCTGATGCCCTGGAGCAGCCGTCGTCAGGCGAGCACCCCGCCGTACAACGGGGACCAACGCCCCCCACAGCACTACCCGGAAAGCTCGCCCGCCAACTGAAGCGCTCAGTCACATCGTGGCCTCGACTCTGGTCTATAGCGGCTGCGTCAGAAGGCGAATTCAATCCACCCGAAGAAGAGAATCAACGCCTTCTTGGCCGAGCACGTCGGCTTATGTCCCGAAGCCGCGAAAAAGATGAATACGGCGATCACGACGGCGAGCGCGAGGGCCGGCACGCCAAGTCCGGGTGCCGGTCCGACGAAGGCGAACAGGACCGCCGAGAGCACTGCCAGGCAGACCATCCCCAGTCCGGTCTGTCGCAGTGTCCTCAGCAGCGAAACGCGCCCGGACCTGCCCTGGCGCTGATCTGCTTCGACGACAACATGCTCCGTCGTGTTGCAAATCTCCTTGTCGATCACGACGGCCCCTCCATGAGATCGAGAACGGGGCGCGAAGGACGCGCTCCCCACCCTCGGACGACAATTCGCAAGCTTACGATATTCATACCCCTCTTGAACCCGCCTCCGGTACCTCGAACGGTGCCGCCGGCTCGTCCCCCAGGGGCCGTTGTCGGCCTCCGTGGCGGGCTCGGCTCAGTCCTGTTCCTCGCCGGTGACCGCGGCTTCGTAGGCGAGGAGGGTGTTGACGAACAGGTTTCGCTGATCCGGCGTCAGGGGTTCCAAGGTCTTGCGCCATGCGGCCGCGCCCGGGGCCAGCCAGGAGGTGATCGCGGGCTGCTGGTCGGTGGCGATGCCGATGATCCGGCGGCGGCGGTCCGTCTCGTCCTCGCGGCGTTCCAGGATGCCCTTCCGGCTCAGCTCGCCGACCAGCAGGCTCACCGTCGTCGGTGCGACCTGGAGTCGGGCTGCCAGCTCGTTGACGGTCATCGGCCCGTCGAAGAGCAGGTAGGAGAGCAGCGAGAGGTGGCGCGGCGCCAGTGCGAAGGACTGCAGTGCCTCGGGCACGGGGATCTTCTTGACCCGGCCCACCATCCGGGGCATGAGCAGGAGCAGGGCCCTGACGGTGTCGTCGACCCCGCCCTCGCCGCCCCCTGTCGCCTCGTGCGCCGTGGGCCTTGACATGGCACACCCCTTCGTCTTTATCTTTGCAGTCAAAGGTACTTTGCTGGCAAAGCCAGGTGCCTCCATCCTATGTACCGCTGTGAACGGAGTTGCCACCATGCCTCACTTCAGCGTGCACATCCGCGAGGAAGCCCTCGACGGGACGGTCGAACCGAAGCTGATCAGCGCCCTGGCCGACGCGGTCGGTGCCGTCTACGGCCAGGAGTTCCGCCGCCTCGTCGGGGTCGACCTGATCGGAATCCCGCAGCACCGGCGCGGCGTCGGCGGCGTCCAGGTCGACCACGACGCGCCTCTCGTCACGCTCAGCATGCGCGAGGCCGCGTACCACCTGCCGGAGGTTCCGGACGCCCCCGCCCGCCTGGTGGCCACGACCACCGACGCGCTGGCCGACGTACTCGGTGAGGCCGTTCGCAAGCAGGTCATCGTGACCATCGTCGGCGTCCCCGACGGCCGTACCGGGGTGGCCGGCTCGGTGGCCTGACGCGCGCGCAGGCGCGGTCGGTTCGGACGGTCGCGAGCCTCGGCCTGGCGCGGATTTTCAGAGCGCGGCGATCGAAGCGGGCGCCCGCTCGGCCCGGGTGAAGGCTCGCAGCACGTTCACCGCGCCGTGGCGGCGCAGCGCGATCCGGGACAGCAGGTCGACGACGGTTTCGACGGCCTCGGCGGGCAGTTCCGGCGTCGGCACCCCCACGCTGTGCGCCAGATCGTCGCTGTGGACGACGAGTTCGAGCAGTCGGCTGGTCACGAAGTCGTCCAGGCTGATCGACCACGGTCCCCAGGTCGGCCGCCGGACCGTTCGATCCGGGGCCGCCGGCAGCACGGTGCGGAGTTCGCGGACGGTGGCCTCCGCGCGGGCCGCCAGCGCCGCGGGGCCGTCCGCGGCCTCCTGCTCGCCTCCGGTCCTGATGAACACGTTGAACGGATCGTCGAGGTCCGAGCCGATCCAGCTCACCCGCGCGTAGTACTCGTGGATCGGGATGCTCTCCTCGACGGGCACCGGTTCGGCGAGCATCTGGGGGATGAAGAAGATCTGTCCGGCCAGATGGCCGGCCAGGCCCTGGACGCTGAGCTTCGGCAACGCGCTCGGCTCCTGCCACGCCGCGGCCACCTGAGGGGAGGCGAGCAGCCGCGCCGCCGACGCGGCCACGGTGAGGTAGAGCTCTCTGATCTGCGTCACGGGGGAAGCCTCCGGAGGGTGTGCGGCACTTGCTACGGTCTGGAACCATCGGCCGCCGGCGTCTGTTCCAGCGACGCGCCGGCGTCTTCCGCACCCCTACGTCCGGAGCCGACCGACGAGGGTTACCCCGGCGTTGGGCTCTGAGTGTCGGTGTCCCGCCCCTGCCGAGATGAGGCGGCCGGGGCGGGACACCGCAGCGAGGTCAGCGGGTCAGCCGAGCGAGACCAGACGCGCGCCCCCGTCGCTCTCGATGACGGTGCCGGTGAGGTTGGCATTGGTGGCGGCCAGGGCCACCACCTCGGCGATCTCCTCCGCCGAGGCGATGTGGCGGACCGGCAGAGTGGCGGCGGCCTGGGCGAAGTACCCGCGCTTGGCGTCCTCCGGCAGGCCGTTCCACCAGGGCGTGTCGACGAGCCCAGGAGACACGGCGTTCACCCGTATCGGGGCGAGTTCCGCGGCCAGCGGCCGGACCAGGGCCTCGACGGCGCCGTTGATGGCGGCGATGCCGGCGGTTCCCGGCATACCGGTCCGCGCGGTGATGGCGCTGAGCAGGGTGATGGACCCGTCCGGTGCGAGCTGCGGCAGGACCGCCTGGATCGCGGTGACGTGGGGCCAGAACTTGGCCTCGAACGCGCGGCGCAGCATCGTCAGGTCGAGGTCGGCCACCGGCCCCGGCCCTTCGCTCCCGCCGGCCGCCAGGACCAGCCAGTCGATGCTGCCGGTCGTCTCGGCGAGTGCGCGCATCTCGTCGGGGTTTCCGGCGTCGGCCCGGTGCCCGACCAGTTCGGCGTCGGTGACGGCAAGGGCGTCGAGGCGCTCCTTGCTGCGGCCGGTGATGTGCACGGTGGCGCCGCGCCGCTGGAGCAGGCGGGCCGTTGCGAGCCCGATGCCGGAGGTTCCTCCGACCACGAGGGCAGTGCGCTGGGGCATGGTGTCTCCTTATTTCGAACCGCTGCGTATCGAACCGCCGCGTCTCGCATTAAGCTAGCTTCCATGGTCATGGACAAGCAACCCCCCTCGGAGTCACGCCCGGGACGCAAACGCAGCGAGGAGAGCCGGATGGCGATCCTGGTCGCGGCGTTCGAACTCCTCGGCGAGGTCGGCTACGCGGGACTGACGATCGAAGGAATCGCCACCCGTGCCGGCTGCGGCAAGCAGACGATCTACCGGTGGTGGCCCTCCAAGGCGCACGTGCTCCTCGAAGTGCTCACGGTGAAAGCCGATCTGTACGTCACGAACGCCGACCACGGCTCCTATGCCGACGACCTGCGGGCCTTCCTGGGGGACACCTTCCGGCTCGGCCGCCAGCAGCGGGTGGTCGACATCCTGCGCGTCCTGATGGCGGAGGCCCAGATCAACGAGGAGTTCGGCGAGCTCTTCCGTGTCGCGTTCCTGCAGCGTCGGCGCGACGCGCTCCAGGTGGTCCTCGACCGGGCCCGGGCACGGGGCGACCTGCCGCCCCGTCCCACCCCGTCCACCGTCATGGACATCGTGTTCGGCACCTTGTGGTACCGCCTCCTGGCCACGCGCCAGGAGATGGGCGACGACCTCGTCGAGGACCTCGTGGCCACCCTCACGCAGGCCGCGCAACCCCCGACCGACCAAGAGATCGACCTGGGAGACCCGCAATGACCCTTGCCCGCACCGTCCTCATCACCGGCGCCACCGACGGCCTCGGCCTGGCCCTGGCCGAACGGCTGGCGGCCGACGGCGCCGACCTGCTCCTGCACGGCCGTGACCAGGCCAAACTCGACGGCATCGCCGACCGGTTCGCGGTTCGCGGCGCGTCCAGGCCCCGGACCGTGACCGCGGACCTCTCCGACCTCGGGCAGGTCCGGCGCATGGCCGCCGAGATCCGCGCGTCGGTGGACCGGCTCGACGTCCTGGTGAACAACGCCGGCATCGGCGCCGGGAAGCCGGACGGCCGCACCCGCCGTACCAGCGCCGACGGCCACGAGCTGCGCTTCGCCGTCAACTACCTCGCCGGCTTCCTGCTCACCCTCGAACTCCTGCCGCTGCTGCGCGCGTCGGCGCCGGCCCGCGTCGTCAACGTCGCCTCCATCGGCCAGCACCCGCTCGACTTCGAGAATCTGATGCTGGAGCGCGAGTACCACGGCATGCGGGCCTACGCCCAGAGCAAGCTCGCCCAGATCTCGTTCGGCTTCGAGCTCGCCGGGCGCCTGCCCGCCGACGAGGTCACGGTCAACAGCCTGCACCCCGCGACCTACATGCCGACCAAGATCGTCCTCTCCGAGGTCGCGCACAGCATCGACACACTGGAGGAAGGAGTGACCGCCACCCGCCGGCTCGTCATCGACCCGGCGCTCGCCGGTACCACCGGACGGTTCTACGAGCGCACCCGCGACGCACGCGCCCATGCCCAGGCGTACGACAGCGAGGCCCGACTGCGCCTGTGGCAGGCGAGCCTGCGACTCACCGGAGCCGAGGACCCCTTGGGCTGAGTACCGCCGGGGTGGCGGCCGCGAGCAGGGCCGCCACCCGGTTCCGGTCCGCGCCCGGTCGTGCCGGCGTCAGCGGGCGAGGGAGACGGCGAAGGGCTTGAAGCCGTGTCGGCGCAGGAGGTGGGGCACGGCCAGGATCATGGCCTCGGTGGCGCGGGCCGTGGTGATGTCGCCGAGGTCCTCGATCCATCCGGGCTGCCAGCCCAGGTCGCCGAGCAGGCCGGTCACGGTCTCCTTCGCGGCTTCGTCGTCGCCCGAGAGATAGGCGGTCGGCGGGACGGTCAGGGTGTCGGGAGCGGTCATGACCATGAACAGCATGGTGTTGAGGGTCTTGACCACCCGGGTGTCGGGAAGGGCCGCCTGGAGTTGCTCGGCGAGGCTGCTGCCGGGGTAGCACAGGTCGCCGGGCAGGCCGTCGGCGGCGTCGCGGGTGGCGTTGGAGACGTCGACGAGGAGCTTTCCGGAGAGTTCGGCGCGCAGGTCGGCCAGGCGGTCCAGGGAGGTGGCACCGGGCGTCGCGTTGATCACGATCTCCGCGGTACGGGCGGTGGTGCGCTGGTCGGCGAAGGCGATCTGCGGGGCGATGCCGGCGGCGAGGGCTGCGGTGTCCTCCGGGTTCCGGACACCGAGGGTGACACGGTGTCCGGCGGCGGAGAGCTTGCCGGCGAGGTTGGCGCCGACGCGGCCGGCGCCCAGGATGCCGATGCTGGTCATGAGGTGATGCTCCTTGCGGTATCGGGTGGGTAGAGCGGAGGTGCCCGGTCAGGCGATGGTCGACAGGACCTTGCGGGCGGCGGCGTGGATGCCGGGGGCGGCGGCCAGGAAGTCGCGGCTGCCCGTGGTCCAGGGCTCGCCCGCCAGGTCGGTGACGGTGCCTCCGGCCTCGGAGACCAGCAGGGCGCCGGCGACCAGGCCGGAGCGCACGTCGGAGAACTGCCAGAAGGCGTCCATGCGTCCGGCGGCGACGTGGATGAGCTGCATCGTGGCGGGCACGGACACGCGCACGACCAGGCCGTTGATGAGCATGGCAGTGACCGAGTCGCCGATCCGCCGGAACGTGCGCTCGTCCTCGCCGGGCCTGGCCTGGCCGGTGCCGATGAGCGCGGCGCCCAGATCGGTCTTGGCGGACACCTTCAGGGGCCGGTCGTTGAGGCGCGCACCGCCGCCGGCGACGGCGGTGTAGGTGTCGCCGGTCAGCGGTAGGTGGACGACGGTGAGCACCGGCCGGTTGTCACGGACCAGGGTGGCGGTGACGGCCCAGTCCTCCAGGCCGTGGACGTGGTTGATGTTGCCCTCGGCGGGGTCGACGACCCACCACTCCCCCGCCGGGAGCGCACCGCCGGCCAACTCGTCCTCGGCCCACCGCGATCCGGGCCGGGCCCGCAGCAGCGGCTCCCGCAGCACGTCCAGCACCGCGTCGTCGTTGGCGTGGATCTCGGCGACGACCTCGTCCAGACTCACGCCCCGGGCGTGCGGGGTGTGGCGCTCGCGCAGCGTACGGCCGGCGGTCTTCACCGCGGCGGTCACCTCGGACAGGAGCGTCGTGTCGGCGGCGAAAGGCATGGCTGTGCTCATGGCGGGCTCCCTGGCTTCGATGTGTGCGGGTGGCTTGTCTCTCGCCCGCACTTCGAAGGTAGGACCCCCGACCATTAACAACAAGTGCATGCTTTGCACTTGTAAAGTTACTGGCATGCAACTGGATCTGAACCTGCTCACGGCCCTGGACGCACTCCTGGAGGAGGGCAGCGTCGCCGGCGCCGCAGCACGACTCCACGTCACCGCACCGGCGATGAGCCGCTCCCTGGGCCGCATCCGCAAGGCCACCGGAGACCAGATCCTGGTCCGCACCGGCCGCAGCATGGTCCCCACCACCCGCGCACTCGCCATGCGCGCCCAGGTCCACGCCCTCGTCCAGCAGGCCCACCACCTCCTGTCCGCTCAACAGGAACTCGACCTGGCGGCCCTGGACCGGGTATTCACCGTGCGCTGGCACGACGCCCTGACCGCCGCCTGCGGCACCGCCCTGATCACCGCCGTCCACCGCCAAGCCCCCGGCGTCCGGCTGCGCCTGCCGGCCGAACCCGGGACGGACGACGCCGAGCTGCGCCGGGGAGAGGTCGACCTCGAATCCAGCTCCAGCGCCCCGACGCTCCCCGACATCCGCCACCGCCTCGTCGGCAGCGACCGGCTGGTCGTCGCCGTCCGACCAGGCCACCCCCTCACCGAAGGCCCGCTGAGCACCGAGCGCTACGCGGCCGCCGAACACCTCACCGTTTCGCGACGCGGAAGTCTGCGCGACCCGATCGACGACGCCCTGACCACCCTCGGCCTCGAACGACGCGTCGTCGCCGCCGGGCCCACCGCCGCCTTCGCACTGCAGCTCGCCCGCGACACCGACCTGGTCGTCACCCTCCCCGACGCCGTCACCCGCGCAGCCCGGGAACAGCTCGGCCTGGCCACACTGCCGCCGCCACTCCCGCTGCCCGACGTCCCCCTGTACCTGCTGTGGCACCAGCGCTACGACGACGACCGCGCCCACAGCTGGCTGCGGGACCTGGCCACCGAAACCGTCCAGGCACTGTTCGCACCGCCGACCGCCGCTCCACAATCCCTCGGGTGACGGACCCGCGGCGACGCCGTTGTCGCAGATCACCCAGCCGTCGTCGACCGGGAGTGGGACGGGTTCCAGAGTCGGTCGGCCTCGCCGCGGGCGACGTGGTCCTCGTAGATCCGTATCTTCTGCCGCATCACCTCCAAGGTGCCCTGCAGCTCCCGGATCTGCGCCTCCACGTGGTTCTGGTGTCCGCGCAGCAGCTCAAGCCGCTCGTGTTCGTTGCCCGCGCCCTGGCGGGCCAGCTCGATGTACCGCCGGATCACCGCCAGGGACATGCCGGAGGAACGCAGCTTGGTGCAGATCGCCAGCCACTCCAGATCCTCCTCGTGATAGATCCGGCGGCCGTTGGACAGGCGGCGCACCGGGTTGGCGAAGAGGCCCTCCCGCTCGTAGAACCGCAACGCGTGCACGCTCAGCCCACTGCGCTGCGCCACCTCACCGATACTCAGGTCCATCAGCGCCTCTCCTTCATCCAGCTGTTGATCTAGACCCGACTCTAGGCCCGTACTTCGCGGGTGACCGTTTCAGGTCTGTGGCCAGCGGGTTTGTG
>NZ_JBHSOF010000021.1:0-123764 GCF_042656005.1 Kitasatospora misakiensis | reverse complement strand
ACGCCGCCCCGCCCGCCCTCCGGGCGGACGACGGGGGCTTGAAGACGGACCCTGGCGCCCCGGGCAGCGAAGCGGAGGACCAGCGGGTGGCGACGTCCGCGTCCCGGATCCTCCGTAGGGCGAGCCGGACGGCCGCGTCGAAGCCGACGGCGCCGCCGGGCGGATCCGGCAGGTGGCGGTCGAGGTCGCGCTCGGTGCGGACCACCTCGTACCGCAGCGACTCCACCAGCGGCCGGGCGATCGAGCCCGGCACCGGGGTGACCAGGCCGACCCAGAGGCTGGAGAGCCGGGGGGTGAGGACGGGCACGGCGACGATCAGGCGGCGCGGCAGCCCGGCCACCACCGCGTAGCGCTCCATCATCCGCCGGTAGGTCAGCACGTCCGGCCCGCCGATGTCGAAGGCGCGGTCGACCTCCGGCGGCAGCGTGGCGGCCCCGACCAGCAGCCGCAGCACGTCGCGGACGGCGATCGGCTGGATCCGGGTGTCCACCCAGCGCGGGGTCACCATCACCGGCAGCCGTTCGGTGAGGTGGCGGAGCATCTCGAAGGACGCCGAGCCGGAGCCGATGATCACCGCGGCCCGCAGCTCCGCGGTCGGCACACCGCTCGCGCGCAGCACCCGGCCGACCTCGACGCGCGAGCGCAGGTGCGGGGAGAGCCGTTCGGCCGGCACCCCGGCGGGGGCGAGGCCGCCCAGGTAGACGATCCGGCGGACCCCGGCCCAGGCCGCCGCCCGCCCGAAGGCCTCGGCGGCCGCCCGGTCGGTGGCCTCGAAGGCGGGGCCGGTGCCGAGCGAGTGCACCAGGTAGTAGGCGACGTCGATCCCGGTGAAGGCCTCGGCGAGGCTCTCCGGGCGGGTGACGTCGCCGGTGACGGCCTCGACCCGGTCGCGCCAGGGGTGGTCGCGCAGCCGGTCCGGGTCGCGGACCAGACACCGGACGGTGCGGCCGGTGCCCAGCAGCTCCGGCACCAGTCGGCCGCCGATGTAGCCGGTGGCCCCGGTCACCAGGTAGCGCGGCGGTCCGGCGGCGTCGGCCGGCGGGTCGGGCCGGCGGTGGCGGTGGTGGGGCCGGTCGGCGGGGTGGGTGGGCTCGGTCACGGTGGCTCCGTCGGGTGGTGGGCGGCCAGGACGGAAGGCGTACCCGAACCGCCGACGCCGCGCGCACCGCCGGCCGGGCCGTCCTGCGTCCGGGGCGACCCCCGGCCGGGGCGGGGGCGGTGGTGGCCCGGTAGGCGCGGCGTTGGGGGCGGGAGGCCGTTGGTCCCGGCCATTCAGCCCCTTGGCCCCTGGCGGATCGGCCGGTCGGGGGAGATGCTCCTGGTACAGCCGACCGGACGACAGGGCTCCGGCCGGACGGTGCTCGCGGACGAGGTGAACCGGAGTGCGTCATGCCACCGTCGAATCAGTGATGACCAGCCCCGTGGTCCGGGTCGTGCCCGAGACCGGCTTCCGGGAGATCGTCGCGCTGCTGACCGAGTACGACATCACCGGCATGCCGGTGGTGGACGAGGACGGCCGGCCGCTCGGCATCGTCTCGGAGGCGGACCTGCTGCTCACCCTGGCCGCCCAGGAGGACCAGGGAAGTCTGCTGCCACCGTCCGAGGGCGCCCGGACGGGCCAGGGAGGTGCCGTGACCGCCGCCGATCTGATGACCGGACCGGCGGTCTGCGTCACCCCCGAGACCAGCGTCGTCGCCGCGGCCCGGTTGATGGGCCGGCACGGGGTGAAGCGGCTGCCGGTGCTGGACGAGGACGGCCGGGTGTTCGCGATGGTCAGCCGGGGGGACCTGCTCCGGGTCTTCCTCCGTGAGGACCGGGTGATCCGCCGCGAGATCGTCGAGGAGGTGCTCGGCCGGGTCGAGGGGGTGAGCCCGGCGCTGGTCGGCGTCGAGGTCGACCAGGGGCGGGTGGTGCTCAGCGGCACGGTGGCGGAGCCGCACCTCGTCCCGATCGTGCTGAGCCTCTGCCGGTCGGTCGACGGCGTCGTGTCGGTGACCGACCGGCTGAGCGTCGAGACCTTCGGCGGCCTGGGACCGGACGACGGCCCCCCGGACCCGGCCGCGGTCGGGCCCGGGGAGGGTGGGCGGCGCGGGTAGCGGGTAGCGCGGGCGATCTGGCGGGCGCGCGCGGCGTCGGTGCGCGCGAGGGCGACGCGCCTGCGCCGGTCCGGTGACCCGGTACGCCCGCGTGCTCCGTCCGTCGCCACTCCGTTCGATCGGGTGTCCGGCTGGATCCGGAGAGTCCGGTTCGAATATGGCACTGCGTATCGGGTACATCACCCTGCGTGTGCGGCGGTAGCGGGCCGCCGCGCCGCCGGGGACCGGGGAGGCAGCCGTGGCCGTCGTGTTCGACGCGGACTTCACATCGACCAGCCAGTGGGTCGCGGGGCGCAGCAGCGCCTATCCCCGGATGGGGCCGACCAACCGGGGTGACCACAAACTCGACTTCCTCAGCCGCGAATACTGCCCGGGCGGGCTGTTCACCGCCGTCCGGCGGCACGGCGGCGACCTCTGGACGTGCAACCTGCTGACCACCGAGGGCAGTCCGGAGGGTTTCCAGGTCCGCACCGGCGACGTGCTGAGCGCGCGGGTCACCCTGCCCCGCGAGCTCGGCGCCTGGCCGGCGATCTGGACCTGGCGGGACGGCGGCAACGAGATCGACGTCTTCGAGTACCACGCCGACCACCCGGACCTGCTGGAGATCTCCAACCACGTCCGGGGCGGGTACCGGTACTGGCACGGGGCCGAGGCCGGTATAACCCCCGGCGCGACCTTCGAGCTGCGGACGCTGTTCGGCGCGCACTCGGTGGACTGGTTCGTCGACGGCACCCTCATCCACGCCGACCGGCGGGGCGTGGGCGCGGACTGGCACGCCTACCTGATCGTCAACGTCTCGGTCGCGGACGGCACCTACCACGACCGGCCGCCGATCTTCGGGCCGGACCGGCTCGGCTGGACCTGCCACAGCCTCACCGTCGAGCGCGGCGGACCGGACGACGGGTGATCGGCGCTCGGGCCGGACGACGGGTGATCACAGCTCGGGCGGGAACATCGCCGTCACCAGGCCACGCGGGCCGCCGCGCTGGAACCAGACCGTGCGGCGGTGCGGGCCGATGTGCGCGGGGTGCGTCACGTAGAGGTCGTCGCGCGGCGCGTGCTCGTTGCCGGGCGCGAGGGCGGCGTCCACCGCCTCGGCGGCGATGGCCCGCAGTAGTGCGTGCGCGGTGGGCGCGGCGGCTTCGGGGGAGATGGCCAGGGCGGTGAGTTCGTACCAGAGCGCCGTCGAGACGTAGCCGATGGTGGAGTGACCCAGGGCCGGGTGCGGGCGGTGGTCCGCGTAGCGGAGCAGCACCCCGGCCGCGACGAGGCGCTCGCGGTCGTCGGCCGGCGGGAGGTGGTTCATGGGGCGAACGCTACCCGGCCCGGTGCGGGGCGGCCCGGCCCCGGGGGTTTCGCGGTCCGGCGGGCGGCCGTCGGCGTATGCTCGCCGGCCCGTGCGGGGGCGCATGGGGCTCGCGGACGCTCGGCCGGGTCTGCGCGCGCCGCCGTCCGTCGTGGTTCGCATGGGTCCGCGCTCTCCTCACGCCGCTCCGACGGGTGCGGGCGCACGATGGTGGTGAGGCGCCGATCGCCCCGGGTGCGGGCCGGCCGTCATGGCGGCCGACCTCCGGATCCGGGCGGTGAGGAGGTCGTGATGAGGCACTGGAACGGCCATGGCTACGGCCACGGCCTCGGGCCCTGGGGCCTGGGCCTGATGGCGTTCGGGCTGCTGCTGGTCGTGCTGGCGCTGGTGGCCGTCGCGGTGGTGCTGGCCCGGCGGTCGCGGGTCCCCGGGACGCGGCCGCCCAAGGCCGGGTGGGCCGCCGGGGCGGCGGGACCGGTCGGCGGGGCGCCGCCGCGGTCGCTGCCCGAGCAGGTCCTGGCGGAGCGCTTCGCGCGCGGCGAGATCGACGCGGAGGAGTACCGGCACCGGCTGGACGTCCTGCGTGAGCCGGCGCGGACGCCGGGCGCCGGTCCGCCCGCCCCGCCACCGCCGCCCCCGCCGCCGTCGGGTCCGCCGCCGTCGGGTCCGCTGCCGTCGGGTCCGCCCTCACCGGGCCCGCCTCCGCCCGGCCCGTCGGCCCCGCCCCGGCCGGGTGCGCCGCCCGCCTGAACACGACACAGCCCCGTCGCGCGACTGCGCGACGGGGCTCCATCCCGGCGATCGGTTGCCGGCCGGCGACTACTACTCGACGACGAGCTCGACCGGGATGTTGCCGCGGGTGGCGCGGGAGTACGGGCACACCTCGTGCGCCTTCTTCACCAGCAGCTGGCCGGTCTCGCCGGCGAGCGCCTCGGGCAGCTCGACCCGCAGCACCACCGCGAGGCCGAAGCCCTCGGCGTCCTGGCCGATGGACACCTCGGCGGTCACCGAGATGTCGCCGGTGTCCACCTTCGCCTGCCGGCCGACCAGGCCGAGCGCGCTGGCGAAGCAGGCCGCGTAGCCGGCGGCGAACAGCTGCTCCGGGTTGGTGCCCTGCCCGCTGCCGCCGAGGGCGGGGGGCATCGCCAGGGCGAGGTCGAGCTGGCCGTCGGAGCTGACGGCGCGGCCCTCCCGGCCGTTGGCGGTGGCGGCGGCGGTGTAGAGCGCGTCCATGGGTCCGTTCCCTTCGGTCCTGCGGTACGAAGTCTCGGTCGGGCGGTCCGGTCGGGGCCGCCTGCCGGGTTCAAGTAGAGCACGCAATTCAATTGCGCACAACTCGATGGCCGGAGCGTCGCTACCATGGGTCCATGACCGTGCTGCCCGATCTTCCCGACGATGCCGACCTGCTCCTCCTGGACCGACAGATCTGCTTCTCGCTGAACGCCGCCTCCCGCGCCTTCGGCGGCGTCTACCGGGTGCTGCTCAAGGACCTCGGCCTGACGTACCCCCAGTACCTGGTCATGCTCGTGCTCTGGGAGCACGGCGAACTGCCGGTCAAGCGGATCGGCGAACACCTGCGGCTGGACTCGGGGACGCTCTCCCCGCTGCTCAAGCGACTGGAGGCGGCCGGCCTGGTGCGCCGCGAGCGCAGCTCGGAGGACGAGCGCTCGGTCACCGTCAGCCTCACCGAGGAGGGCTCCGCCATGCGCGAGCGCGCCGGGCGGGTGCCGCGCCGGCTGCTCGTCGCGACCGGCCTTCCGGTGGAGGAGCTCGCGGCCCTGCGGGCGCTGCTGGACCAGCTGACCCTCGCCCTCGACGCCGCCGTCCCGGAGATCGCCGCCGAGGGGTGACCTCCGCCGAGGGGGCCTCCGCGAAAGCCGCGCGAACGGGGTGTTCGCGCGGCTTTCGGCATGCCCGGACGCGGCCGTCGCGGGATTTCCGGAATAGATCCGGGAAAGGTGGGGGTGATTCCTCCGCGGGGGGCCGAAGAATTTCTTCGACACCCCTCCGGGGAAATGGCGCCGGCGGTCGCCGACATATCCCGGCAAGGGGTCGCGACCGGGCTTCGGTGCCCGAAAGGACTATCTCCAAGATGATCGTCTTCCGTCAAATCCCAGGTCGGAGACCCCGCCGATCGTCGGGGGTGCGGGTCGGACGTTGGCGAATAAACGGCTCAGTTTCCTGACGGATTGACGCACAGTCAGCATTCCTTGAAATATCAGGACAGAACGGACAGCGATCCGAAAGTCTTTGCCGATTCGATATCGGATTCGGGATTTTCGGTCCGGCGGCTCTGCGATCTTGTGATGGCAACACTTCTTTGCCATCACTATTCACGGAGTTCGTTCACTTGCTATCGAGGAAGCAGGCCTCACCCGCCTTCGCGGGTGGGGCCTTCAGTACGCGCCGTATGCGGCGCACGGCCCTCCTGGCGGCGCTCGCGCTGTTGGTGGAGACCGGGGTCGCGCTCGACGCGCTGACCGCCGAGCCCGCCTACGCCGAGTCCGCGTCCGACCCCAGGGCCTCGGCCACCGCACCCGTCAACGAGGCGCCCGACAGCGCCTCCGCCCTGCTCGCCGCCCGCCTGAACGGGCACCGGGTCGAGGTGACCGGTGCCCGGACGGCCAGCACCACGCTCTGGGCCAACCCCGAGGGGACGCTCACCCAGGAGACCGCGACCGGCCCGGTCCGGGTCAAGGTCGGCGACGCCTGGGTCCCGGTCGACACCACGCTGGTGGAGACCCCGGACGGCAAGGTCGCGCCGAAGGTCCACCCGGAGGGGCTGACCTTCACCGGCGGCGACGCCGGGGTGCGGACCGGCGACGCCGTCGCGCCCGCCACCGGGGTGCCCGCCGCCGCGGACACCCGCCCCGCCGACCAGCGGGCCGCCCGCGACGAGACGCGCCCGGCCCTGCCCGGCGCGCCCGCTGCGGCCCCCGTTCCCGCTCCGGCCCCCGCCTCGGCCTCCGCCTTCGCCAAGCCCGGCGAGGGCGCCGCCCCCGCCGCGGACCCGGCGACCGGCAAGCCCGCCGAGCGCGAGCTCGTCAAGATCGGCTCGGGTGAGCAGCAGGTCCAGCTCGGCTGGCTCGGCCGCCTGCCGAAGCCCCGGCTCGACGGCAGCCGCGCCACCTACGCCGACGCCCGCCCCGGCGTGGACCTCGTCCTGGAGGCCACCCGGACCGGCTTCGAGCAGTACCTGATCGTCAAGGACCGCTCGGCCGTCTCCCAGGCCGGCACCGTCACCCTGCCCATCGACACCAGCGGACTGGACGTCAACCGCAAGGACGACGGCTCGATCGAGCTGACCGAGCGCCCGTCCGGCAAGGTCCAGGCCAAGATCCCCGCCCCGGTGATGTGGGACGCGGCGGTCGACCCGCAGTCGCTGGAGAACAACCACCGGGCCCCCGTCGCGATGGAGCTGCGCGGCTCCGGCGCCGACGCCGAGCTGGTCTTCACCCCGGACGCCGGCTTCCTCGCCGACCCGGCCACCAGCTACCCGGTGACGATCGACCCGGCGCTCACCGTCGGCGCCTCCTTCGACACCTTCGTGCAGCAGGGGTGGACCACCGACCAGTCCTCCGCCACCGAGCTCAAGCTCGGCAACAACGGAAGCAGCCAGGTCGCCCGCTCCTTCCTGCACTTCCCCGAGGGGCCGTACCACGGCAAGCACATCCTCTCGGCGAAGCTGAACCTCTACAACACCCACTCGTGGTCCTGCGACCCGTGGTCCTGGGAGGTCTGGGACACCGGCCTCGCGTCCACCGCCAGCCGGTGGACCAACCAGCCCAACTGGAACAAGATGTGGGCGACCAGCAACGCCACCAAGGGCAACGAGGGCGCCGGCTGCGGTGACGCCTGGGTCAGCCAGGACGTGACCTCGCTGGTCACCGCCTGGTCCGACAACGGCTACGCCAACAACGCGCTCGGCCTGCGCGCCTCCACCGAGACCAGCCCGTACTCGTGGAAGCGCTTCGACTCCTCCCAGGGCGGCCACCCGCCGTTCCTGTCGGTGACCTACAACACGGTCCCCACGGCGCCGCCGGCGGTCGACGTGTTCCCGGCCCGCCAGGGCAACCCGCGCTACAGCTCCTCGGCCACCCCGACCTTCCAGGTCCTGGCCGGTGACCCCGACGGCGGCGGCCGGGTCGGCGCCGACTTCGACCTCTACCGCGCCGGCGTCTTCGTCAAGCGCGTCTACAAGGAGGTCCCCAACGGCAGCTGGGCCCAGGTGAAGCCGGCCGACTTCGGCATCGCCAAGTTCGACGAGGGCGTGCAGTACTCGATGGGCGCCCGGCTCGGCGACGGCATAGACAACTCGCCGTGGGCCCCGCAGGACGTGGTCGTCGTCGTCGACACCACCCGCCCCGGCGCGCCGTTCATCACCTCCGCCGACTACCCGGCCGACGAGGCGTGGCACGGTGCCTCCGGCCAGGCCGGCCGCTTCACCCTGACCCCGCCGGCCGGCACCGACGACGTCGTCGGGTACGTCTACACCCTGGACGGCAAGGCCCCGGTGACGGTCGACGCGACCGGCGCGACCACCGCGTCGATCACCCCGCCGACCGACGGCACCCACACCCTCAAGGTGCAGACCAAGGACCGCGCGGACAACCTCTCCGACCCGGCCGTCTACACCTTCCGGGTCGGCAAGGCCGGCGTCAGCTCCCCGGTCGACGGCTCGGAGACCGCCAAGCGCGTCAAGCTCGCGGTCGACGCCCAGACCCAGTTCACCCGGGTCACCTGGCAGTACCGCCGCGGCCCCGGCGCCACCGAGTACGACATCCCGGCGGCGCACCTCACCAAGGCCGACAACACGCCGGTCACCGGCGGCCGGCCGCGCCTCGCCGAGCTCGGCAGCCACGCCAACTGGTCGGTGCTGGAGTCGCTCGGCCGGATCGGCGGCGTGGTGCAGGTCCGCGCGCTGCTCTACACCGACAAGGACACCGACGCCGCCTACCCGACGGCCTGGTCCACCTTCACCGCCGACGCCAACGCCGACGGTGCCACCGGCACCGAGATCGGCCCCGGCTCGGTCAACCTGCTCACCGGTGACTACTCGGTGGACGTCACCGACACCGACGAGTTCGGCATGACCACCACGCGCTCCTCCTCCTCGCGCGGCACCACCCGCGGCTGGCAGGAGCAGGGCGAGCGGCTGACGGCCAACCAGCAGCAGGTCTCCACCGACACCACCGGCTTCGTCGCCACCCCGGGCACCGCCCTGCGGGTCACCGACCGCGGCCAGGGCGAGTCGACCGACTCGCTCAAGGTCCTGCCGGACGGCGTCAAGAACGGCGACACCTACGCGCTGCTCGGCGCCGCCGGCGGCCTGCAGCTCGGCATGAAGCCCGGCCGCACCTACCGGATCAAGGCCTGGGTCTACGTGCCGTCCACCACCGGCCTCACCGCCGGCCTGGACGACCGCGGCATGCGGATCGTGGTCGTCCACGGCAAGGCCGGGGCCCTGACCACCACCGTCTCCCGCAAGGCGCCGTACACCGACGCCTGGGCCGAGCTGACCACCGACGTCACGCTCGCGGCGGACGCCACCGAGGCGCAGGTCCGGCTCTACAACGGGCACTCGGACAACGCCGACAAGCCCGTCTACTTCGACAACATGTCGGTGCGCGAGCTGGTCGCGCCGTTCGGCCCGCAGTGGGCCGGCGGGGCGCTGGGCGAGTCCGCCGACTACGTGTCACTGTCCTTCCCGAGCGCCGACGCCGCCGTCCTCAAGGGCGTCGACGACACCTCGCTCACCTTCGCCCGGGCCCAGGACGGCACGCTCTACCCCGAGCCGGGTGCCGAGCACCTCGTCCTGAAGGCCACCGGCGACAGCTACACCCTGACCGAACTGGACGGCTCCGTCACGGTGTTCACCCGCCAGGCCGGCTCGGACGTCTACAGCGTCCAGTCGTCCACCGGCCCCGACACCGCGTCCACCGCCCGCTACGTCTACGACTCCACCGACCGGCGCTCGCTCGTCAAGCGCGTGATCGCCCCGGTCGAGCCCGGCGTCGACGACACCAACGGCTGCACCGTCGACCCGCTGCCGCGCGGCTGCGAGGTCACCGACTACGACTACGCGACCGCCACCACGGCGACCGCCGGCACCCCCGGTGACTTCACCGACCGGATCCGGGCCGTCAAGGTCTGGTCGTGGAACCCGGTCACCGCCAAGCAGGAGGCCGTCGAGGTCGCCCGCTACAGCTACGACGAGCGCGGCCGCCTGACCCAGGTCTGGGACCCGCGCCTGACCCAGCCGCTGAAGACCACCTACGGTTACGACGACGCGGGCCGGGTCACCCGGATCACCCCCGCCGGCGACCTGCCCTGGAACCTCGACTACGGCACCGCCGCCGCCGACCAGGACCCGGGCCGCCTGCTGAAGGTCCGCCGCGCCGCCCTGGCCCAGGGCAGCAAGGACCAGCTCAGCGGCGAGACCGCGACCAGCGTCGTCTACGACGTGCCGCTCACCCGCGGCGCGGGCGGACCGTACGACCTGGCCGGCGCCGACGTCGCCAAGTGGGCCCAGACCGACGCCCCCACCGACGCCACCGCCGTCTTCGGCCCCGAGGACCAGCCCGGCACCGGCACCGCCACCGCGGCCAAGCCCGGCCCGGACGGCTACCGGCCGGCCATCGTCCA
This sequence comes from Kitasatospora misakiensis, assembly GCF_042656005.1. Lineage (NCBI taxonomy): Bacteria > Bacillati > Actinomycetota > Actinomycetes > Kitasatosporales > Streptomycetaceae > Kitasatospora > Kitasatospora misakiensis. Next base: position 113,717 of record NZ_JBHSOF010000021.1, on the reverse strand, counting down.
CTACCTCAACGCCTCCGGCAACGAGGTCAACACGGCCACCCCGTCGACCACCCCCGGCGGTGACATCGACACCACCGAGTACGACCGCTACGGCCACGCCGTCCGCTCCCTGGAGGCCACCAACCGCTCCATCGCGCTCGGCACCCACCCGGACACCGAACGCCTCGCGGCCGAGCTGAACCTGCCCGCCGACTCCGCGTCCCGGGCCCGGCTGCTCGACTCCCGCACCACCTACACGCCCGACGGCCTGGACGTCACGGAGACGCTCGGCCCGGTCTACCGCGCCTCGCTCGCCGAGCAGGTCAACGGCCAGAGCACGCCCGTGACGGTCACCGCCGAGGGCGAGAGCCTGGTCCAGCTGGGGGCGACCGACCCGGTGCGGGTGCAGACCCTCGCCCAGTGCTGCGCCGGCGCCGGCTGGTCCGGCGGTGGCCAGGTGATGCTGAACGCCAACGAGGTCGGCGACAACGCCTCGTTCCGGATCACCGTGCCGGAGGAGGGCGAGTACCAGCTCTCCGCGCTGCTGACCAAGGCGGCCGACTACGGCGTCGTCCAGCTGTCGGTCGACGGCCAGAACGTCGGCGCCGCCTTCGACGCCTACAACCCGACCGTCACCAGCACCCCGTTCACCGCGGGCACCACCGCCCGCCTCGCGCGCGGCGACCACGAGCTGCGGCTCACCGTCACCGGCCGCAACCCGGCCGCGATCGCGCCCTACTACCAGGTGGGCCTGGACCGGGTCACCCTGGTCAAGACCACCCTCAACCCCACGCTCGCCGCCGGCACGCCGGTCGTCGCGCGGGACCACAACACCAACAGCTACGACGAGGGCCGGCCCGACGGCAAGGCCTACCACCTGGTCACCACCGCCACCGACGGCGCCCGCATCGACGGCTACGCCGACGACGTGGAGCTGCGCGTCACCAAGCACGGCTACGACGCGCCGATCGGCGGCACCCCCGGCTGGACGCTGCGCGCGGCCACCTCGGTGACCACCGACGCGCTCGGCGCCAAGCTGACCGCGACCGTCAAGTACGACGCGGCCGGCCGCGCCGTGGAGTCCCGCAAGCCGGGCTCCGACGGTACCGACGCCGGGACGGTGAAGTCGGTGTTCTACACCGCCGGCGCCAACCCCGACGACCCGGCCTGCGCCAACCGTCCCGAATGGGCGGGCAGCCCGTGCGCCACCCTGCCCGGCGGCGCGATCACCGGGGCCGACGGCACCCGGATGCCGACCACCCTGCCGGTCAAGCGGGTCACCCGCTACTCGCCGTTCGGCGAGCCCGAGGAGACCACCGAGACCAACGCGGGCAAGTCCCGGAAGACCGTCGTCGCCTACGACGGCGCCGACCGGATCACCTCGACCGAGATCACCTCGGACGACGGCCAGGCCATGCCGAAGGTCACCACCGAGTACGACCCGGTCACGGGTGACGCGGTGCGGACCACGGCCGACGGCAAGTCGCTGACCCGGGTGATGGACGCCCTCGGCCGGCTGATCTCCTACACGGACGCCGACGGCGGCACCACCACCACGGAGTTCGACAGGTTCGGCAAGCCGGTCAAGGTCGCCGACCCGACCGGGTCCACCACCTACACCTACGACCGCGCGAAGGAGCCGCGCGGCCTGGTCACCTCGATCAACGACAGCGTCGCCGGCGAGTTCACCGCCGCGTACGGTCCGGACGGCCAGCTGGTCGAGCAGACCTACCCCGGCGGCATCGTCCGCAGGGACACCTTCAACGCCGTCGGCGAGGCCACCGGCCGCACCTACACCCGCACCTCCGACAACGCCGTGGTCTGGGCCCAGACCAGCGACGTCTCCACCCAGGGCCAGGTGGCCAAGGACACCAGCTCCACCGCCACCCGCAGCTACCAGTACGACCGGCTCGGCCGACTGGTGAAGGCCCAGCAGTCGACCACCACGACGGGCTGCGTCACCCGGCAGTACGCCTTCGACAGCCACTCCAACCGGCTCTCGAAGACCACCCTGCCCTCGGCCCTCGACGGCACCTGCGGCACCACCGGGGCCGTCGCCGAGAACCACACCTACGACAGCGCCGACCGCCTGACGGATGCCGGCTTCACCTACGACGCCTTCGGGCGCACCGTGAAGACCGCCACCGGCGCGACCAACACCTACTGGGCCAACGACAAGGTCGCCGCCCAGGAGAAGGGGGACACCAGGCAGCAGTGGGCCCAGGACGCCGCCCACCGCCTCACCGCGTTCACCACCGCCAAGAAGCAGGCCGACGGCTCCTGGGCCAACGCCACGTCGAAGCTCAACCACTACGGTGACGACTCCGACGAGGTCCGCTGGACCGTCGAGGACACCACCCAGGGCACCCTGACCCGCAATGTCTCGGGTCCGGACACCGACCTGGTGGCCACCACCAGCAAGACCGGTGACGTCCAGTTGCAGCTCACCGACCTGTTCGGCTCGGTCGTCCTCACCACCGACCCGGCGCTGACCAAGCCGGTGGTGCTGGACTTCGACGAGTTCGGCATCCCGCAGGACGGCCAGGCCGCCGCGCGGTACGGCTGGCTCGGCGGCAAGCAGCGCTCCGCCGAGGCCCAGGACGGCGACATCCTCATGGGTGCCCGCCTCTACAGCCCGGCCCTGGGCCGCTTCCTGCAGGTCGACCCGGAGCCGGGCGGCAACGCCGGCGCCTACGACTACTGCACCGGCGACCCGATCAACTGCACCGACCTCGACGGCCACTGGGGCATGCCCAAGTGGCTGAAGAAGACCGTGACCGTGGTGGCGAAGGTCGCCGAGGTGGCCTCCTACATCCCGGGCCCGATCGGTTCCGTCGCCGCCGCCGTCTCCGCCGTCTCGTACGCGGCGACCGGCAACTGGCGCAAGGCCGCGGAGATGAGCATCACCGCGGCGGCCGGCCTGGTCGGCGCCAACACGGCGGTGCGGGCCGGCTTCGCCGCCGCCCGCTACTCCCGCGGCGCGGCGCGCGTGCGACGGGTCGCCTCCCGGGTCCGCTCGGTGTTCCGCCGGACCGGCTGCAACTCCTTCGACCCGAGCACCCCGGTGCTGATGGCCGGCGGCGGGCAGCTGCCGATCGGCGAGGTCCAGGTCGGCGACCTGGTGCTCTCCACCGACCCCGCGACGGGGCAGACCCGGCCGGAGCCGGTGCTGTCGGTGATCTACGGGTACGGCACCAAGCACCTCGTCGACATCGACACCGTTACTGGTGGGAATGACGCTGAGGGCGCGGACGCGCTGCGGGTCACCGCCGAGCACCCGGTCTGGGTGAGCGGCAAGGGCTGGACCGACGCCGTGCAGGTGCGCGTCGGCGACTCCCTGGTGACGCCGGCCGGCACCGAGGTCCCGGTCACCCGGGTGAACGACCTCGGCGAGGTCGCCGACCAGCTGGTCGTCAACCTCACCATCGGCGACCAGCACACCTACAGCGTCCGGGTCGGTGACGACTGGGTCGTCGCGCACAACAAGAACGCGTGCCGCATCGACCTGCCGCACATCCTGGGCGGGCACGGCGCCAAGACCCGGGTCGCGGGCAAGAGCCGGTTCCGCTCGCGCAGCACGCGTGAGGTCAAGTACCTGATCCACACCACCATCAAGAAGGGCAAGAGCCGGCCCAACACCGGTGGCCGCGACGGCCGGATCTACGAGCACGACTTCGGCCGGATCGTCGGCCGGGACGGCAACGGCCGGCACACCACGCGGATCCGGGTGGTCGTGAAGAACCACAAGGGGAGGAGGACGGCCCGGACGGCTCACCCGTACTGATGACGGGACGTTGACGTGTTGGCGCGTTGGTGTGTTGACACGTTGAGCTGTTGACACGTTGAGATGTTTGACCGGATCGCCGGGGGCTGCGCCGTCAGCCCCCGGCGATCCGCCGTTTCACCAGTGCGCCGTTTCACCGATCCGCCGCCGCAGGACGGGTCCGTGGTGGTGAGGTGACCTGCGAGAATGCGAGCATCATGATCGAACTGTCCTTCTCCGCCGCCGACACCGGCGGCGCCGACCGTGGGCCGCACGGCACCATGGACTTCGCCACCGCGGACCTCTACGACCTCACCTACGAGGCGTTCCGGGGCCCCTGCACCTTCCGGATCGAGGGCGCCGACTTCAGCGGCCCCGGACCGGTGCTGGACCTCGCGCTCGGCCTGTTCACCGCCGCCGGGGAACTGGCCGAAGCCCGACGCGCCCGGTACTCGGCCGTCGGCGGCGCGGGCGAGTACCACTTCGAACGGCGCGGCGACACCGTCCGGATCCGCCGCGAGCGCGACGGCCGGGGCACGGTGGACTACGCCGAGTTCGCCCAGGCCGCCCGGGCCTTCCTCGGCGAGGTGGTCCGGGGCCTGGGCGAGCGGTTCCCCGAGCTGCGCCGCAATCCGGAGATCCGCCGACTGCGCGAGGCCGCGGCCGGGGTGTGAGCCTGACGCGGCTCGGGGCTGCCCTGGGCGGTGGTGCTGTGTGTCGGCCGACGGCTGTGCGGGCTGTGCGTGCGGGTTAGCCGCCGGTGCGCTCGTTCAGGCAGAGGATGTTGCCCTCGCTGTCCTTGAACCAGGCCGCGCGCATGCCCTCCGCCTCGACGACGCCGTCGACCGTCTTCAGGCCGGGCATGTCGTACTCCTCGAACACGATGCCCTTGCCGCGCAGCTCGGCCATCTCCGAGTCGAGGTCGGGGACCTTGAAGCTGGCCAGGGTGTGGGCGGCCTGGCCGCCGCTGGGTGTCTCGTAGATGCCGAACTCGGTGCCACCGCACTCGAAGGTCAGGTCACCCTCCGGACCCGCGTCCGTGAGCTTGAGGCCGAGGGTGTCGGTGTAGAAAGCCTTCGCCCGGGCCAGGTCGGCGGCGGGAATGATCGCCACCAGGGGTGCGTCTCCAAGCATGCTGATCGCCTCCTCCTCCCCTCCAGCCTAGGTACGCCGACCCGGACCCTGCCAGGCCGGAGGCGGGCCGGATCCGGGGCGCGTCGCAGGGTGCCCGCGGCGTCACCGGATGTGCGGGATCCGCTCCAGCACACCGCCCGCGAAGACGTCGTACAGCGGCAGCGTCTCCAGGTGCACATAGCCGATGTGGCAGTCGCAGACCGGCAGCGGGCAGGCCCGCGGTCCGAGCCGGGCCCGGTAGGAGCCGTCGTAGAGGTTGCCGAGCTCCTCGCGCACGAAGTGGCAGCGGCGGACCGTGCCGTCGCCGTCCACCGACAGCACCGACTCACCGGTGCGGCAGGCCCGGCCCGCGCTGGGGTGGGCGTGCCGGCTGTAGCCGAAATGCGGATCGAGAGCGGTCCACTCGGCCGCCTCGGCGTCGGTGTACGTGCGGCCCTCGGCGGCGTTGATCCACAGGTAGACCGCCGGAGGCAGCTCGGTGCGCAGCCGCCGGGCCGCCGCGAGGTGCTCCGGCTGCCCGACCACGCCGATGCTGTACCGCACGCCCAGGGCGTCGAGTTCGCGGCACTTGGCGAGGAAGCGGTCGTGGTCGATCTGGCCGGGGTGGTAGGTGACCCAGAGCGCGAGGCTGTCGAGGTCCGCCTCGGCCAGCCAGCCGGTGCGGCAGCTGAGGTTGGTCTGGATCGCGACCCGGCGCACGTGCGGCAGTCGGCTCAACTCGACCATGGCCCGCCGGTACCAGGACCGGACCAGCCCCTCGCCCCAGGGCGTGAACAGCACCGAGAGCGTGTCACCGGTGCCGCCGCGGCCGGCCACCCAGCCGGTGAACCGCTCCAACGCGGCGCGGTCGGTGCGGAGTTGCGCCGGGGTGTCGCGCCGCTTGGCGAACGGGCAGTAGGGGCAGTCGTAGTCGCAGGAGGCCAGCGGGCCCCGGTAGAGCAGGCTGAGGTCGAGCGGTCCGGGTGCGGGTCCGGGTGCGGGAGCGGGAGCGGGTGCCGGGGACGGTGTGGCGCCCGGCATGCCGAGGAAGGTCATTTGGCCTCGTACTTCGCCATCAGCGTGCGGACCTCGGGGGAGAACAGCATCGGCCCGACCGCGTCCGAGTGCGCCAGGCCCTCGGGGGAGAGCCTCAGCCGCGCGCCGCGGTCCGTGCCACGACCGGCGTCGTGGCCGGCGTCGTGGCCGGCGGTGCCGCCGTCGTGACCGTCGCCGGCACCGTCGGCCAGCCAGCCGCGTGCCGTGAAGGCCGCCAGCTCGGCCGGGAAGTCCTCGGCCGGCGTGCTGCCGAACCGGTCCCGGTACTCGGCGAGCGCCAGCCCCTCGGCCTGGAGCAGCGACTGCACGAGGTGCCGCCGCCGCGCCTCCGGCCGCGTCATGACCCGGCCGACCAGCGCGCGGTCGAACGCCGGGGTGGCCACGTACTCGTCGATGATGCGGCGGACCTCGGTGGCGTCCACCGCGTAGTCGAAGGAGTAGTGCAGGCGGGAGGTGTAGGAGCGGGCGCCGCAGCCGAGGCCGACCATGCCGTCGGTCTGGCAGGCGTACTCGCTCACCCCGGCCTGCGGCGCGGCCACCCGGCGGAACATCCGCATCGACACCTGCTCGTAGCCGTGGCCGAGCAGGTGGTCGCGGCCGGCCCGGTAGAGCGCGAGCCGCCGGGCGTCCCACTGGGCGGGGCTCTCCGCCTCCCCGCGCCGGGCCAGCCCGGTCAGCGGCCGGACGTAGAGCGGGTAGAGGTACAGCTCCTCGGGCTGCCAGGCGAGCGCGGCGTCCAGCGAACGGAGCCAACTCGCCTCGGTCTGGCCGTCGATGCCGTAGATGAGGTCGATGTTGAGGACCGGGAAGCCGGCGTCGCGGATCCGACCCAGCGCGGCCTCGACCTCGGCGCGCTTCTGCGGCCGGACCGCCGACCGCGCCTCCGTGTCGACGAAGGACTGCACGCCCAGGCTCAGCCGCGTGGTGCCCCGCTCGGCCAGCACGGCGAGCCGGTCGGCCGTGGCGGTGGCGGGGGAGGCCTCGACCGACAGCGGGATCGCCCGCAGGTCGGCACCCATCCGGTGCTCGGCGATGTCGCAGAGCCGCTCCAGCTCAGCGGCGCTCAGGTAGGTCGGCGTGCCGCCGCCGAACGCGGCCAGCGCGAACCGGGCACCCTCGCCCAGCGCCTCACGGACGGCGCCCGCCTGCCGGTCGAGGGCGTCCAGGTAAGCGGTGGTCAGGCCGTCCGGGCCGCCGATCCGGGTGAACAGGTTGCAGAAGCCGCAGCGCACCTCGCAGAACGGGATGTGCAGGTAGAGCGAGAGCGCGTGCTGCGGCTCGCCCGCCCACAGCTCGCGCAGCGGCGGACGGTCCGGCAGCGCGCGGTACGCCGTCTTGTGCGGGTAGGCGTACACGTACGACTGGTACGGGGAGTCGTGGGAGGGCTCCGGGGCGGCGGCCCCGTACCCGTACCCGGGCTCGGCGGCGGCGGTGGCGGTGGCGGGCGCGGTGGTCATGCGGTCTCCTCGGCGGTCGCGGCAGGCACGGTGGAGGCGCCGGGCGCGGGGGGAACGGCAGGCGAGGGGCCGCTCGCCGGGAGCGTGAAGTGGGCGTACGGCACCGTCCAGACCACCTCGTGCCCGATCCGGTGGCCGGTGTAGCCGTCCTCCCCGTAGGCCGTGCCGTGGTCCGAGCAGACGATCGCGAAGCACGGCCGGCGCGCGCTCATCGCCGCGAACAGTCGCCCGATGTGGGCGTCCACGTACTCCAGCGCGGCGGCGTGGCTCTCCCGGCTGTCGCCGTGCTCGCGCGTCGCGCCGGGCAGGTGGAACCAGTTCGGCTGGTGCAGCGCCGAGACGTTGACGAAGAGGAAGAGCGGCTGCTCGGCGGGCTGCTCCGCCGCCACCCGCTCGGCCCGCTCGACCTGCGCCTCGAAGGAGGTCGGCGAGGGGACGCCCATCTCCGGCGCCCAGTGGCTCTCCTGGAAGAGGCCAGGCAGCACCGAACCCAGCGGGCCCTGCTTGTTGAAGAAGCCGACGCCCCCGATGCAGACCGTCCGGTAGCCGTGGGCGGCGAGCGCGCCCGGCAGGTCCGGGGCGTCGAACACCCAGGTGCGCGGCGCGGTGCTCTCCGAACCGGCGAACCGGGCGGCGAACAGTCGCGGGTGCGGCCCGTCGGGCGAGGCCGGGGTCGGCAGGAAGCCGGCCAGGATCGCCTGGTGGGCGGCGTAGGTGAAGCTGCCGGGGGAGTGCCGCCGCTCCCAGCGTCCGCCGGGCAGGTGGGCGGCGAGGTGGGGGATCCGCCCGGCGGCGGCCAACTCCTCGGCGATGTCGAAGCGCAGGGTGTCCAGGGTGACGAGCAGCAGGTCGTGGCTGCCCACCACGGCGTTCATGTCGGGCGTGGCGGGAAGGGGCTCGGAGGCCGGGGAGGCCGGAGGGCCGGCGGCGGGGGCGGTGCGGTGGCTCATCAGGACTGTTCCGTACGTGGGTCGATCGGGTGCGTGGGGTGCGTCGGAGTCCTTGGCGGTTCCGGCGGTGCGGGCGGTGCGGGCGGCGCGCTCGGTGCGGCGCCGAGGGCGGCGAGCTGTGCGGCGTAGGTGTCGAGGCCCTCGGCCGGGCCCCCGGGCAGGCCGGTGAGCCCGGGCAGGAGGTCGCCGAACGCGTTGACCTCGCCGACCACCGAGCGCCGCCAGCCGGCGGTCGGCAGCACGTCGACGCCGACCATCGGGGAGTTCGGGAAGCAGGCTGCCGCCCGCTCCGCCGTCTCCAGCAGGTCCGGCCAGGCCGGACCGGCGGCCTCCCGGACCAGCTCCAGGCTGCCCCGGGAGCCGCCGAGATGGAGGTTGGTCATCGGCTGGGCGCTGGTGCGGATCACCACGTGGGTGGCCCGCCCGGCGACCACGACGACCCGCAGGTCGGCCGAGCGGCCCGACTGGGAGGCCTTCGGGACCCACTGCTCGATGTGCAGGCCGTCCGGGGCGAGCCGGTCCACCAGCTCCGCCACCTGCCCTTCCTCCTGGTAGCGGCGGACCCGCAGCGAGTTGTACAGCCGGCCGTCGGCGAGCTCCACCGAGGTGGTGGCCCGCAGCTGGCCGCGCGGCCCGAACTCCAGTGCCACCACGCCCGAGGCGGAGGAGCCGTGGGACGGCTTGACGAAGACCCGGCGCAGCCCGGCGGCGTCCAGCCGCGCGCGGAGGTCCTCCCAGCCGGCGACGGCGCCGCCGCCCAGCGCGCGAGGCACCGGGACGCCGGCCGCGGACAGCAGTGCGTGCGTCCGCCGCTTGTCGAACATCACGGCGATCTCCTCCGGATCGCCGAGCAGCCGGACCCCGGGGCTCCCGGCCAGCGCGCGCAGCGCGGCCGTCACCCCCGCGTACCAGGCCGCCCCGCCCTCGACCCGGGTCGGCGCGTACTCCGCGCCGAGCGCCGGGCCTCGCAGCAGCGCGTCCACCGCCTCCTCCTCGCCCGGGGACTCGATCCGCAGCACGGTGCCCTCGGGCAGCCGGTGGGTGCCGCGCACCAGGTCGATCCAGGGCAGGACGGCGGGCTCGGGCAGCCCGGCGGCCCGGGCGGCGGCCGCGAACAGCGTCACCCGGCGGTGGCCGGGATTGCCGAGCACGGTCAGCCGCCCGGACGGCGGGAGCCGGTGCTCCGCCCGGGCCGGGGCCGGGCCGATGTTCTGCGTGGTCGTCAGCACCGTCGTCCGCCTACTCGGACACCGCGACGTAGCGCCACTCGCCGTCGTCCTCCTCCTCGGCCTCGGAGAGGTCGACGTCCACGCCCGGCAGGGCCTGCCGGACCCGCTCCTGCATGGGCTCGGAGAGGTAGTGGTGGTGCAGGTCGAGGGACTTCAGGTGGGTCAGTGGCTGACCGTCCAGCAGCGCCGCCGCACCCTCGTCGCTCAGCACGCCCATGGCCAGGCTCAGCGTCCCCAACTGCGCGACCACCGGGGCGTGCGCGACGGCGGCGGCGATCTCGTCCTGGAACTCGCTGTTCTCCAGGCCGAGGTGGCGCAGTGCGGGCAGCCGGGTGCCGGTCAGGATCGGCGCGACGTCGTCGATCGTCGCGTCGCCGCCGTACTCGTCGACGCCGAACCACAGCTCCAGGCTCTCCAGGGCGGGCAGTTCGCTCGCCGCGACCGCTCGGACCACCTCGGCGGGCAGCCCGCCGGTCTCGAACCGCAGGTGGGTCAGCCGCTCGTGCCGGACGGGGGCGAGCATCAGCCCGTTGCCGCCGCGCACCACGAGGTCCGTCAGCCCGGGGAACGCCGTCAGGGCGGGCGTGACGTCCGACATCTCCAGCCAGGAGATCTCGCAGTCCTCGTAGCTGACGTCGGCGATGACCAGGCCCTCCAGCGCGGGGAACCGGCCGGCGTCGGCGACGATCGTGGCGAGTGCGTCGGCCACCGGGACGTACTCCTCGATCCACCAGGGGCCGAGCAGCAGCGCGCGGACGGTCGCCGGGTCGACCGCCGCCAGGAAGGCGGACCAGACGGCGTCGAAGCCGCTCTTCGAGCCGTACGGGACGGTCAGCCGCCAGGCGACGGTGCCCGGCTCCGGCAGGTCGATCCGCTCGCCCCGGCCGTTCCGGCGGGGCTTGTCGACCGAGAAGTCGACGACCGGCAGGTGAAGGAAGTGGTCGATGGTGCGGGTGATGAACACGGGTGCCCCCCTGGGCGGCGTGAGCGGCGAGTGGCGGAACGGACGGACGGGTGGAGGAGCAGGTGGACGGGCGGGTGACCGGGCCCGATCGGGCGGCCGGAGCGGGCCGGGTCGGCGAGCTACTCGGCGACGGCCACGTACCGCCACCGCTCGCCCGGCTTCCCGCCCTGGGAGAAGTCGATCTCCACCCCCGTCAGGGCCTCGCGCAGCCTCGTCTGCATGGCCTCGGAGAGGAAGTGGTGGTGCAGGTCGAGGGACTTCAGGTGGGTGAGCGGCTGGCCGTCCAGGAGCGCCGTCGCGCCCTGGTCGGAGAACACGCCCATCGACAGGTTCAGCGACTCCAGCCGGGCCACCACGGGGGCGTGCGCGAGGGCGGCGGCGATCTCGTCCTGGATCTCGCTGTTCTGCAGACCGAGGTGGCGCAGCGCGGGGAACCGGGTGCCGTCCAGGAACGGCTCCAGGTCGGCCAACTGGGTCGTGCCGCCGTAGTTCGCCACCCCGAGCCAGAACTCCAGCCGCTCCAGCGCGGGCAGCTCGCTCGCCGCGACCGCCCGCGGCACCTCCCCGGGCAGCCCGCCCGACTCGAAGCGCAGCGCCCGCAGGTGCTCGTGCCGCACCGGCTGCAGCCCGATGCCCTCGTCGCCGGCGTAGTCCCCGGCGGCGCCGCGCACTACCAGCTCGGTGAGCAGCGGGAACGCCGTCAGCACCGGCGTCACGTCGACCATCTCGATCCAGGAGATCTCGTTCTCCTCGTACGTGATGTCCCCGATGAACAGCCCGCGCAGCGCCGGCATCCGCTCGGCCGCCTCCAGGATGGCGGCCAGCGGCCCGGCGAAGCTGTCCGGACCGTCGTGCGACCACTCGCCGACCACCAGCGCCGTGACCGCGGTGGTGTCCACCCGGTCGAGGAACTGGCCCCAGCGCGCGATCCAGTCCTGCTCGGCGTCGTACTCGACGGCGATCTTCCAGGCGACGGCGCCCGGCTCGGGCAGCTCGGCGCCGCCGTCGACCACCGTGACGAAGTCGAGGACAGGCAGGCCGTGGAAGTCCTCGATGTGCTTGTTGACCGTCATGCGCTGCTCCTCGGGCGTCTGTGCGGGCCGGGCAACTGTCTACCAGCAGGGACCGACAATCCCTCGCCCGGGGCGGCCGTGGGGCGGCGCCCGGGTCCCCGGCCGTCGCTGGCTCCCGCCGGAGTCGTTGAGCGCACGTCAATTCGGCACCGGTCCGCCGCAGTCGGCGGCCGTTGAGGTCGGTCGGGTGGGGGAGCCCGGTGGAACCGGCTCTGCTGGACACCGGCTCCGCGTCATCGGTCGGGGCGGTGCGGGTCGGGCCGGTCCGGCTCCGACGGGCCGGAGGTGTGCGCCCGGAGGGCCGGTCGGGGCGGCGGACGGTGCGCGGTCGGCCGACACACCATCTCTCCAGAAGCCTCACAGGGAAGCATGGAATCCTCACGGCCTCGGTGTTTAGGCTCCGCATGTGCACGACTACGTGCGCGGCCGGCGGCGAAGGACGGCGACCGGTGTGAGTCCGCTGTCCGGCAGCACAGGGAAGATCATATGAATTACTGCGCGCCCTGCCGCCGCCACCTGAACGGTGCCCTGGCCTGCCCCGGCTGTGGGGCGCCCGCGACCGGCCCGGACGACCTGGCGCCGCCCGGACCCGAGGGCCCGGACGCTGTGCGTCCGCCGTCGGACGCCCCGGATGCGGCCGTCGACGGCGGCGGATCGGCCGAGGGTCGGGCGGGCTCCCGGCGGGCGGTCCGGCGGACCCAGCGGCGGCCCGGGCGGCTCGTGATGTCCGTGCTCGGTGTGGCCGTGGTGGGGCTCGGGGCCGCGGCGCTGGTGGCGAACGGGTCCGAAGAGATGCCGGCCGAGGCGGCCACGGGGCCGTCGGTCACCGCCGGGTCGCCGGACGGCGCCTCCGCGCAGCCGCAGGCGTCCTCGGCCTCGTCGGCCCCGGCCCCGACCTCCTCGGCCACCCAGCCTCCCGCCAGCAGGACGCCTTCCGCGTCCGGCTCGTCCTCCCCGGCCTCCGGGTCCGCCGCCCCGTCGTCCCCGGCGGGCGGGAACGGCGGCGCCCCGACGTCGGCCACCGGCGGCACGCCGGGCCGGAGCACGCCCGCCTCGGCGCCGCCCGCGCCGCCGGCGCCGAGCAGCGCTCCGGCGACCGCACCGCCGTCCGTGCCGAGCCCGCCCTCGACGTCCACCGCGCCCCCGTCGGGCACGGGGACGCCGACGGGCACGCCGAGCCCGCGGGCGACGCAAACCTGCACACCGTTCCTGTTCTGGTGCACCTGAGGGCGCCGACGACCGGGCGGGCCCGGCAGGCCCGCCGGGCCCGCCGGGCTCCGCGGCTCAGGCCGCGAACACCTCCCGGATCTCGTTGATCTTGCCCTCGCCGTCCAGGGCGATCTCGTAGTTCAGGCCCGGGCTGCAGACACCGGCGTCCGGGCTGTGCTCCAGGCACGCGCCGATGTGGTTCCACAGCTCGCCGACCACCACGGTCCGGTACTGGCCCGACCCGGGCTGGAGCTGCGCCTTCACCTCCTGGGCGAACATCAGCGCCTTCTGAGCCCCGGTCGGCTGCCACGCGCCGGTGGCGCCGGCGCAGACGTAGCCGGTCTCCTGGTACGTCACGGTGTCCTGGCGCGGCTGCTTGACCGGGTGGATCACCCGGTGGTTGCCGTTCGGCTTCGGCGTGGCGCAGGCGCCTCCCGGCGCGGCGGCGGACGGCTGGCCGGCCGAGGGCTGGGCGGCTGAGGGCTGAGCGGCCGGGGGCTGTGCGGCGGACGACTGGGCGGGCGCCGCCGCGGTGTCGGAGCCGTCGTCGGGGCCGCAGGCGGCGAGGACCAGGACGGCGGCGGCCGCGGTGACGGCGGCCAGGGCGGTGCGACGAGATGACATGGTGACAGATCCCCCTGTTGGTACATGTACGGGTCGACCCCCGGGGCCGACGGTCGCACAGACTATCGACCGCCACTGACCTCCTGCCTCATCAGCCCCACCGTTCACCCAGGTCACCCGGGCATCGGGGGTCGTTGTCAGACCCCTGCCCTAAGGTCCGAGACGTGGAAATCCGATGCGTCGTCGGATCGGCGAGGGAGAGCTGATGTTCCGTCAGGGAGACGTACTGCTGGTGCCGGTGGGGGAGGCTGTGCTGCCGGCCCGGGTGGGGTCGCTGGCGCCGCAGCCCCGGGATGCGCGGGGCCGGCTGGTGCTCGCGCTGGGCGAGGTCACCGGGCACGCGCACGCCGTGGTCGGACCGGGGGAGCTGCGGCGCGAGTCCGGGCCGTTCGGGGTGGCGTGGCTGCACCTGCCGGAGGGCGGGCGCGTGGTACACGAGGAGCACGCGGCGATACCGCTGGCGAAGGGCTGGTACCGGGTGGTCCGCCAGCGCGAGTACATGCCGGGCGCGGTGCGGGTGGTCGCGGACTGACGGCAACCGCGCGCCGGGGCGCGCGGCGGCGGGGCACGACAGACGCGGGACGGACACGAGGCAGGGCGGGCGCGAGGCGTCCGCGGCACGGCCGGGCGGGCGCCCGGGCGGGAACGGAGAGTGTGAGGGTGATGGTGACTGGACAGGCTGCGGTGGACGTTCACGCCGAGGTGACGGCCGAGGTGACGATCGAGGCGGCGGCCGGTTCGGCGCTCGTGTCGGCGATCGGGGTGCCGGCCGAGGTGACGGCCCGTTGGCGGGCGGCCGCCGCCGCGACCGGCCCGGCCGACCGCGCCGGGGTCGAGCGCGCGGTGCGGGCCGCCTACCGGGCCGCCGGCCTGGCCGAACCGGCCGAGATCAGGTGGTTCGGCTCGCCGCTGGCCGCCGCCGAGGCGGCGCTGGAGCTGCGTGCGGCCGGGGCCGTGACCGTCCGCGAGACGGTCCGGACCCTGCCGTGGGACGCGGTCCGGCGACAGGCCGTCGAGCGGACCGGCGCGGCCGGCTGGGCGCCGCTCTGGGCGCTGACCGGCGGCGAGCTCGGCCCGGTGACCAACGCGCTCGCCGATCGCATCCGCGGCGCCCTGCTCGACCGGCTCGCCCCCGAGCCCGACACCGAGCCCGACACCGGCGACGCCCAGGAGCAGCGCGTCGCCGCCCGGCTCGCCCTGCTCGACGCCGTCCGCGGCCAGCACGACGCGCCCTGGTTCGCGGCCTTCGAGGCGGCCGGGGTGCTGGGCGCCGAACCGGGCGGCGGGTCCGCGGGCGAGCCGGGCGGGGCGATCGCCGCGCTGGCCGAGGTGGCGCGCCACGCCGGCTGGTGGTGGCCGTACGCGGAGGTGGCGCTGGTCAGCGAGCGCCCGGTGGCCCTGCACCGCGACGAGGCGGGCCGGCTCGACCGCGCCGACGGTCCCGCCCTCGAATACGCCGACGGATTCACCCTGCACGCCTGGCGGGGCATGCCCGTCCCGGCGGAGTTCCTGGCCGGGCTCGGTGCCGTCACCGTCGAACGGATCCGCACCGAGGAGAACGCCGAGCTGCGCCGCGTCCTGCTGGAGCACTACGGCTACGAGCGGTACCTCGCCGACTCCGGCGCCGAACCGGTGCACCGGGACGAGACCGGCGTGCTCTGGCGGATCCAACTGCCCGACGACGAGCCGGTGATGATGGTCGAGGTGGTCAACTCGACCGCCGAGCCCGACGGCACCTTCCGCACCTACTGGCTGCGGGTGCCGCCCAGCACGCGCACCGCCCGAGCCGGGGTGGCGTGGACCTTCGGCGTCACGGAGGAGGAGTACCGCCCGCAGCGCGAGACCTGAGCACGCGTTTCCCCACCGGTGGGCCCGCCGGACGGCCCACCGCCACCGGAACGCGGCACCGCCCGCGCCGGGGACGGGCGCGGGCGGTGCGGGCTCGGTGGGGAAACGGGGGGTGGGGCGGTGGGGTCAGTGGACGTCGATGCCGTCGAAGGAGCCGATGATGGCGTCGCCGCCGACGTTGGTGATCTCGCCGTCGGCGAGCTGGTTGCCGGTCCCGATGACGGTGATGGTGGTGGTGTTCACCGTCACCTCGTCGGCGAAGGCCTGGGCGGGGAGGGAGATGGCGCCGACAGCGGCGATGAGGACGGCGAACGTACGGACGGTGCGGTACATGGCGTAATTCCCTTCGTAAACCAACGGTGCTTCGAACCCTAGGGATCGGTCCGTCGCGAAAGGGCGGAATGTCACCCGAACGGGGTGAGGTGCGTGTCGCCGCCGGCCGCTCCGTCGTGGGGCGCGCGGAGCAGGCCAGGTCGGACCGGAGCCGTGGCCGATGTCCAGCACCCGGTCGCCCGGTCGCGGCGGGCGGGGCGGCGGGCGGGCGCGCGCAACGAGCCTGGATCGCGGGCCTGCCGCCTGGATAGGCTGCGTGCGGATCATGATCCACCGAGGTGATCACGGGGAGATGCCACCGCATGAACACACCACCAGCGCCGCACGGGGCGGAGCACGCCGACGGAGCGTCCGTCCGGATCGGCGTCCTCGTTCCGCTGACCCGACCTGGTTGGGCCGAGGCGGGCCGGCACCTGCTCGCCGGGCTCGAACTGGCCGCCCGCGAGGTCAATGACGCGGGCGGGATCGCCGGCCGGCCGGTCGAACTGCTGGTCCGGGACACCGCGGCCGATCCGCAGCGGGCCGCGGCGGCCGTGGAGGAGTTGGCCGGCCTGGGCGTGGCCGCGCTGGCGGGGGAGTACCACAGCGTGGTCGCACGCGCCGCAGCCGCTGCGGCGGACGCCCTCGGCCTGCCCTTCCTGTGTTCGTCGGCGGTGCTCGACGCGCTCACCGACCGTCCGGCGGAGGGGGTCGCCCGCATCGCCCCGGCGCAGTCGCACGGCTGGCGGATCTACGCCGACTTCCTGCTCGGCGCCGGCCACCGCCGCATCGCCGTGGCGGCCGAGCCGAGCGTCTACTGGGCGTCCGGGACCGGCATCCTGCGGGACCGGTTCGCCTCACGCGGCGGCACCGTCGTCGAGTTCGACATGCGGGCGCTCACCCCCGAGGCCGCTTGCGACGAGCTCGCCGCCGACGGCGCGACCGCCCTCCTCCTCCTGGTCGGACACCCGGACCCGGCGGTGCCGATCGTCCAGGCCGTCCGCCGCGCCCGGCGCCTCGCCGGGATCACCGTCGGCGCCCCGGCCGGGCAGCCGGAGTTCCCCTCCTGGGCGGGGCTGTTGGGCGACGACGGCGCCGGCGTTCCGTTCCTGCGCTACCTGCCCGAGCGCTTCGGCCCCCTCGGCGCACGTGTCGGGACGGCCCTGCGCGAGCGGTTGGGCGAAGCGCCCTCCTTTGTCGCCTTCGAGGGCTACGACACGGTGACCGTCCTGGCCGAGGCGCTGCGTTCGTACGGCACCGACCGGGCGCGAATCGCCGAAGCCTGGCCGCACCTCGCGGTCGAGGGCACCCGGGGGCCGATCCGGTTCTCCCGGCCGTCGGGCAGCGGCCTGTGGCAGTGGGCCTGGGCGCCGGTCCAGGTGGTCGACCGGGACCCGGCGGAACCCGGCCGCTTCCGGGTCCTGCACACCGGCTGACCACATCGGTTGACCGCGCCGGCTGACCGCACCCGGCGGGCCGCCCACCGGGCGCGTCGGTCGTCCGTACTGGTACGGCGGCGGTGGTGGTCAGTTCGCCGCGGGCCGGTAGACGGTCAGCGCCCGGCGGGACTTGGCGAGCCGGAGCGCACCGGTCGCGGGCACCGACTCGCCGTCGACCGCCAACCGGTCGGCGTCGCCCAGCGCGTCCAGATCGAGGCCCCGGAGGCGGGCGGCGTGGTAGACGCGGGAGCGGGCGAGGGTGCCGGACAGGAACGCCGTGGCGAGCCTGGTCCGGGCGAACGGCCGGCTGCCGTCGACCACCCGGACGTCCAGCAGACCGTCGGCGAGCCCGGTCCGGTGGGTCGGGGCGAAGCCCGGCGGGTCGTAGGCGCCGTTGCCCGCGAACAGCAGCCACAGTTGCCGCTCCCGTCCGCCCGCCCGGACGGTGACCGGCTCACCGTTCACCAGCACCCGCGCGGTGGCCACGGCGAGCGCCGGCCACTTGCCCAGCCGGTCCTCCAACGACTCCCGCAGCTTGACCAGTTCGGGATAGACACCCAGGCTGAAGGTGTTGAGGAAGTACCGTTGCCCGGTGTCGTCGGCGGCCACGCCGAGGTCCACCCCGCACGCGCTGCCGGTGGTCACGGCCGCGGCCGTCGCCTCGAAGTCCTCGATGCCGAGATCCAGCGCGAAGTGGTTGAGGGTGCCGCCGGGGAAGACCGCCAGCGGCAGGTCCCGCTCGACGGCCAGCCCGGCCGCCAGGTTGACGCTGCCGTCACCGCCGCAGACCCCGAGCGCTCCGTCGGCCGCCGCGGCCCGGTCGGCGGCCTCGGCGAGGAGGGCGGGCAGGTCGTCCTCGGGCCCGCAGAGCCGGACGTCGGCCAGTGGCAGCAGCGCACGCAGTTCGGCGGCCGTGTCCTCGGGATCACCGGCCGTCAGCGCGCCGCTGCCGGAACCGGAGTTGACCACCACCGACAGGCCCGCCCCCTCCGCCAGCGCGGGGGCCGACCGGCGCGCCGGACCGGCGGGCGGCCGCAGGTGCGAGGAGCGGGGCCACCAGCGCAGCGTGAGCACCGCGATCGCGGAGCCCAGGGCGAACCCCGCCAGGACATCGCTCGGGTGGTGCGCGCCGGTGTAGACCCGGGAGACGCCGACGGCCAGCGCGACCGGCGCCATCACGGCCGCCGCCGCCGGGGACTCGATCGCGACCGCCGTGGCGAAGGCGGCCGCGGAGGCGGAGTGGCCGGAGGGGAAGGAGGTGGTGATCGGCTGGCGGAGCAGCCGCCGGGCGACCGGAACCGGGTCGAGCAGCGGACGCGGGCGCCGGGTCAGCTGCTTGGCGGCCACATTGGCCGTCCAGGAGGCGAGCGCCAGGGCACTCACTCCGCGCAACGCCGCCCGCCGTCCGGTCCGCCCGCCGACGGCCCCGAGCACGGCGGCGGCGCCGAACCACAGCTTCCCGTGGTCGGCGGCGTGGCTGAGCCGCCACAGCGAGCGGCCGACCTTTGACCCGGCCCCGAACGGGCGGTGGGACAGGGCGATCCGGTTGAACAGAGCCTGGTCGATGAGCTCCAGTCGTCTCATCCGAACCAGCCTAGACGCGCCCGGTGCCCGGCGCGCGCTGAGCACGCGCGCGCCGGGCGGCGGGCGGACGGCGGGCGGACGACGCGGGGAACTCCGGGGTACCCGGCACGGTTGAGTACGGGTACTCAGGCGCCGCCCGAGGCACCCGAACAGACTGGTGGACAGGACCCCGCCCCCACCGGAACCGAGGACGCACCCCACCGCCATGCTGAGCCGAACCGCCGCCCTCCTCCTGCCCGCCTTCGGCCACCTCCGCATCACCGCCGACGCCGCGGGCCCCGACGCTGCGGACCCCGACGCCGCATGCCCTGATCACGCGGGCCCCGCCGCGCCCGCCCCCGTCCCCGCCGTCGCACCCGGCAGCATCGTCGCGGCCAACCACACCTCGCTCGCCGACCCCGCCGTGGTGCTCGCCGCCCTGCACCGGCTCGGCGCCCGCCCGGTCGTGCTGGCCACCGCCGGCCTGTGGCGGATCCCGGTGCTCGGCACGCTGCTGCGCCACGAGGGGCACATCGCCGTGCACCGCGGCACCGCGCGGGCGGCGGAGTCGCTCGACGCGGCAGCCGCGGCACTGGCGGCCGGACGGGTCGTGCTGATCTACGGCGAGGGCGGGCTGCCCCACCGCCGGGACTCCGGCGAACGGGCGCCCGGCCCCTTCCGCAGCGGCCTGGCCCGCCTCGCGCACGCCACCGGCGCACCGGTGGTCCCGCTCGGCCAGGCCGGGTCCCGCCGGCTCACCTCGGGCGGGCCGATGAAGCAACTCGCCGGTCTGGCCACCGCGCCCGTCCGCCGCCCCACCCTGCACGTCCACCTCGGTGCCCCGCTCCACCTGCCCGCCGACACCGCCGGGGCGACCGCCCGCGCCCACCAGGCCGTCACCGCAGCCTGGACGGAGGCCGCCCGCCGGGCCGCCGCCCGAGGGGCGGAGGGCGCCGTTCCGTAAACCTGTCGACAGCGGCCACGCGATTGGGAATGCTGGCCCGCGATGACCAGAATCAATGACACTCCTCCCGCCTGGGACGAGCGCACCCAGCTGACCACGTTCCTCGACTACGCCCGTGACACCGTCCGCGCCAAATGCGAGGGCGTCACCCCGGAGAACGCCCGCAAGGCGCTCCTGCCGGGCTCACCACTGATGACCCTGAGCGGAATCGTCAACCACCTCCGCTGGGTCGAGTACTACTGGTTCCAGGTGGTCTTCCTCGGCGAGGAGGACCAGGGCCCCTGGACCGTGGAGGACCCCGACCGCGAAATGCGGATCGCCGTCGACTTCCCCTTCCCGCAGTTGCTCGACGAGTACGCCGAGCAGGGCGCCCGCTACCGCGAACTGGTCGCCGGGAGCGACCTCGCCGACCGGGCGAAGCGACCGATCCGCAACGGCCTTCATGTGGACCTGCGCTGGATCCTCCTCCACCTCACCGAGGAGACCGCCCGCCACAACGGCCACCTCGACATCCTGCGCGAGCTGCTCGACGGCACCACCGGCGACTAGCCAGGACCGCTCGGCCGGCTCGCGTCGCCCGCGCTTCCCCGTCGAGGGCCACCGGGAGCGCCCGCGCGAGCTGGACGCCCTGGCTGCACGCCCTGAACCGGGCGGAGGGACCGTTCGAGGCCCACTCCGCCCGGTTCCGTGTGGAGGAGGGCAAGCCCTGACACCGAAGCCGCCCGGCTCGGACCGGGTCAGCCCGCGGTGGCCAGGTCGAGGTACGCGTCGCTCCACAGGTCCTCGTCGCCGCCGGGCAGCAGCAGGACCCGGTCGGGGCGCAGCGCCTCGATCGCGCCCGGGTCGTGGGTGACCAGCACGATCGCGCCCGGGTAGGTGCCCACCGCCGCCAGCACCTCGGCGCGGGAGGCCGGGTCGAGGTTGTTGGTGGGCTCGTCGAGCAGCAGCACGTTGGCGCCCGAGTGGACCAGGCCGGCCAGCGCCAGCCTGGTCTTCTCGCCGCCGGACAGCACCCCGGCCGGCTTGTCGGCGTCGTCGCCGCGGAACAGGAACGCGCCGAGCACGTGCCGCAGTTCGCCGTCGCCGAGGCCCGGCGCGGCCGCGGCGAGGTTCTCCCGGACGGTGCGGGCCGGGTCGAGGGTGTCGTGCTCCTGGGCGAAGTAGCCGAGCCGCAGCCCCGCCCCGGGGACGACGCGCCCGCCGTCGGGGGCCTCCCGGCCGGCCAGGATCCGCAGCAGGGTGGTCTTGCCCGCGCCGTTGTGCCCGAGGACGACCAGTCGGCTGCCCCGGTCGACGGCGAGGTCGAGGCCGTCGAGCACGGTCCGCCCGCCGTAGGACTTGGCGAGGCCGACCGCGCCGAGCGGCATCCGGCCGCAGGGCGCCGGTTCGGGCAGCCGGATGCGGGCGGTGCGCTCGGCCTGGCGGACGGGTTCCAGCGCGGCGAGCATCCGGTCGGCCCGGCGGGCCATCGAGCGGGCGCTGACGGCGGTGGCGACGTTGGACCGCATCCGGTCGGCCTGAGCGTGCAGGGCGGCGGCCTTCCGTTCGGCGTTGGCGCGCTCGCGGGTGCGGCGGCGCTCGTCGGCGGCGCGCTGCGCGAGGTAGGCGGCCCAACCGGTGTTGTGGACGTCGACGGTGGCGCGCTGCGGGTCGAGGTGGAACACCCTGTTGACGGTGGACTCCAGCAGCGGCACGTCGTGGCTGATCAGGACGAGCCCGCCCGGGTAGCCGGCCAGGAAGCCGCGCAGCCAGCCGACGGCGTCGGCGTCCAGGTGGTTGGTCGGCTCGTCGAGCAGCAGGGTGTCGTGGTCGGCGAAGAGGATCCGGGCCAGCTCCACCCGGCGCCGCTGGCCGCCGGAGAGCGCGCCGAGCGGGCTGTCGAGCAGCCGGCCGGGCAGGCCGAGGCCGGCGGCGACCTGGGCGGCCTCGGCCTCCGCCGGATAGCCGCCGCGGGCCTGGAACTCGGCCTCGGCGCGGGCGTAGGCGGCCATGGCGCGGCGCTGGGCGTGCTCGTCGCGGGCATCGGCCATGGCGCTCCCGGCGGCGCGCAGCTCCTGGACGGCGGTGTCCAGACCGCGCGCGGAGAGGATCCGGTCGGTGACGGTGACGGCCGGGTCGGCGGCGCGGGAATCCTGCGCGAGGTAGCCGACCGGGCCGGTACGGGTGACGGTGCCGGCGGCGGGCCGGAGCCGGCCGGCGAGGGTGGCGAGCAGGGTCGTCTTGCCGGCGCCGTTGCGGCCGACCAGGCCGATGCGGTCGCCGGGGGCGATGTGGAGGGTGAGGTGGGACAGCAGGAGGCGGGCGGCGACGCGCACGTCGACACCACGGGTGGTGATCATGAGGATGACGCTCCGTAACGACTGACGGACACGCGGGTGGCGTGGAGGCGGGTCCGTCAGCTAGGAAACGCGGGGCGTCGACATGGCGCCGAGATTAACGTGCGACGCCGGTGGAGCGCATCCGAATTATCCCGGGGCCCCGCTCAGCCGCTGCGCAGCACCGCCGCGAGGACGGAGGGCCGGAACAGCGCCGTCGGCGGGGCGACCAGCGACATCACCTCGTGGAACACCGCCGCAGCACCCCCAGGTACGGCGTGTCCGGCGCCTTGCACTGCAGGTACAGCGCCGACCAGTCGGCGGGGGCGTCGGCCGGGCGCCGGAAGAAGCGGCTCGCGTAGACGACGCCCGCGTCCACCCGCTCCTCGGGCGCCGGCGGGCAGCCGAGCTCCCGCAGCCAGGCAGGCAGCCAGCCATCGCCGACGTCCGCCCGCTCGCCTCGACCACCAGCTCGGCGGGCAGCTCCCGGACGGCGCTCCGGTCGGCGTCGTGCCCGCGCTCCCGCACCCGGACCCCGGTCACCGCGGCCGCCGAACCGGTCAGTCCCACCGCCTCGGTGCCCTCCAGGAACTCGATCGACGGCTCGGTCCTGACCCGCTCCAGCACCACGGAGTCCAGCACCGGCCGGGTGCAGGAGAAGAACGCCAGCGCGGCCGGGTACTCGGCTATCCACCCGGCCGCGCTCAGCCACCGCAGACCACCCGAAAGGGCGACCCGCACGGCGCCCGCGTCCGTCGGCCGGTAATCGAACCAACGGCGTGTGCAGCCGAGTTGACGAAACGCCATACCGGCGCGCGCCGGAGCGCACCCGGTCGCGGAACGCCCCCGCGAGCCCCGCGCGGGGCGTGTGCGGCACCCGGGGCGTACTCCGGGGCAAGCCGCGGCCCCACCCCCGGTCGAAGCGGCCTTCCGGCGGGTACTACACTCAAGGAGGTTGTGAAGGCACCTCGTTCGGTGAGGCGTCGCCACGGACACAGGCCACTGACCCCACGACGTCGAGAGACGCCCAGGGTCAGGACAGGTCTCCCCGGCCTAAGGGGTGACCCCAAGTGGCTGCACCCCTCGGGACCATCCCGGGTGCTACGCCGTGGCGTGCCAAAGCTCTGACGAGATTCAAGGGGTGCCCACCCGACGTCGTGGCGCCCCTGCGCGCCCGCTCGGCGGTGTGGAGCCTCCTGGTGGCCCGGTCACGGCGACCCCGCGCGGGCGCCCCGACGGCGAGGAGGTGAGAGCAATGGAGTGCAGTAGTAGTCCGGGTCGAAGTCGGCCCCTCCCCAGGACGTCCCCCACATCTCCTGGCACCCGGCACCCCTCCTCCCGTACCGCTCCCGACCCCCGCCGCCGCACCGCCCGCCGCTGACCCCGGCGCGGCAGCGCGCGGCCCGGGCGCCGTGCGCGGTGGAGGACGGCCGGGCGCCTCCCGCCCCGCCCCGCACCCGCGACCTGCCCCGTCCCCGGGTGCGGCGGCCCCCGAACCGCGGAGGTACCCCGTCATGTCCGACTGGCGTGTGCGCGCAGTGCGCGCGAGCAAGCGTCCGTTCATCCGCCCCGCCACCCCGGCGACCTGCGACAGCGTCAACCAGCCCGCCCCCGAGCAGTCGATGGACCCGCGCCCGGACCAGCCGGCCGAGCACGTGAGCCTGGAGCGCTCCGTCGTCGACGCCGGCGTCTACCGCGACGGGCACCGGTTGCCGTCCGCCACCAACCTCGCCGACGTCTACCGCGAACTCCCCGGCAAGCCCGGCACGATGGCCTGGATCGGGCTCTACCGCCCCGCCGAGGCCCAGCTGCTGGAGGCCGCCGAGCGCTTCAACCTGCACGAACTGGCCGTCGAGGACGCCATCGTGGCCCACCAGCGCCCCAAGCTGGAGCGCTACGGCGACACCCTCTTCGTGGTGCTGCGCGCCGCCCGCTACCTGGACGACGTGGAGGAGGTCGACTTCGGCGAGATCCACCTCTTCGTCGGCCCCGACTTCGTCCTCACCGTCCGCCACTCCCAGGCCCCCGACCTCTCAGCCGTCCGCCGCCGCCTGGAGGCCGACCCCGAACTGCTCGCCCTCGGCCCCGAAGCCGTGCTCTACGCCGTCCTTGACGCCGTGGTCGACGGCTACGCCCCGGTCATCGCCGGCCTCCAGCACGACATCGACGAGATCGAGACCGAGGTGTTCGGCGGCGACCCGCAGGTCTCCCGGCGCATCTACGAACTCTCCCGCGAGGTCATCGAGTTCCAGCGCGCCACCCGCCCGCTGCTGGAGATCATGCGGAGCCTGGAGGCCGGCTTCGAGAAGTACGGCACCGACGAGGAACTGCGCCGCTACCTCCGCGACGTCGCCGACCACGCCACCTACGCGGCCGAACGGGTCGACGGCTTCCGCCAGATGCTGCAGAACATCCTCACCGTCAACGCCACCCTGGTCTCCCAGCGCCAGAACGAGGAGATGAAGCAACTCGCCGAGGCCGGCCACGTCCAGAACGACGAGATCAAGAAGATCTCCTCCTGGGCCGCCATCCTCTTCGCCCCGACCCTCATCGGAACCGTCTACGGCATGAACTTCACCACCATGCCCGAACTCAAGTGGGCCTTCGGCTACCCCTTCGCGATCGCCCTGATGGCCCTCGTCTGCACGAGCCTCTACCTCATCTTCAAGCGCCGCAACTGGCTGTAGCGGGCAGCCCGGCCGACTCCGCCGCCGAGGCGAAGCGCCTCCCCTTCAGGGGGGAGGGCGCCGTCCCCGTGGTGGCGGGGGCGGATCCGTCGGTGGGGGCATGGGCGGGTGGTCGGTGTGCGTGTTAGTTTCCGGCGCATGGGATCACGTGGGGGACGTGGGGTGGCGGCGCAGCAGGCGGTCGAGGGGCTGCGGGAGCTTGTCGGGGCGGGGCTGACGGCCGAGCAGGTGTTTCGCAGGGCGGATGAACTGATGCGGGGGGTGCTGGAGTTCGACGCGGTCTGCTGGCACTCGGCGGACCCGGCGACGGGGTTGGTGACCTCGGTGCTGAGTGACGACCTCAGTCTGGAGGGGTTCGAGAACGCCGTGCGGCTGGAGGTGTGGGCCGAGGACGTGGCGACCTTTCCCGCGATCCGGCGCAGCGGGGTCCGGGCGGAGACGCTCAGCCGGGCGACCCGGGGGCGGCCGGCGGAGAGCGTGCGGTTCCGGGAGCAGATCGGTCCGGCCGGGTTCGGCGACGAACTGCGGGCGGTGTTCGACGCGCACGGCGGGATGTGGGGCTGCGCGGCCTTCATGCGGGTGGCCGACCGGGGGCCGTACCTGGCCCGGCAGCGCGAGTTCGCGGACCTCGCGGCCCGCCATCTCGGCAACGCGCTGCGGGCCTGTCATGTGCCGCCGGTCGGTGGGGAGCCGGACCGGTCGGCGGTCGAGGGTCCGGCGGTGGTGGTGCTGGGCCGGGGGAACCGGCCGATCGCGATCTCCGGTCCGGCGGAGGAGTTGCTCGGTCGGCTGGCGGACCCGAGCCGGACCTCCCTGCGGGTGCCGACGGCCTTCGTGATGGCCGCAGAACAGGCCCGCCGGGTGGTCCGCGGTCTGCCCGTGCCGCAGTCGAAGATCCGGGTGCGGGACGGCGAGGGCCGTTGGTACGTGCTGCACGGCTCGGCCCTGAAGGGCGGCGCCGAGGACCAGGTGACGGTGGTGGCGGCCCCGGCGACGCCCGCCGACGCGATGCCGCTGTACCTCTCGGCGTACGGGCTGACGGCGCGGGAGCAGGAGGTGGCGCTGCTGCTGGTGCGCGGGTGCGACACCCGGGACGTGTCGCGGCTGCTGGCGATGAAGCCGTACACGGTGCAGGACCACCTGAAGTCGGTGTTCGCCAAGGCGGGTGTGGCCAGTCGGCGGGAGCTGGTCGCGCGGATCATGCTCGGTGGCGGGGTGTCGTAGCGGCGGGTCCGGGGGTGTACGTTCGGACGGGTCGGTGGCGGGCGGGACGAGCCCCGACCGGCTGCGGGAACCATCGATCGTTAGCTGACAACGGGGGGCCCCGCACCGGGGCCCGTCGGGCCGTCCGGAGGGGGCCAGGAATGGGCATGGAGGAGACCGCCGGTTCGGCGGGCAGTGGTCAGGGCGGGGCGGGCGGTGCGGGCTCCGGGCCGACGGGTGGTCAGGAGACCGCGGAGGTTGGGGACGAGGGCCAGGAAGCAGGCGCGGGCAGCGCCGAGGGCGACGGGGCCGGGGCGGCGGGGAAGAAGGCGGGGAAGAAGGCGGGGAGGAAGGCCGAGAAGAAGAAGCGGCCGTTCTGGCAGGAGCTGCCGATCCTGGTCGGTATCGCCCTGGTGCTCTCGCTGGGCATCAAGACCTTCTTCGTCCAGGCGTTCTCCATCCCCTCGGGCTCGATGCAGCACACGCTGGAGAAGGACGACCGCGTCCTGGTGGACAAGCTCACCCCGTGGTTCGGCGCGGAGCCGGAGCGCGGTGAGGTGGTGGTCTTCAAGGATCCGGGCGGCTGGCTGGACACGGTGCCGCGGGTCAAGGGCAACGGCTTCGTCGAGGGCATCCGGACGGCGCTCAGCACGGTCGGCCTGCTGCCCTCCGACAACGAGAAGGACCTGATCAAGCGGGTGATCGGGGTCGGCGGCGACACCGTCGAATGCCGGGAGGGCAGCCCGGTCAAGGTCAACGGCGTGGCGCTGGACGAGCCCTACCTCTTCCCGGGCGCGACGCCCTGCGGGGACGCACCGGTGGGCGTGGTGACGGTGCCCAAGGACCACCTGTGGGTGATGGGGGACCACCGCAACGACTCGCGCGACTCGCGTTTCCACGTCAACGAGCCGGGCGGCGGGTTCGTCCCGGTGAAGAACGTGATCGGCCGGGCCTTCGTGATCGCCTGGCCGCTGTCGCGCTGGGACACCCTGTCGGTGCCGGACACCTTCGACCGGAAGGGGCTCGCGGCCGGGGCGGCGGACGGCCTCGGTGGGCGCGCCGGGGACCGGCCGACCGAGCCGTCGGCGCCGGAGGCCGCCGCGTTGGCCGCGGCCGTCCCGTTCGCGCTCTGGCAGCGCCGCCGGGCGAAGCAGCCGTAAGCGCCCGCCGTAAGCACCCGCCGCCGTCTCCGCCCCGGTTGTCCCGGGGCCGGGGTCGGCGGCGGTTCCGTGTCAGGCGGGGCCGTGCCAGTCCGGCGTCGTGCCGTAGCGGGCGAGGAAGAGGTCGACGCCCGCCTCGATGACCCGGGTGAGTTCGGCGTCGTCCACGGGCGTGGTGGGCGCGAAGGTGTGCACCAGCTGCGGGATGCCGACGGTGGTGGCCACCAGCTGCTGGACGGCGAGCTTCGGGTCGGACACGGACAGCTCGCCCTTGGCGGTGAGGCCGGTGAGCAGCTCGACCAGCGGGCCGTTGTTCATGTCGTAGGTGACCCGGTACCAGAGCTGGCCGAGCTGCGGGAAGCGGTCGATCTCGCCGATCACCAGGCGGCGCAGCAGCATGATCTCGGGGCGCAGCAGGATCCGGGCCAGCTCGGTCGCGTGGCGGACGAGCGCCGTGCGCAGGTCGGGGGCGTCGGCGAGGGCGCGGGCGGGCGGCGTCAGATCGGCGTAGGTCTTGGGCAGTACACCGCCGACGACGGCCAGGAACAGGCGCTCCTTGCTGCCGAAGTGCTTGTAGATGGTGGCCTTGGAGACGCCGGACCGGCTGGTGATGACGTCCATGGAGGCGGCCGAGTACCCCTCGGCGAGGAACTCCGCGAGGGCGGCGTCGATGATGGCCTGACGCTTGCGCGTCGCGGCGTCGCCCGGCGCGGGGATGATCGGCATGCCGTACTCGTCGGTGGCGTCCTGGCGCTCGGCTCCCATGCGTCCGTCCTTCGTCCTTCGTCGGGGGTGGGAAGGGACTTCCCGGAGAGGGTGGGGGGTACTGCGACGGGATGGTACCGACCGATTGGGGTGGTAGTGACCGGTCCGGGTGATTGGACCGTTCAGTATAGGAACTGAACCGTTTGGTCGGCAAAGGCCGCGAGCACCGGACCGGCGGCGACCCCGGCCGGGAAGGCCAGGTTGAACAGGCCGATCGCGCCGCCCTGGCGCTCCGGGTCGAGACCGCCGACCGCGGAGCCCGTGAGTACCCCCTGCCCGCCGGCCGTGACCAGGGAACTGAGACCCGAGCCGAGCAGGACGAGCGCCGGCCAGGGGGCGAAGGCCGCGGCGCCGGCCGCCGCCAGCGAACCCGCCGTCAGGAGCACCCGGACCCGCCCGCTCCCCAGTGCCGGGGCGAACCGCACCAGTTGCCAGGAGAGCAGCGCCCCGCCGAGCGCGACGGCCGCGACGGCGGCGCCGGTCGGCAGCGGGCCCCAGCCGGTGAGGGCGGCCACGCGGCGCGGGGCGCCGTACACCAGGGCGAAGTTGACGGTGGCGACCGCGAGCATGAGCAGCGCCGGCCGGCGGAAGGCGACCCGGCGCAGCAGCCCCAGGGGCAGCGCGTCGCGGAACCGTCCGCTGGCGACCTTAAGGGTGTCCCGCCGTCCGGCCGAGCGCAGGGCGGCGGGGAGCACCGCCAGCGCGAGCAGCGGCATGACCAGGGCGGCCCGCCAGCCGAGCAGTTGCGCGGCGCCCGCGCCGACGAACAGGCCGAGCGTGCCGCCGGCCGCGTTGCCGATCGCGACCAGCCCGGTGGAGCGGCCGGTGCGGTCGCGTCCGGCGGTCCGGAAGGCCGCGACGGTCAGCCCGGCCGCGCCGGCGGCCTCCATCGTCCGCTCGGCGGCCAGCGGCAGCAGGGCGGCGGGCGCGGCCTGGACGATCGCGGCGCCGAGCGCGACCAGGGCCGCGCCGGACCGGATCAGGGCGCCGGGGCCGTGCCGTCCGGCGGCGGCGGCCAGCAGCGGGGTGCGGAGCAGCAGGCCCAGGCCGTACGCGGTCATCAGCCAGGCGGCCGAGCCGGTCGGGACGTGCAGGGCGGGCGCGGCGGCGGGCAGGGCCAGGCTCGGTCCGGAGATCCCGCTCGCGGCGGCGGCGAGCAGCACGGCCGCGCCCGCCGCCCCCGGGGCCCGCCGCCCCGGCGCGACGGCACCGGTGCGGCGGACGGCGGTGCGGGGGGCAGCGGTGCGGTGTGGCGGGCCGGACCGGACCGGCGCGGTGGTGCGGTTCGGCGCGGTGGGACGGGCGAGGCGGGCCGGGAAGGCGCTCATACCGGCATCCGACCCATCAGACCGCGGGAGAAGTCCTGCTCGGCCTGCCGGATCTCGGCCACCGTGTTCATCACGAACGGCCCGCTGCGGGCGACCGGTTCGCCGATCGGCTCGCCGGCCAGGACGAGGACCTCGGCCGGTCCGTCCACGGCCCGGACGGTGAAGGTCCCGCCGTCGTGGTCGAGGACGGCGAGGTGGCCGTCGGGCAGCGGGACGCCGGCGGTCTCGGCCCGCCCGGTCAGCGTGTAGAACGCGGCGGTGTGGTGGGTCGGCGCGGTGAACTCCGCCGACCCGCCGGCCGCGAGCCGGGCGTGCACCACCAGGACCGGGGTGTGCGTCTCGAAGGGCGCGGTCACGCCGTGGGTCGTGCCGGCGACGACGGTCAGCTCGGCGCCCTCGGCGGTCCGGACCACCGGGAGGTCGGCGGCCTCGGCGTTCTGACTGCGCGGCGGCACGCCCTTGTACCGCGCGGGCAGGTTCACCCAGATCTGCAGCATGTGCTGGCGGCCGCCGGCGGCGAGGAACTCCGGCGTCGGCAGGGCCTCGTGGACGATGCCCGAGCCGGCGGTCAGCCACTGGACGCCGCCGGCGCGGACCACGGCCCGGTGGCCGCGCGAGTCGGCGTTCGCGATGTCGCCGTCGATGACGTACTGGATCGTCTCGAAGCCGCGGTGCGGGTGCGGGGGCGCGCCCTTGGCCTCGCCCGGGCCGAGCTCCACCGGACCGACCTGGTCGACCATCAGGAACGGGTCGAGGAGGGGGAGGTCGCCGGTGGGGAAGGGGCGGCGGACGGGGAAGCCGGCGCCCTCGAAGGTGTGGAACGGGGAGACGACGCGGGCGACGGAGCGCCCGGCCGCCGAAGCGGTCTGTGCGGGTGTCGTGGTCATGGATCGACTGAACTACACCATTCAGTTCAATGTCAAGACTGAACAGTTCAGTTGACATGGTGAACTGATCCGTCTAGTTTTTTCGGTGTCGACACCGACAGCCACACCGGCAGCCCCACCATCACCACCAAGGAGCCCGTCATGACCGCGTCCAAGATCCTCGCCATCTCCGGCTCGCTGCGCGCCGACTCGCACAACACCCGACTCCTGTATGCCGCGCAGAAGTTCAACCCGGGCGGCCAGGAGATCGAGATCTACGAGGGCCTGCGCGACATCCCCCCGTACGACCTGGACCTCGACACCCCCGAGCTGCGGCCGGCCATCGTCCAGGACCTGCGCCGCCGGGTCGCGGAGGCCGACGGCCTGCTGATCGCGACCCCCGAGTTCAACTACTCGATCCCCGGCGTGCTCAAGAACGCCATCGACTGGATCAGCACCGACTGGACCCGCACCGAGGGCCTGCCGCTGCACCGCAAGCCGACCGCCATCCTCGGCGCCGCGCCGACCAACTTCGGCACCGTCCGCGCCCAGCTGGCGCTCCGCCAGGTCTTCGTCTGGACGGAGACCGACGTCGTGGTGAAGCCCGAGGTCATCGTCTTCCGGGCACACGAGCGCTTCGACGAGGAGGGCAACCTCACCGACGAGATGACCATCGGCCTGCTCCAGGGGCTGCTCACCGCCCTCCAGGAGAAGATCGACGCCAAGGCGGAGCGCGCGGCCCGCGGCTGACCGTCCGGCAGCGACACCACGAACGAACGGGGGGAAACCGTCATGT
Organism: Kitasatospora misakiensis; assembly: GCF_042656005.1. NCBI lineage: Bacteria > Bacillati > Actinomycetota > Actinomycetes > Kitasatosporales > Streptomycetaceae > Kitasatospora > Kitasatospora misakiensis. The sequence goes on along the minus strand of NZ_JBHSOF010000021.1, from coordinate 83,054 downwards.
CAGCCACCACCGTCACCACGACCGGTACCACTGGCACCACCAGCACCACCGTCCCGGTCACCGCCACCCACCTGGGCACCGCCACCGTCCTGCTGCGGATCGGCGACCTGACCGTCCTCACCGACCCGGCCCTCGACCCCGGCCCGGCCGACTACCCGGCGGCCCGTCCGCTGCGCCGCACCGCCGGCCCGGCGCTCACCGCCGACCGACTGCCGCCGATCGACCTCGTCCTGCTCTCCCACGACCAGCACGCCGACAACCTCGACCCGACCGGCCGGACCGTCCTCGCCCGCGCCACCACCGTGCTCACCACCCCCGAGGCGGCCGAGCGGCTCGGAGGAGCGGCCGAGGGCCTGGCGACCTGGGAGAGCCGCCGGATCACCGCCGGCACCACCGCCGTCACCGTGACCGCCACACCCGCCCGGCACGGACCGGCCGGCACCGAGGAGGTCACCGGCCCCGTCACCGGCTTCGTCGTCGAGTACGAGGGCGGCACGCTCTACCTCTCCGGCGACACCGTCCGCCACGACGCGCTGGCGGCCATCGCCGAACGCTTCACCGTCGACACGGCCTTCCTGCACCTGGGCGACGCGCACTTCCCGTCCACCGGCGACCGGGCCTTCTCGATGAGCGCCCGCGAGGGGGCCGAACTCGCCCGCACCCTCGGCGCCCGCACCGTGGTCCCGGTCCACTACGAGTCCTGGGAGCACCTCGGCGAGGACCCGGCCCGCATCGCCGAGGCCTTCGCCGCCCCCGACCTGGCCGGCCGCCTGCGCCGTCTCGTCCCCGGCGTCCCCGAGCAGCTGTGAGCGGCTCCGAGCGTCCGAGCACCACCCCCTCCCGCCCCCGCCCGACCGATCGTCAGCACCGGACCCAGCAGAGGAGCACACCCGTGTCCACGACCTCCGCCCGCACCGCCGACGCGACCCACAGCACCGACGCAGCCCGCAGCACCGACGTGACCCGCAGTACCGCAGGCGCGCACACCGAGGTGCGCCACCGCACCGTGGAGATCAACGGCCTGCCGGTCTTCTACCGCGAAGCCGGGGACCCGACCCGGCCGACCCTGGTCCTGCTGCACGGCTTCCCCAGCAGCTCGGCGATGTTCCGCAACCTGATGCGCGACCTCGCCGACTCCTACCACCTCGTCGCCCCCGACCATCTGGGCTTCGGTCAGTCCGCCACCCCACCCGTCGACGCGTTCGACTACAGCTTCGAGAGACTCACCGAGTACACCCTCGCCCTGCTCCACGCCCTCGGCATCGACCGGTTCGCCCTCTACGTCCAGGACTACGGCGCCCCGATCGGCCTGCGGATCGCCTCCCGGCACCCGGAGCGGGTCACCGCGCTGATCAGTCAGAGCGGTAACGCCTACCTGGAGGGCTTCACCCCGTTCTGGGACGTGCTGTTCGCCCACGCCGGGGACCGCGCCACCCACGAGCCCGCCGTCCGCGAACTGCTCACCGCCTCGGCCACCCACTGGCAGTACACCCACGGCGTGCCCGCGGACCGGCTGGACCGGATCTCCCCGGACACCTGGGCCCTCGACCAGGCCGGGCTCGACCGCCCCGGCAACCAGGAGATCCAGCTCCAGCTCTTCTGGGACTACCAGTTCAACCTCGACGGCTACCCGGCCTTCCAGGAGTACTTCCGGACGCACCGCCCGCCGACCCTGGTCGCCTGGGGGCGCAACGACGAGATCTTCGGCCCGGCCGGCGCCGAGGCCTTCGCCCGCGACCTCCCCGACGCCGAGATCCACCTGCTCGACGCCGGACACTTCGCCCTGGAGACGCACGGACCGGAAATCGCCGCGCTGATCCGGGACTTCCTCGGCCGTCACCTCTGACCCCGGGGACCGGGCACGGGCCCGGTCCCCGGAGCCCCGGGACCGTCCGCCCGTTCCTCCTCCATCACGGGGGTGAGGAGGAACGGGCGGACACCGCGAGCCGGGGGGTTGGTGCGGCGGCGGGTCCGGCTCCGACGGCGGCGACGGGTGCGGATCCGGGGCCACCTGCGTGCGATTGGCCCTGGTCCGGACCGTCGGGCCCGGCCAGGATGAGGGCATGAACGACTTCCACCACGGGCTGCGCCCCGAGAGCCGGATCGTCCACCCGCCCGTCGAGGAGGTGGCCGGCAGCCGGTCGCTGGGTGTGCCGATCCATCAGGGCCACGTCTTCGCGTTCCCCGACAGCGACGCGCTCGCCGAGGCGTTCGGCGGGCCCGACCGGGCCTTCCTCTACAACCGGCTCGGCAACCCGACGGTCCGTTCGCTGGAGCGCGCGGTGGCCGACCTTGAGGGCGGCAGCGGCGCGCTCGCCGCCTCCTCCGGGATGGGTGCGATCAACACCGTGCTGCTCGCCCTGCTCCGCTCCGGGGACCACGTGATCGCCCAGGAGAGCCTGTACGGCGGCACGTTCGCGACCCTCGCCGACCTGGCCGCGCGCTGGGGCGTGACGGTCACCCGCGTTCGCGGCGACGAGCCGGAGGAGGTCCGGGCCGCCCTGCGGCCCACCACCCGGCTGCTGTACCTGGAGACGGTCTCCAACCCGACCACGCGGGTCACCGACCTGCCCGCCCTGATCGGCGTCGCCCGGGAGGCCGGGGTGCTGAGCGTGGTCGACAACACCTTCACCACCCCGCTGCTCTGCCGCCCGATCGAGCACGGCGCGGACGTCGTCGTCCACTCGGCCACCAAGTACCTGGGCGGGCACTCCGACGTGCTGGCCGGGATCGCCGTCTTCGCCGACGCCGGGCTGCACCACCGGGTCTGGGAACACGGCGTCGAACTCGGCGCGGCCCTCGACCCGTTCGCCGCCTGGCTGACCCTGCGCGGGATGCAGACCCTGGGCCTGCGGATGCGCCGGCACTGCGAGTCCGCGCTCGACCTGGCCGGCCGGCTCGCCGCCCACCCGGCGGTCACCGCCGTACGCCACCCCGGACTGCCCGGCCACCCCGACCACGAGCTGGCCCGCCGGCTGCTGCCGGACGGTCAGGGCGGCGTGCTCTCCTTCGACCTGGCCGGCGGCCGCGAGGCGGCCCGGACCTTCGTCGGCGCGGTCCGGCTCGCCTCGCTCGCGCCCTCGCTCGGCGGGGTGCACACCCTCGTCCTGCACCCGGCCAGCACCTCGCACCGCCAGCTCTCCGACGAGGAGTTGGCCGCCGCCGGGATCGGCCCGGGCACCGTCCGGGTCGCCGTCGGGATCGAGCACCCCGAGGACCTCTGGGCGGACCTCGACCAGGCGCTGGCCAAGCTCTGAGCCCGGTGCCGAGCGGCGGGCCGGTCGGGACAGGCGCTCCCGGCGCGCCGCGGCGAACGGCCGTCAGCCGTCGGCGGGCCGCTTGAGCTTGGCCCAGACGGTCTCCAGTGCGGCGATGTCGGCGTCGTCGAGGCGGTCGTCGAAGACCTCGGCGAGCGCGGCCCGGCGGGTGGCGTCGGCGGCGGCGAAGAGCCGCCGCCCCTCCGGCGTGAGCGCGATCCGCACCGAGCGGGCGTCGGTGGGGGAGGGGGCGCGTTCGACCAGGCCGCGGGCCTGGAGGGCGTCGGCGACCCGGGAGACCTGGCTGCGGCTGAGCAGCGTCTTGGCGCCCAGGTCGGAGGCGGCCACCGGTTCGGCCTGGCCGTGCAGCCAGAGCATCACCTCGAACCAGGAGAGCGGCAGGTCGTGGGCTCGGGCGAGGGCCTGGTCGACCCGGGCGCTCAGGGTGGTGCCGGCCCAGACCAGGCCGTAGAAGGCGTGGTCGCGGGCGGTGAGGTCTCCCAGGGTGAGGTCGGTGCGCTGCGACATGGCGGTCAGCCTACCTTTTGCGTGTACGTGCACGCATCCTGCTAGGGTGTGTGTGCACGCACACAAACCCCCGTCCGGGGCGGGGCCTCGACGGCCCGGCCGCCCAGGGGCAAGGCAAGGAGTCCCGATGACCACCAGCGACCGGATCGTCCTCATCACCGGCACCTCCAGCGGCATCGGCCTGGCCGCCGCGGTCGCCGCCGCCGGTGCCGGTTTCCGCGTCGTCGCCACCATGCGCGACACCGGCCGCTCCGGTGCGCTGACCGAGGCGGCCGAGGCGGCCGAGGCGGCCGGCGTCGCGGACCGGATCGAGGTCGCCCGGCTCGACGTCACCGACGCCGGCTCCGTCGCGGCCTGCCTCGCGGACGTCGTCGCCCGGCACGGCCGGCTGGACGCCGTGGTCAACAACGCGGGCGCCGGGCGGGTCGGCACCGTCGAGCAGGACGGGCTCGCCCCCGTCCGCGAGGTGATGGAGGTCAACTTCTTCGGCGTGGTCGACGTGACCCGCGCCGCCCTGCCGCACCTGCGGGCGAGCGGTGGCCGGGTGATCACCGTGACCAGCGTCGGCGGGGTGGTCGGCCAGCCCTTCAACGAGGCCTACTGCGCCGCCAAGTTCGCCGTCGAGGGCTTCATGGAGTCGCTCGCCCCGGTCGCCGCCACCGTCGGCGTCGCCGTCACGGTCGTCGAACCGGGCGCCGTGGCCAGCGAGTTCGTCGCCAGTCAGGGCATCGACCTGCCGGCCCTGCTGGCCGCCGCCGGTCCGTACGCGCCCGCGCTGGACGCCTATGTGGCCCGCACCCGGACCGCCTTCGACCAGGCGCAGACCCCGGCGGAGGCGGCCGGGAGCATCGTCACCGCGCTCACCGCAGAGAAGCCGCCGTTCCGCCTCCAGACCTCCGACCGGGCCCGCGCCTTCGTCGGCGCCAAGCTCGCCGACCTGGACGGCTCCGCCGTGCAGGGGATGACGGCCGGCTGGGTGGTCTGAGCCCGGCGCGGGGCGGCGGCCCCGGCGACCGCGATGGGCTCAGTCCCGGCGACCGCGATGGGCTCAGTGGGCATCGACGGCCTCCGGCGCGGCGAGGGCGGCGGGCTTGAGGGTCTGCGCGCACCACTGCGCGAAGCCGGTGGCCGGACCGGCCTGCGGCGAGCGGTCGACGCCCGCGTCCAGCCCCTGGTCCTTGGCGCGCTTCATGTCGACGACGCCCTCGACGAACGCCTCGTTGAGGCCGTACCCGAGCAGGGCGGAGCGCAACTCGTCGAGCGGCCGGCGCCGGTAGCGGACCGGACGGCCCAGCTCCTCCGTCATGATCCGGGCCAGGTCCTGGGGCGAGAGGTCCTGCGGGCCGAGCACCGGGACCTCGCCGACGCCGCTCCAGGAGCGGTCCAGCAGCAGCTCGGCCGCCGCCGCGGCGATGTCGGCGACGGCCACCAGCGGGGCCGGACGGTCGGCGGCGACGGTGTCGGTGAAGACGCCGTCCGCGCGGATCGAGGCGGCCTCCTCCAGCAGGTTCTCGTAGAAGGACGGACAGGCCAGGGCGCGGTAGGCCACGCCGGAGCCGGCGATCAGGTCGTCCATGGCCAGGGAGGCGGTGACCAGTCCGGCCCGGGCGGCCTGCGGGGTGCCGCGGCCGAGCGCCGAGACGCCGACGACATGGCCGACGCCGTGCGCGGCGAAGGCCCGGGCGGCCGGGCGGGTGAAGCCGCTCCACCCCTCGTCGGGCGTGGCCGAGGCGTCCGGCGGCACCAGCCAGAACACGGCGTCGGCCCCGGCGAAGGCGCGCTCGACGGTCGCGGCGTCGCCGTGCGAGCCGGTGACCACCTCGACCCGGCCGCGCACGGCGTCGGGGAGCCTGGCGGGGTCGCGGACCACCACCCGCAACTCCTCGCCGCGCGCCGGCGCGGCCTCGACCAGCAGCGACAGCAGCCGCCGACCGATGTTCCCGGTGGGGGCAGTGATGACGATCATGAATTCCTCGCGGTTCGGGGGCAGATCCGTACGGCCCCCTCATCGTGCGGATCCGACCCGCGTTGCCACAATGGGAACTTCAGCATCCAATCATTGCCCGAAACGGAATAACACCGGTGACCAGCCCAGATTCGAACCTCGACGCCAATCTCGCGGTCGCCCTCGACGCCCTGCTGACCGAGCAGAGCGTCACCCGGGCCGCCGCGCGACTGCACACCTCGCCCGCCGCGATGAGCCGCACCCTGGCCCGGCTGCGCCGGGTGCTCCAGGACCCGCTCCTGGTGCGGGCAGGGCAGGCGATGGTGCCCACACCCCGCGCCGAGGAGCTGCGGGACGAGGCCGCCGCGGTGGTGCGCCGGCTGGAGGCGCTGCTCACCCCGAGCGGCGGGATCGACCCCGCCGCCCTGCGGCGCACCTTCACCGTCCAGGCGGCGGACGTGGTCGGCGCGGCGCTGGCGCCCGGCCTGCTCGAACTGGCCCGGCGCCGGGCGCCCGGCGTCTCGCTGCGGGTGCTGGGCGAGGAGTGGGAGGCCGGCCCCGCGCTGCGCGAGGGCCGGATCGACCTGGAGGTCGGATCCATCGGCCACGTCGACCCGGAGACCCTGGTCGAGGAGTTGGTCACGCTGCGGATGGCGGCCGGGGTCAGGGCCGGGCACCCGCTGACCGAAGGGACCCTGACGCCAGCCCGGCTGGCCGCGGCCGAGCATGTGGCGGTCAGCCGACGGGGGCGCTTCACCGGTCCGCTGGACGCGGCGCTGGCCGAGCAGGAGCTCAGCCGGCGGGTCAGCGTCGTCCTGCACGGGCACCTGGCGGCGATGGCGCTGGCCGCCGCCGGGGACGTGGTCTGCCTGGTGCCGGTCGCGCTGCCGGGCGAGCCCCCGTCGCCGCTCAGTGACGCGGCGCGTGCGATGGGACTGCGCCTGCTGGACATCGCGCTGCCGCTACCGCCGCTGACGATCGGTATGGCCTGGCACCCGCGCCACACCGCCGACGGGGCCCACCAGTGGCTGCGCGGCGCGGTGCGCCGGGTCCTCCGTCCGGGTGGGGGGAAGTAGGGCCTGTTTGCAAAGTCATGACTTTGCAAAGTTTTGCCCGAGCCGATGCGACGCGATTTTGCCTAGTGCTGCCTGGTCCGAAGCGACGTGACTTTGCAAAGTCGCGATTTTGCAAACACCTCGTCGGCCTGCGGCGGTGAGGACGGCGGTGACGGTGACGGGGTGTCACCGCCACCGCCACCCGGGCCGGGGCCGAGGGCCGGTCAGGCGCCGGTGAGGACCACGAGCTGCCGGGTCGCCCGGGTCATCGCGACATAGCGGTCGACCGCGCCGCCGACGCCCTCGCCGAAGCCCGCCGGGTCGACCAGGACGACCAGGTCGAACTCCAGGCCCTTCGCCAGCCGCGGAGTGAGCGCGCGGATCCGGGGCGTGGCCCGGAACTCCTCGCGGCAGCTCGCAGCGAACTCCGCCGCGAAGGCCGCGTCGCCGATGACGCAGGCCGTGCCCTCCGGGTGGGTGTCGAGCCAGGCGGCCAGCACCCCGTCCAGCTCGTCGACGGTGCCGTGGGTGACGGGCACCCCGCTGCGGCGCACCGAGGTGGGCACGTTGGCGTCCGGCAGGGCGGCCCGGATGGCCGGTTCGGCCTCCGCCATGACCTCCTCCGGCGTGCGGTAGTTGACGCTCAGCGAGGCCACCTCGGCGCGGTCAAGACCGATCCGGGCCAGCCGCTCCTGCCAGGACTCGGTGAAGCCGTCCCGGGCCTGGGCCCGGTCCCCGACGATGGTGAAGCTGCGCGACGGGCAGCGCAGCAGCAGCATCTGCCACTCGGCGTCGGTCAGCTCCTGGGCCTCGTCCACCACGATGTGCGCGAACGGGCCGGCCAGCCGGTCCGGGTCGGCGGCGGGCAGGGCGCTCCCGTCGACCAGGGTGTCCTTGAGGTCCTGGCCGCGCAGCATGGCGACGGCCCCCTCGCCGTCGTCGTCGGCGGCGAGGATGTCGGTGATGACCTCGGCCATCCGGTCGCGTTCGGCGGCGAGGGCGGCCTCCTGCCGACGCCGGCGGCGGGCGGCCTCCGGGTCGCCGAGCCGCTGGCGCGCCGCGTCCAGGATCGGCAGGTCGGACACCGTCCAGGCCTGCGCCTCGGCGCGCTGCAACCGGCGCACCTCCTCGGGGGCGAGCCACGGGGCGCACAGTCGCAGGTAGGCGGGCACCGTCCACAGGTCGCCGACCAGGTCGGCGGCCTCCAGCAGCGGCCAGGCGCGGTGCAGGGCCTCGACCAGCTCCTCGTCCCGCCGCAGCGAGCGCAGGAACAGCTCGACCGGGATGTCCTCGCCGCCGTCCATCTTGGCCAGCAGGAGCTCCGCCAGCTCGGCCCAGACCTGCTCGCGCGCCTCGTTGTGCGGGGTGCCCGGGTCGGGCGCCTCGAAGGCCTCGGCCCAGTCGTCGGCGCTCAGCCAGAGGTCCTCCCAGTCGGTGGAGACCGTCATGCCCTCGGTGGGCGGCTCCTCGTAGATCCGCACGGCCTTCTCCACCGCCCGCACCATGTCCACCGAGGCCTTCAGCCGGGCCGCCTCCGGGTCGCGCTCGACCGTCGCGCCCGCGCCCTCGGGGAGCAGGTCCCGCACCGTGCAGGTCCGTACGCCCTCCTCGCCGAGGCTGGGCAGCACGTCGGCGACGTAGTCCAGGTACGGCTGGTGCGGGCCGACGAACAGCAGGCCGCCGCGCCGGTGCCCGAGGCGCGGGTCGGAGTAGAGCAGGTAGGCGGAGCGGTGCAGGGCGACCACGGTCTTGCCCGTGCCCGGGCCGCCGTCGACGACCAGCGCGCCGCGCGAGCCGGCCCGGACGATGGTGTCCTGGTCGGCCTGGATGGTCGCGAGCACGTCCCGCATCCGCTCCGAACGACTGCTGCCCAGCGTGGCGATGAACGCGGACTGGTCGTCCAGCGCGGCGTGCCCGTCGAGCCCCTCGGCCGCGAACACCTCGTCCCAGTAGTCGGTGATCCGGCTGCCCGTCCAGCGGTAGCGGCGGCGGCTGGCCAGGCCCATCGGGTTGGCGTGGGTCGCGGCGAAGAACGGCTCGGCCGCGGGCGAACGCCAGTCGAGCAGCAGCCGGCGGCCCTCGCTGTCGGTCAGACCGAGGCGCCCGATGTACACCGGCTCCGCGTCCTCCGCCGGGACGATGTGCCCCAGGCACAGGTCCAGCCCGAAGCGGCGTAGGGCGCGCAGCCGGCCGGTCAGGCGGTGGACCTCCAGATCCCGGTCCATCGCGGCCCGGCCGGCGCCGCCGGGGGCCCGGCGCGCGGCGTCGAGGGTGTCGGAGGCCTCGGCGATCGCCCGCTCCAGGCTCTCCGCGACGGCCGCGAAGTGCCGCTCGTCCCGGCCGATCAGCGCGGGGTCGGCCTTGGGGGCGAGACGGTCGGGGAGGTCGAACGCGCTGGTGGTGAGGGTGGTCATGGCAGCGGTTCCGATCCGTGAATCCGACAGGGGCTGGTGCACTGAGCAAAACTCCCAGGTGGGCCGGTAGCGGTGAGGTTGACGATTGTGCGGCAGGACGGGGGCCTTGCGGCAAGGCCCCCCTTGCGCTATATCTTGAGAGTGGCAAGAGGAGTGTGACGCCCTACCGCTCCCGCCGCGCTTCCCTTCCTCCCCTCCGCGTCCCGTCCGCGCGTGTCCGCGCGTGTCCACCCCGGACGGAAACCCACCGGTGAGCGCCCTGACGACGGGTCATACTGGCTGGTGCCCAGGCCGGGGCGCCGAGCGGCGTGCCCGGAAGCAGCGCCCCAGACCGGAGGACCTGATGAGCCGCGACCTGCCGACCACCGTTCCGCCGGGCCCCGCGCCGGCGCAGCCGTGGAACCGGCAGCGGTTGCGCAGCAACAACGAGTGGCTGCTGCTCGAACGGCTGCGCCTCGGCGGCCCGTCCTCGCGCGCCCAACTCGCCCGCGACACCGGGCTGTCCAAGCCCACCGTCTCCACCGCGCTGGCCGCCCTCGAACAGGCCGGGCTGGCCCGCGAGGCCGGGCGGTTCGTCCCCGAGCGCGGGCGCACCGCCGTCCTGTACGAGCCCGACCCGCTCGCCGGGCACGTGCTCGGCGTCGACATCGGCCGGGCCCGGCTGCGGGTCGCCGTCGCGGACCTCGCCGGGGACATCGTGGCCCGCCGGGACGTCCCGAACAAGGGGCGGACGGCGAACGCGGTGGCCGACGCCGTGGTGGCCGCGGCCCGGGAGACCACCGCCGAGGCCGGGGTCGCGGCGTCCGGCATCGTGCACGCGGTGATCGCCACCCCCGGGGTCTGGGACGAGGAACGGCGCGGCGTGCGGTACGCGACCAGCCTGCCCGGCTGGGGCAGACCCGGGCTGTTCGACCGGATCGCGGCCGGTCTGGGGACCGGGATCACCGTCGGCAACGACGCCAACCTCGCCGCGCTCGGCGAGTACACCCTGGGGGCCGGCCGGGGGAGCGGCAGCCGGATGTTCGCCTATGTGCTGGTCGGGACGGGAATCGGCGTCGGCGTGGTCAAGGACGGCGAACCGCTGGTCGGCGCGCACGGCGCGCTCGGCGAGGTGGGCCTCGTCCCGCTCCCGCCGCACCCCGACGGCACCCCGGGCGGGACCGTCGAGCAGGCCGCCGCCGCGGACGCCGTCGTCCGGACGGCGCTCGACCTCGGCATGACGGGCCCGCTGACGGCCAGGCAGGTCTTCGACGCGGCCCGCGCCGGCGACCCGCTCGCCGCCACCGCCGTGCACCGCGCGGCCGACCGGCTCGCCTACGCCTTCGCCGTGCTGTCCGCCGTGCTGGACCCGGACCTGATCGTCCTCGGCGGCGGCATCGGCGCCAGCGCGGACCTCCTGCTCGAACCCCTCGGCCAGGCCCTGCACGGCCTCACCCCGATGCGGCCCGCTCTCGCGCCGAGCAGCCTCGGCGAGGAGGCCGTCCTCCTCGGCGCCGTCGCCACCGCCCTCGACCGCGCCCGGCCCGAGGTGTTCGAGCGCCGCTCGGCCCTGGTGGACTGACCGGGCCGGGCCGCTACGGCGCCGTCTGCGCCGTCTGTGCCGTCTGCCGGTCGGCGGCGGCGCGCTGGGTCTGGAAGTTCTCCCGGTAGGCGTCGTGCACCGCGGCGTCCTCGTACTTGAGCAGCGCCTCGTCGTTGCTCGTCAGCCCCATGTACGTGTACGGGTGGCTGCCGGTCCAGACGATCTTCTGGTCCGGCAGTCCCTTGTAACCGCCCTCCACCAGCAGGTACTTGGAGTGCGTCGCGGTGCGGCCCGCCGCGTCGTCGTTCAGCCGGTGCAGGGCGATGCCGCCGAACCTGGTCGGCTTGGTCAGCTGGTCGCGGACGGCGGTGCCGTTGGTGTCGAGATCGCGGTAGACGATGTCGACGTAGCAGCCGGCGTCGTCGAGCTCCCACAGCTTCCGGGCGATCTCGATGCGGGAGATCTGGTGCATGGCGATCCGGATCACCGTGCGGCCGTCGGTCGTGCCGAAGCCGGCGGAGTTGCCGTAGCAGGCGGGCCGGCCGTTCACCGGGTTGTCGACCGTGTTGAGGATGTCGAGGACGACGTCCGTGCCGGAGCGGGGGAAGAAGTACACCTTGGCGCTGCCCGCCTGGTACGCCGTCGGGTAGTCGGCGACCTGCTTGCTGCGGTCCGCGCGCGCCGCCTCCAGGTCGCCGAAGTAGGTGGCGTAGGCGGCGTACAGCTCCTTGTTGCCGACCACGGTCAGGGCGTCGTTCCAGGCGGTGGTCCGGTCCCAGGGGGTCTGGTTCGCGGAGGTCTGCACGACCACGTCGTTGACCGGGACGGTGCCGGTCGAACTGCCGGTGGTGGCGGAGAAGAGCCAGAACTTGTTGTGGTTGTTGCTGTAGTAGGTGTCCTTGGGGTTGGGGTCGAGGGCCAGGCAGGCCTGGTTGTCCGGGCAGACGTTCACCCACGACGTCCCGGACTTGGCGGTCTTCTGGGCCAGTCCCTGGACCAGCTTGGTGTACGTGGTGCCGCCGGCCCAGTGCTTCGGGCTGGCGCTGTCGAGCAGCACCTCGACGTTGACCCCGCGCAGGTGCGCCGCCGTCAGCCGGTCGGCCAGCCAGTCGGAACCCAGCACGTACTGGGAGGTCTTGATGGTGGACCCCGGCACCGCGCCGTCGATCAGGTGCGAGAGGTGCGCGAAGATCGCGTTCTGCTGGGCGGTGTCCGTCGGGTTGTTGAAGACGGCCCCGGTGGTCAGCGTCGGCTGAGCCTGCGGCTCAGCGGCCGCGGCGGTGCTGCCCGCGACCGTGGTGCCCGCGAGGGTGCCGGCGGCGAGCGCGGCGGCGAGGGCGAGTGCTGAAACGTTTCTGTTCATGATCACGGACGCGCAGTGTAGTGCGCGGCCCCGGTGGATCGACGCTCCGTGATCACCAGGTCTCGATCTGCTCACAAGTGCTTGAACGATGGACGGATTGTGTGACAGCTCTGATTGACTCACCACTCTCTTTTCAAATGGAACGGAGTGTTCACGTCCATGTCTTCACGGATGCGCGGTGGTCGTCGCGGCCTGGCCGCCGTCGCCGGACTCGTCCTCACCGTCGGCCTGGCGCTCACCGGCTGTGACCCGACGACGGCGGACACCGCCACCGTCGCGGTCTCCGCGCCCGCCACCACCCCGCCCGCTGCCACCACCCCGGCCGCGCCGGCGCCGGTGGCCACCACGCCGCCGGCCGCGCCCGTCCCGACGCCGCCCCCGGCCGCCGTGCCGACCACCGTCACGCCGACCACCGTCGCGCCCGAGCCGACCAAGGCCGCCGTGCCTGAGCCGGCCGCGCCCACCGCCCCGGCCAAGGCGCAGCCGACGCCCACCAGGGCGACCCCGCAGCCCAAGGCGACCACCGATCCGACGCCCGCCGAGACCAAGCCCGCCGCCACCGGCGACTGCGAGATCAAGTCCAACGCGGGCAACTGTTACAAGGCCGGCCAGTTCTGCCGCGACGCCGACCTCGGCCGGACCACCCACGAGGCCGGTGGCCGCGTGATCACCTGCCGGATGGTCAGCGGCAAGCCGCACTGGCAGGCCTGATCACCTCAGGGGAGTTCGGCGAGCGTGCTCCAGAACAGCCCTTCGTAGGCCTGGAGCAGCCGACCGTACTCGCGGGCGGCGGCGAGGTCCGGACCGGTGAGCCCCGCCGGTCCTAGGGCCTCGGCCGCCGCCTGCTCCAGCGCGGTGGCGGGCTGCGCGAAGAAGTCGAAGAAGGCGCAGGCCTCCTCGTCGAACCCGTGGAACCGCCGCAGCGCCCCCGCCAGAGCCGCGCAGTAGCCGCCCCAGGCCGTGAAGTTGGCAACCAGCGCCGCCGCGACGGCGGGCGGGCGGCCGTTCAGCGCCAGCCAGGCCAGGTACGCCGGATAGGCCTGGCAGCCCGCCAACGGCTCCCGGTCCGTCGCCGGCCCGCAGGCGGCGGCCAGGGCGGGCAGCGTCCGCAGGGCCGCGCTCTCCCCGTCCGCGAGCCCGGCGAACCAGGCCCCCAGTGGCTCGTCCGCGCATCGGGTGGCGAGCAGCAGCAGGCTGCGGCGATCGGAGGCGATGATCCGCTCCTGCTGCGCGGCCAGCACGGCGAGCGCGCCGAGTCGCCCCCGGCCGGTCGCGAACTCCCGTACCAGGGCGGGCTGATCTTCGCCGGGTGGCGTCAATTCGGCGCGTAGGTCCCGCAGTTGGTGTTCGATCGACTGGTCCGACGGCATGTGCGGCGCCTCCGTGTCGCTGGTCCGGCCCCCGGGTCCTCATTACTACCGTGCCGGACCCGTCCCGTCCTGTGGCACGCCGTGGACGGTCCGGACGGGCCCTAGGCCAGTGCGCTCTCGGGGCAGTGTCGGTGCGTCCAGCGGCACACCCGGGTGCCCGGCCCGCCCTAGCCTCCGTTCTGCCGACGCCGGACCGCCGTACCTCCGGCCGCCGTTCCGTCGGGCCCGTGGCCCCCGACCCCCACCCGCAACGGACCGGTATGAGCACAGTGACACCCCCCGCCCGACGCCCGGCCGACGACTCGGCGTGGGCGCCGCTCGCGTCCCGGGTCTTCCGCGCCCTGTGGATCGCGCAACTCGTCTCCAACGTCGGCGGCTGGATGCAGACCGTCGGCGCCCAGTGGCTGCTGGTCGGGCACGACGCCGCGCTGCTGGCCCTGGTGCAGACCGCCGCGAGCCTGCCGGTCGTGCTGCTCGCCCTGCCCGCCGGCGTCCTGGCGGACCGTCACGACCGCCGCTCGGTGCTGCTGGCCGCGCAGTTCACGATGTTCGCCGTCGCCACCGTCCTCGCGGCGCTGGCCTTCGCGGACGCCCTGGCCCCCGGGCCGCTGCTCGGCCTGACCTTCCTGCTCGGTTGCGGCACCGCCGTCATGGGACCGGCCTGGCAGGCCGTCCAGCCGGAGCTGGTGGAGCGCCCGCAGCTCGCCCAGGCGGCGGCGCTCGGCGCCGTCAGCATGAACCTCGCCCGGGCGGTCGGCCCGGCCGTCGGCGGCGCGGTGGTCGCGGCGGCGGGCGCGGGCTGGGTCTTCGCCTTCAACGCCGTCTCCTACCTCTGCGTCGTCGCGGTGCTGCTGCGCTGGCGCCGGCCCGCGCCGACCGGCCCGGCCGCGCTCCGGGAGGAGGGGCTGTCGGCGGCCGTGCAGGCGGGCCGCCGGTATGTGCGGCACGCGCCCGGTGTGCGGCGGGTGCTGCTGCGCACCGCGCTGTTCGTCCCCGGGGCGGGGGCGCTGTGGGCGCTGCTGCCGCTGGTCGCGCGGCAGTCGCTGGGGCTCGGCCCCGGGGGGTACGGGCTGCTGCTCGGGGCGGTCGGGGTCGGCGCGGTGGGCGGGGCGTTCGCGCTGCCGGTCCTCCGGCGCCGGCTGGGGGCCAACGGCACGCTGACGGCGGGCACGGTGGTGCTCGCCGGGGTGCTGGCCGTCGTGGCGACGGTACGGGCGCCCTGGCTGGTCGGCCTCGTGCTGCTGCCCGCCGGGGTCGCCTGGATCGGCGCGCTGTCCACCCTGAACGCGGCGGTGCAGACCCGGTTGCCCGGCTGGGTGCGGGCCCGTGGGCTGGCCGTCTATCTGCTGGTTTTCCAGGGCGGTCAGGCGCTGGCGGCCCCGCTGTGGGGGCTGCTGGCGGACGGACCCGGGCCGGGCGTCGCCCTGCTGGCCGCCGCTGCCCTGCTGCTCGCGGGCGCGGTGGCCGGCCGTCGGCTGCCGCTGCTTGGCGGCGAGGGGGTCGATCCGACGCCGTCCGGCCACTGGCCGGTGCCGCCGCTGGTGTTCGAACCGGGGCGCGCGGACGGGCCGGTGCTCGTCACCGTCGGGTACCGGGTGGCGCCGGCGGACCGGGCCGCCTTCGCCGAGCGGATGCGCCGGGTCGCCGCCTCGCGCCGCCGGACCGGGGCGCTCAGCTGGGGCCTCTACCAGGACGGCGGCGAGCCCGAGCGCTTCGTCGAGACGTACCTGGTCTCTTCCTGGGCGGAGCACCTCGCCCAGCACGGCGGCCGGCTGACGGCCGCCGACCGCCGGGACGAGGAGGCGGCCCGGGCGCTGCTCCGCCCGGGCACGGCGCCGGAGGTGACGCACGCCTTCGACGCCACCGCCGGACCGCTGCCGCTGGCGCTACCGGTGCCGCTACCGGCGCAGGCCGAGGGCGAGGGCCGGCCACCGACCGTTCAGCCGGCGGCGGAGGGCTCGTCGCTGTAGTGGTCCGTCGGCGCGGCCGGGATGTCGGTGGCCTGTGCCACGATGTCCCCGATCCACCCGAGGACGGAACGGAAGAGCACCATCGTGAGCACGATCGACGAGGCACCGGCGCCCGAACTGCCCTGGGAGCGCTTCTGGCAACTGATCGACCTGATCGGCGGCGCGCCCGCGGTCGCCGTGTGCGCCACCTTCGACGACGGCTGCGAGCGGCTCACCGCGGCCCTCGCCGCCGGGCCGGTCGAGGAGATCGTCGGCTTCGGCGAACGCTTCGCCGAGGCCCTGTACGGTCTCGATCGCGAGGAGTACGGCACCCAGCGGGCCGTGGACCCGGACGACCCCGAGGAGGAGCCGCTGCCGCTGAGCGACGACGGCTTCCTCTACGCCCGAGCCGCCGTGGTCGCCGCCGGCCGCGCCGCGTACGAGCAGGTGCGTGCCGACCCGGCGCTGTTCGCCGCGCACTCCTTCCGCAGCGGCGAGTCCCTGCTGTACGCCCACGAGGAGGCCTACGAGACGGCGACGGGCGAGGAATGGGAGCACGTCACCCGCTACGACTTCGAGTCCTGCTCCAACCGCGAGGGCTGGCCGAACCTCTAGCGGTCCACCGCCGCGTCCACCGCCCGCCGCCGTCCGCCCGCCGCCGTGGACGGCTCAGCGCGTGGCGAAGTCGGCGTTCCAGGAGGCCGCGCCCACGTGGGAGAGGCCGACCTCGGCGTAGTCGCCGACCATGATCCCGAGGTGCAGGGGGGACCTCACCCAGCCGTCGAAGGCGGCGTCGACGCTGGTGGGGCCGTAGAAGGCGATCTCGCCCCAGGCCCGCGCGTTGTACCCGAGGCCCTTGGCGACGCCGGCCGAGTCGCAGAAGTGGCCGGAGACGTGACGCTGGTCCATCTGGCCGGCGTTGCACTGGGCGGCCTGGGCGAGGGTCGGGTTGAGCCGGACCGGCGCCTTGCCGTACTGGGCGCGCAGTTCGTTCAGGCGTTGGAGGAAGCGCTGCTCGGCCGAGGGCGTCGACGGCGGGGTGGTGCCGGAACCGGGCACCAGGTCGAACCGCTGGGACATGGTGCCGTCGCAGGTCTCGACGGTGACCTCGCGGTCCTGGCCGTGGTAGGTCAGGCAGCGGTTGTCCCGGGCGTTGTGCAGGTAGGTGCCGCCCTCCGCGGCGTTCTCCAGGGTCCACTGCTGGTTGTCGCCCGCCCACCAGTGGATGAACTGGGTGGTCCGGCCGTCGTTGAGGTCCATCTCGACGACGCGCTCGGTGCCGTTGACGTTGCGGACGAAGTCGACCCGGCCGTTAGGCTTGTTGGAGATCCAGAACTGGGTGGAGGCGTCCCGGTAGGAGCGCGCGACGATCCGGGAACCCTCCCCGTCCGCGGTGGCCAGCGCGTGGTGGTTCTGG
Organism: Kitasatospora misakiensis; assembly: GCF_042656005.1. Taxonomy (NCBI): domain Bacteria; kingdom Bacillati; phylum Actinomycetota; class Actinomycetes; order Kitasatosporales; family Streptomycetaceae; genus Kitasatospora; species Kitasatospora misakiensis. Next base: position 66,234 of record NZ_JBHSOF010000021.1, on the reverse strand, counting down.
TGGTCCTGGATCGTGATCGACTGCTCGACCACGTCCGTCGTGGCGGCGTTCGCCGGTGCGGCGACCAGGGCGAGACCGCTCACCGAGAGCGTGCACGCGGCGAGCGCCAGCCTCGCCAGCCTGCTGCCGACGCCGGTGACCGGGGCGGAGGTGTCTGACACGGTGTTCTCCTTCAGCTCGATGGCCCGCGTCCGACGGCGGCCGCGGGCCCGAGCAGGACACCAGGCGGGTGTCGACGATCGATCAGCGCTCGGTACATCCGCCGTACATCACGCGTCTACGCCGGCCCGGGCGCGCCGGGTAGCGGCCAGCGGCCGGTGCCGGCGGAAACCCGCTGGTGACGGCGGATCCGGGCCCCGTAGACTCCGGTGCTCGTGACCGACATCCGTACTCCGTCCGACGCCCCCGCCGCCGCGCTCCGCCAGGACTCCGAGCTGATCGCGGCCGCCGTGACCGCCGCCGGCCGCGGCATGGTCGACCGTGAAACGGTCGGCGAGGTGGTGGCGCTCTGCGCGGTCGCCGGTGAGCACCTGCTGGTCGTCGGCCCGCCCGGCACCGCCAAGTCGGAGGCCGTGCGGCGGGTGGCCGGACAGCTCGGCGGCCGCTACTTCGAGTACCTGCTCGGCCGGTTCACCGAACCCAACGAGCTGTTCGGCCCGGTCGACCTGCGCAGCCTGCGCGAGGGCCGGGTCGAGTTCGAGACCGCCGGCATGCTGCCCGAGGCCGACATCGCCTTCCTCGACGAGGTCTTCCTCGGCTCCACGGCTGTCCTCAACACCCTGCTCGGCCTGCTCAACGAGCGCGTCTTCCGGCGCGGCGGCACCGTGCTCGCCAGCCCGCTGCGGGTCTGCGTCGGCGCCGCCAACCACCTGCCGGAGGATCCGGCGCTCGCCGCCTTCGCCGACCGCTTCCTCGCCCGGGTCTTCGTCGACCCGGTCGCCGACGCCCGGCTGGAGGAGCTCCTGGAGGCCGGCCGCCGCCCGGCGGCCCCCGCGCCGTTCCGCCAGGGCGACCCGGACCACCCGCTCGGCCCGGACGGCCTGCTCGGCGCGCTCGACCGGCTCGCCGCCGCCGCCCGCGGCTGCGACCTCGACGCCGTCACCCCGCTGCTCGCCACCGCGCTGCGCCGGCTGCGCTCCGTGGGGGTGCCGGTCGGCGACCGACGGGCCGTCCGCTCGCAGCGACTGGTCGCGGCCGCGGCCGTGCTGGACGGCCGGACCACCGCCACCGCCCGTGACCTGTGGGTCCTGCCGCTGATCGCCCCCACCGCCGACACCCAGGCGCTGGCCCGCGACACCCTCGCCGACCTCATCGAGAAGGCCGCCAACCAGAGCCTCGCCAACGCCGCCGAGGAGCTCTCGCGCAGCACGGCCGCCCGCGCCGAACGACTCGCCCGCACCGGCGCCGCCCTGCTCGCTGACCACCGCGACCTGCCCGAGGGCCGCGACTCCCGGCTCCGCCTGGAGGCCGCGCTGCGCGAGATCGACGCCGGGTTCGCCCCGGCCGACCTGCCGGACGCGCTCGCCGGCATACGCGCCGAACTCGTCGCGGCGGTCGCCCCCTCGTGACCGCCGACCACCCGAACCCAGCGCCCGCCAGTGCCCCAGTCGCCGTGGCGCTGACCTGGGAGCGCCGCGAGCCCCCGCTGACCGCCGCCGCCGTCCTCGCGGTCGGCGACGCCGTCCCGGCCCTCGCCGCCGCCACCCGGGAGCGGCTCACCGACGGCGCCCGGCTCGGCGTGCTCGCCGACGACACCACCCTGCTCGTCCTCGGGGACGAACGCGACCTCCCGTGGTCGGACGGCGCCCACTACCTCGGCCACGACGGCGAGTTGCTCCTCCCCACCACCGCCCGCCCGCGCCCCGCCGCCACCCTCTGGCGCGCCGCCCTCGGGGCCCGGCCCGGCGACCTCTGCGCGCTCGTCCCGGGTCACGCCCTGGTCGCTGCCCCGCCCGCCCCCGCCACCGACCCGGACGCCCTCGCGCCCCTCGCCTCGCGGGCCGGGTGGTGAGCGGTACCCGGCTGCCGGCCGCCCTCGCCCCCTGGGCCGGGCCGCTGTCCGCCCTGAGCCTCGAACTCGCCGTCGCCCTCGGGCCGTTGGTGCGACGCCTGGACGCGCTCGTCGGCGCCCGCGAACCGGTGACCGACGGGCCGGGGGAGCCGGACGGCACGGGCGGGCTCGGCCGGTCAGGACGGCCCGAACAGCTGCTGCCCAGCGAGTGGCTGCTCGCCGAGGAGCACCCCGAGGAGTTCCTGCGCCGCTTCGTCGACCGCGAACTCCTCTACCTCGAACCCGAGTTCCGCACCACCGAGGCCCGCGGCCGGACGGTCGTGCTGGTCGACGCCGGCCCGTCCCAGGCCGGGCCCGGCCGACTGGTCCAGCTGGCCGCGCTGCTCGTGCTGCACCGCCGGGCCGCCGCCCACGGCAGCGAACTGCTGGTGGGCGTGCTCGGCGACCGGCCCGGCCGCTGGATCTCCGGCGAACCCGCCGACCTGCTGCCCGTCTGGCTCGCGGCCCGCCGCACCGCCGAGCCGACCGCCGAGGACGTGCGGGACGCCGTCGCCGACCTGGACGCCGCCGACCGGGCCTGGCTGCTCACCTCGCCCCGACTCGCCGAGCGGCTGGCCGAGCGACTCGTCGACCGACTGGCCGACGGGCTCGCTGATCGGCTCCCGTCCGCCGCCCCGGGCCCGTCCGCCGTCCAGCCGCGCGTCCTCGCCGCCGAGGCGACCCGCTGGGGCCCGGCGGGCGCCACCCACGTCACCGTCCGCCTCGACCGCACCGCGCTCGAACTGGCGCTGCCCGCCGCCGACATCGCCGTCCGGGCGCTGCGCGGCGCGGAGTTCCGGCGGAACGGGCCGGTCGTCGTCCCGCCGCCCGCCGACGGGGCCGGCCCGCTCGGCCGGGCCATGCCCGTCTTCACCACCGACGCCCCCGTCCTGCTCGTCCGCGGCGGCCTGGACGGGGGGACCCTGCTCGCCACGGACGTGCGCGACGCCGAGTACAGGAACGCCGCCGTCACCCGGTCCAAGTCGCACCGCCTGAACGGCCAGGTGATCGCCGCAGGCCGGACCGGCCGACGGCTGATCGCCCTGCACCTGCACCGCGGCCGGGTACTCCGCTACGTCAGCGGGCGACCGATCGGCGGGACGGCGGAGTTCGTCCTCGACCCGGCCTTCCTCGGCCTCGACGGGACGGTCGCGGAGCAGTTGGCGAGCCGCCCCGTGCTGCCGCTGCTGCGCTCCGGGGAGGACCTGCTCGTCCCGATCGCCGGCCGGTGGCGGCGGATCGCGCCCGACGGCGCGGTCACCGACGACGGGCCGGTGGGCCGCCGCACGGAGGGCCCGCACGGCTTCGAACGGTACCGCGAGCCACGGCTGTTCGACCGGACGCCGCAGCCGGAGGCGGCGCGGGCCCGGCACCTGGTGCACGCGGGCGGCACGGCCGCCTGGTCCGACAACGGCCGGACGTGGACCGTCTGGACCAGGCTCGGCGAGGAGCGGCGACTGTCGTTCCGGGAGAACGCCGAGGTGGTCGGCCTGGTCCACGACCGGCGCGAGCCGGTGCTGATCACCTGGGCGCCCGGCAGCCGCATGGTGCGCGCGATCCGGGCCGACAGCGTCCGCACCCTGAGCCGGTTCTCCGGCGGCGACACCCCGCCGGCCGTGCACCCCACCCTGCCGCTGATCGCGAGCGAGTGCCCGCCCGGCCGGGTCGTGGTCGGCGACGCCACCACCGGCCGGATCCACCACGTGATCGGGAGCAACGAGTGAACACCCCCACCGGGCGCGCCACGGGGACCGTCCTGGCGGCGGGCTTCGTGCTCGACGTGCCGCTGATCGGCGTGCCGGAGGCCGCGGAGCGCGTCCTGGAACTCTGGTGCGAGGGCGCGCGGTTGAACGAACTGCCGGACGGCCGGTGGCTCCTGCAGCTGCCGGACCCGGTCCGCACCCGGGCCGACCGGGCCCCGGGGGTTCCCTTGGAACGCACCGGGCACGGCGCGCTGGCGGCCGTCGGAGCGCCTTTCCATACGGCCGCTGGGGCCGGTCAACTTATCCTCATACAGGGCGATCTGACGGTCACTCACACCATCGACGGGCTGCCGTCGCCGGATCCCGCCGACTGGCTCCTCCTGACCGGCCTCACCCTGCACCGGCCGGGCCCGCTCGGCGTCGCCCCGGCGTCCGGCGCGGCGCCCGTCGAGGAGTCCCTGCCCGTGACCCTCCGGCCGGACCTCAGGGCGGCGGCCGGCATCCGGCCGACCTCCGCCCGGGCCCGGCGGCTGGCCGCCGTCGAGCCGCCCGCCGCCGAGGCCCTGCCCGCCGACGGCGCGCTCGCCCGGCGCTCCGCCAGGCGGCGCGTCGGCTCGCAGTCCGCCCTGGACGACCGCAGCGCGACGGTCGTCGTCGTCCTGGTGGTGCTGCTGCCGATGCTCCTCATCGTGCTCTACGGCCTCGGACTCTTCGAGGGCAGCGCCATCGACCCGGGTGTCGTGGTCTACACCTCGGTCGCCGCGGCCGTCACCTATCTGCTGCTCTCCCGCTGGGCCGAAGCCAGGCGCGACAGGAGCGCCAGGAGCGGCACGGGCAGCGCGACCGCCACCGCGGACGGCGGCACCTCCACCGGAGCGCCGTCGAGCCCTGGCGCCCCCGCCCCCCGCCGGACCGGCCGCCCCTGGCTCGGTGACCTGCTCGCCCGCCTCACCCTGCGCACCCCCGCCGCCCACCTGCTCCACGAGCGGCACGTCCGCTACCTGAGCGAACTCACCCGGGCCTTCGAGCAGCACCGCTGGGAGGACGCCCTGCGCGACGCCGTCCCGCTCGCCGGCAAGCGGCAGGACGGCCGGGCGGCCGCGCGCACCTGGTTCTCCCTCGCCCTGCCCAAGCGCTTCACCGGGCAGCTCCGCGCCACCCCGCACCGCGTCGGTCCGGCCGCCACGAGCGCGTTCGGCGGCCTCAGCGTCCACCAGCACCTCACCGAGCTCTACCGGCACGCCGCCGAGCGGCTGGAGCAGCAGGAGCGGTTCGACGAGGCCGCCTTCGTCCTCGCCGACCTGCTGGACGCGCCCGCCGAGGCGGTCGCCCTGCTCGACCGGCACGGCCGCAGCGCGCAGGCCGCCGAACTCGCCGAGGGCCGGAGCCTCGCCGCCGATCTGGTGGTCCGCCTCTGGTGGCGGGCCGGCGAGCACGAGCGGGCCGTCCGCACCGCCCACCGCCGGAGCGCCTTCGCCGCCGCCGTCGACCGCCTGACCGCCACCGACCCCCAGGCCGCCCGGGGGCTCCGCGCGGCCTGGGCCGAGCACTGCCGCGCGGCCGGCGACCGGCTCGGCGCCGTCGAGGCGGTCTGGCCGGACGAGGGACTGCGCCCCACGGTCGCCGCCGACCTGCGGGACGCCGTCGCCCTCGGCGGCCCGACTCGCGGCCGGGCCCTGCCGTACCTGCTGGCGCTGGGCGCCGGGGACGCCACCCGGGCGCCCGCCCGCGCCGTCCTCGACGGCGACGGCGACCCCGGCACCACCGGCCGCTCCGCGCTGGCCGCCACCCTGGCCGGCCTGCCCGCCGCCGACCAGGCCACCGACCGCGAACTCGCCACCACCGCCGCCCGCGCCGCCGTCCGCGACGGCGGCTTCGGCGCCCACGGCGGCCCGGCCGGCGCGGCCGAGCACCCCCTCTTCGACAAGCTGCTGCACCGCGCCGACCCGCTGACCGCCGCCGACCTGCCCCGCCCCCGGCCACTGCCCCGGCCGGGCGGCACCGCCCCCGGGTACACGGCGGCCGACCGGCCCGGCACGCTGCCGGTCCTGGACGCCGCGCTGCTCGCCTCCGGCTCCCTGCTGGTCGCCTGCGGCCAGGCCGGCGCCCGGCTGCTCGGCCCGGACGGCCGCACCCGCGCCCACTGGGACACGCCCACCGACCGCTTCGTCCTCGCCGACCACGGGGGAAGCGCCCTGCTGGTCACCGACCACGGCCCGGACCTGCGCGGACTCGCCCGGCTCGACCTCGCCACCCGCACCGTCCGGCCCTGGATCACCCTGCGGGCCCGGCAGTTCGCGCCGTCCTACGACGGCCGCCACCTGCTCGCCGAGGCCGACGGCGGCATCGTCGTGCTCGACACCCTGGCCCCGCGCCCCACCGCCGTGTGGCGCGAACTCGGCGGCGAGCACCGGCTGTTGGGCGGCATCACGCGGACCCCTAGCGGCTGCGCGGCGATCGTCCGCACCCCGTCGACCGCGCGCTCCTCGCTCACCGAGGTGTGGCGCTGGGACCTGCCGGGCTGGGAACTGCGCGCCCGCCTGCGGGTGGACGACACCCTGACGGAGCTGCTGTACCGGACGGACCCGGCGGACGCGCTCGACCCGGTCGCCCTCGCCGCCGGCGGCCTGCTCACCGCCGAACCGGTGGACCCCGGGCCGATGGACGACGAGGGCGGCCTGGGCCCCGGGCGCACCGTCCTGCGCTGGACCTCCGAACTCCCGGACGCCGAACTGTCCGTCGACGGCCGCGCCCGGCTCGCCCCCGCCACCGACGGGGACCACTGGGCGCTCACCCTCACGAGCGAGGACGGCACCGGTCTGGTCGCCGCCGCGGGCACCGGCCCGTGCTCCGAGCCCGCGCTCACCGTCCTCGTCCCGAACGCGTCCGGCGGCCGGATCGAGGTGCGCCGACACGCCGACACCGTCACCTACCGGCACCGCTCCGGCCGGGTCCTCGCCACCTCCGCCGACGGCACCACCCTGCTCGCCAACCTCCGGGTGACCGTGCGCTGATCCCCACCGACCGCGCGCCCGGCGTCCGCTGACCGGGCATCAGCTGGGCCGGGATTCCGGTTTTCCTCGACACACCACCCTGCGAACATGCGACGCTACTCACTGCGTCCGCCCGAGGAGGATCTGTGTCATCGTCATCGCCCTGCGACCCCGCCAACGCGCCCGTCGGTGATGTGAGCACCGCGCTCATGGTGATCGACTCGCGGCTCAAGGCCATCTACGACGGCCGAACCGGCACCGACCCCGAACAGCAGCGGATGGTCGACCAGTTCGCCGCCTCCCTGGGCCCCGCGGAGGCCGACGCGCTGCTCGAGGGCGTCTGCACGCTCATCTACATGTACATGGACTGGCTGCGGGTGGTCTGCGAGCGGCACGACAAGGAGGTCGTCGAGCACATCGTGCCGACCCTGGTGGCCACCATGCGGATGATGCCCAACACCTTCCGCCCCGAGGTCATCCCCACCATGGCCGGCCTCCTCATCGCCGCGGGCACCGGGCTGAGCCCCAACCTGTGGCGCGCGCAGTACGGGGACTGGACCAGGGCCGAGATGAACCCGCTGGAAGCCACCTCCGTGCTCCTCGCGGAGCACATCAACCGGATCGTCGGCGACGACCACGACTTCGCCACCCGCCTGATCGCCGACGCCCTGGCCGTCACGGACGAGGTCTGACCCCGGGGCCGGACCACCGCCCCTCCGCCCGCCCTGCCGGGCCGCGCCACGGCGGCCCGGCAGGGCGGGCGGGGTTCAGCGGACGGCCGGGACGGGCCCGACCCGCGGCTCCGGGTCGGTGCGGGGGAGCGTCCTCGGGACTGGGGTGGCTTCCGCGGCGGCGCCTTGGCCCGTCCCCGGGCCGCAGAGCGTCTTGGCGATGAGCGAATCGATCGGCTCGCTGCTCGCCGAGGTGTCCTTGCCCAGGAACGGGTTGTGCGACAGCGCGAACTGCCGCCGCCCGTCCAGGCTGCCGAGCAGCAGGGTGCTCCAGCCGGGGAGGCTGCCGTCGTGGCCCCAGGCCGCCTCGCAGCCCGGGCCCAGGTCGATGCGGAGCACACCGAGCCCGTACCGCGCGCCCTCGAACGTGGTCGGCACCGTGTCCGTCAGCGCGGTCAGCTCGGCCGGCCGCAGCAGCCTGCCGCCGAACAGCGCGGCGTGGAAGCGGTTGAGGTCGGCGGTGGTGGAGATGCCGTTGCCGGCCGCGTCCACCACGGACGGGTTGAGCCGGGTGATGTCGGCGGGCCCGGCCGGCATGTCGAGGTACGCGTGGGCGTGCGGGCCGCCGAGGCCGGTCTCCGAGCCCGGGAAGACCGTGCCGTCCAGGTGCAGGGGCCGGACGATCCGGCGCTCGACCTCGTGCTGCCAGCTGTGCCCGGTGACCTTCCGGACGATCATCCCGGCGAGCACGTAGTTGGTGTTGGAGTAGTGCCAGCCCTGCCCGGGCGCGAAGTACGGCGGGTGCTCGGCGGAGACGGCGGCCAACTGCTGCGGGCGGTAGTCCCGGTAGCGCCACCCCCCGTAGGCGAAGTCCCGCAGTTTGGCCTCGTCCGTGACCAGGAAGCGCTCGTCCTCGGTGAAGTTGAACAGGCCGCTGGTGTGGTTCAGCAACTGCCGGACGGTGATCGCGGCGCCGTTCGGGACGACCCCCGGCAGGTGCCGCTCGACCGGATCGTCGAGCCGGAGCCGGCCCTCGCCGACCAGTTGGAGGACGACCGTCGCCACGAAGGTCTTGGTCACGCTGCCGATCCGGAACCGGCCGTCCGACCTGGCCGGCTGCCCGGTGACGAGGTCGGCGGTCCCGGCGGCGCCCCGCCACGGGGAGCGGCCGGGGAGGCGGATCTCCGCGAGCGCGGCGGTCGTCCCGCCGTGCTCCACGAGGTCCCGCAGCTCCCGCTGCCCCTCGACCCGGGGTCGGCGCTCCGTCACGGACGCGTCCGTCCCGGCCGCCGCCACCGCCACGGTCGGGGCGAGCGTGACGACGGTGGCACCGGCCAGGGCGACGGCGGCCAGCCGGGTGCCCAACCGGCCGCGCCTGCGCGGTGTTCCAGCCTGAACGATGGTCATGATGCCCGCCCCTTCCGGCCCGGTCCCGGGCCGCCGGCACCACCCTCGCAGCCGCCGCACCCCGTGCGCATCGTCCTCCGGGGGGTCATCACGCATGAGCCCCGAGGACCGGGCCGCCCGCCGATCGACGGAGATGACGTACCGTCAGATCATCGCCAGGTGGCTTGACGTGGTGCGCGGGACGGCCTGGGGTCCGTCTTCAAACCCCCGGTTCCCCCGTCTCCTCCGCGCCCGGCCGGGGTGGGCGGAGGGCGCGGCCGATGCCCCAGGCGGCGGCGGTGATGCCGAGGAGGGCGATCGGACGGGACCACTCCCCGGCGGGCGTGGCGGCGAGGGCCACGGGCAGGACGAGGAGCGCCGCGGCGAGGGCGGCGAGCGCGTGGGCCGGGCGGGGCGTCCGGCGGTGCGGGCCGAAGGCGTCGACCAGGAGCAGGTGGGCGGTCAGCAGGACGACCAGGCCGGCGGCCCGCCAGGGGCCCGGGTCGCCGGGTGCGGCCAGCAGGACGGCGGCCGTCGCGAGCACGGTGGTGCGGCGGGCGGCGAGGCGGGCGGGCCAGGTGAACGCGGGGCGCGGCGACTCCTCGGACGGGACGGCGGCCCACGCGCCGAACATGGCGAGGGCGGCGGCGACCGGGACGCCGGCGGAGCCCGCCCGGTCGACCACCCCGCCCGGCACGCCGCCCGCCCCGGCTGCGGCGAGGGCCAGCAGCGCACCGGTGCACCGCAGGGCGGCCCGTTCGGCCCGGAGCGTGTGGCGTGCGCGGCGGGTGCTGGAGCCCGTCGGGGGAGCAGTGACGGTAGGGGAGTTCATCGGCTCCGGCCTCCGATCCGGCGGCGCAGCAGTGGGGCGAGCGCCAGGTCCAGCGCCTCGCCGGGGGTGTGTTGGACGACGGGGACGCCGCGGTTGCGCAGTGCCCGGCGCATCGCGTCGCGCTCGGCGCGCCAGAGCGGCAGGGCGACCGCCCCGATCTCGTCGCCGGGCTCCACCGTCGGCTCGCCCGCCGGGACCTCCACGACCACCAGCGGGTTGCCGCGTTCGCCGATCCAGCCGAGGACCTCCAGGATCCGCTGGTCGGCGAGCGGGGTGAAGGCGTACACCAGGGCGTGCCGGGGTAGTGCGGGCAGCGGCAGCCGGGGCGGGACGGAGTCGCGCAGGGCGCGGTCCCGGCGTACCTCCAGCACGCTCTCCACCATCCGGTGGAGGTGGCGCACGCCGGTGTCGGCGGTGAGCCAGCGCAGTTGCCCGCCGACCGCGACCAGGCCGACCCGGTCGTGGCGCCGCAGATAGGCGCGGGTCAGCCCGGTGGCCGCGCGCAGGCTCTCGTCCAGGCTGGAGCTGCTGGTGGCCGCGTCGTGGAAGTCGCCCAGGGCGTCCAGCAGGACGACCGCGTCGGCGGCCCGCTCGGCGGCGAACTGGTTGATCTGGACGCTGCCGCGCCGCGTCGTCGACGGCCAGTGGATGCGCCGCTGACGTTCGCCCGGCACGTACGGGCGGACGCCGACCACCTCGATGCCGGAGCCCTCGTGGGCGGTGGTGTGCTCGCCGATCCGCTCGGGCAGCCGCACCGGGACCGGGGTCAGCCGGGCCGCGGTGGGCACCGGGAAGACGTCCACCTCGCCGAGGTCGGCCCGCACCGTGCGGCAGGTCAGGCCGCCGGCGTCGGACACGTCGATGTCGATGGTGCCCAGCGCCCAGCGTCCCCAGCGGTCGGCCCGGACGGTGAGTGCCAGGACGGCGGGACCGACCGCGACCGACTCCAGCTCCAGCCCGCGGCCGAGGGCGATCACCGGGTCGAGCCCGCCGGTCGTCCCGTCGTGCCGGAGGTCGACCCGGACGGTGATCCGCTCGCCCTCGAAACAGCGCCGCGGTTCGGTGCCGACGGCGGTGGTCAGCTTCGTGGGCCGGCCGGCGCCGGGAGCGGCCAGGGCGAGCAGGACGGCGGGTGCCGCGGCGAGCGCCAGCAGCCAGGCGTGCCCGGTGGCCAGGGCGGCGGCGGTCGCGGCGGCGGCCACGGTCAGCAGCCGCAGGGTGCGTTCGGTGATCCGCCAGTGCGGGGAGGGCGGGTCGTGGGGGAGGCCGTGCAGGGTGGCCCGGGTGCTGCGGGCGAGGATCCGGGCGGTGACCGGGTCCGGAACCGTCCCGGGCGGCGGGGCGGAGCGGCGGGCGGCCGGCGTGGACCGGGTCCGGAGGCGGGGCGGGTGGACCTCTCCGGCGGAGCCCGCTGTCGCGCCACCGCGGCGGGGCGGCTCGGGGGCGGTCACCGCCAGCGCGCGCACCGGCCGCGCGCCCGACGGGGCACCGGGCCCACCGCCGGCCGCACCGGCCTGGGCGGCCAGCCTGCGCGCCTGGGCCGCGTTCGCGGCCGTCGCTGCTGCGGCGGTCGCATCCGGAGTGTCGATGCCGCTCACCGCGTGCCGTCCGTCCCGTCCGTCCCGTCGGCCGGCCGCGGCACGGTGCGCGGGGCCGGCACCGAGCCGACCAGCCGCGCCACCACCTCGTCCGCCTCGACCTGCCGCACCCACAACTCCGGCTGGAGCGTGACCCGGTGGGCCAGCGCGGGTACGGCCAGCGCTTTCACGTCCTCGGGCGTCAGGTAGTCGCGGCCCTCCAGCATCGCCCGCGCCCGGGCCAGTTGGAGCAGCGCCAGCCCGCCGCGCGGTGAGGCGCCGACCTGGATCTGCTGGTCCTCCCGGGTCGCCGTCACCAGCGCGACCACGTAGTCCACCAGGTCGTCGTCCACCTCGACGCGCTCCACCGCCGCCCGCATCGCCAGCAGCTCGGCGGGGTCGGCGACGGCGGTGAGCACCGGTTCGGGGGCCGACCGGTGCAGCCGGGCCCGGAGCATGGCCGCCTCCAGACCGGTGGACAGGTACCCCATCCGCACCCGCAGCAGGAACCGGTCCAACTGCGCCTCGGGCAGCGCGTAGGTGCCCTCGTACTCGATCGGGTTGGCGGTGGCGATCACCGCGAAGGGCTGCGGCAGCCGGCGGGTGGACCCGTCGACCGACACCTGCTCCTCGGCCATCGCCTCCAGCAGCGCCGCCTGGGTCTTGGGCGGGGTCCGGTTGATCTCGTCGGCGAGCAGCAGTTGGGTGAAGAGCGGGCCGGGCCGGAAGACCATCTCGCCGGTGCGCGCGTCGTAGAAGGGCGCCCCGGTGACGTCCGAGGGCAGGAGGTCGGGGGTGAACTGGATCCGGCGGAAGTCCAGGCCCAGGGTGGTCGCGAAGGAGCGGGCCAGCAGGGTCTTCCCGAGGCCGGGCAGGTCCTCGATCAGCACGTGCCCGCCGGCCAGGACGCCCAGCATGACCAGCCGGAGCGCCTCCGGCTTGCCGACCACCGCCCGCTCGATCTCGGCGAGCACCGCGCGGGCGCGCTCGCCGGCCTGCTGCGGCGTCAGCGCGGCGGGCGCGGCCGGGGCGATCCTCGGAGCGATCCTCGGGTCGGTCGTCGGCTCGGCGGTGTCCTGCGGGGCGGCGGTCATCTGATCTCCTGACAAAAGCGGTTCGGAACGGCCCGGCGGCGCGGCCTCCGGTGGGGACGGGGCCGCCCGGTCACGGCGCCGGCGGGCGGTCCGGCGGGCGCGGGTCCCGCTGGTCCCCGGAGGGAGCGGGGGACCGCCCCGGGACCGCCCGGAGCGACTCCAAGCGCTCGACGAGCGCGAGCAGCACCGGCGCCGGGACGGTCGCGGTCGGAGCCGCCGACTCGGGGTCGATCCACGGCCACAGCTCGGGGCCGACCAACTCGGCGACCGGGCCCCGGTCGGCGGTGAGCGACAGCCCGTAGAGCTCGGACAGCCGTGCGGCGTACAGCCGTTGGAGCCGGGAGCGGAGCGGCCGGCCGTCGCCCTCCGGCTCCAGGGCCTGGCGGACGGTCCAGCGCCAGTCGCCGAGCCCGGGTGCGCGGGAGTCCATCAGCGGCTTCCGGAGCCGGTGGCCCAGACCCTCGCGCCGGGCCCCCGCACCGGCCACGTACCAGCCGGCGGCCAGGCCGGCGACGGTGAGCAGGACGGCACCGGCGCCCGCCGCCGGCAGGCCGCCGACCAGGCCGAAGAGGAGTTCGGCCAGGAGGGCGACGAACCCCAGCTCCAGCAGGCTGTGCCGGACCGACCCGGGCGCGGCCAGGTCGACCTCGCGCGGCGGCTGCCCCTCGGTGAGGCGGTCGACGCGGCGGGCGCGGCGGGCGCTCATCGCGGCTCCCCGGCGGCGCCGACCAACGGCTCCTGGCGCGCGTCCGGCTCCGCCAGCCCGGCGGCGAGCGCGTCCAGCGCGGAACGGGCCCGGCGCACGTGCGCGTCGTCCATCGGGTGGGTCGAGTAGCGGGCCTCGCGGAACAGCCCGGTCAGCGCGTACGCGTGCCGGCCGTCGACCCGGTGGTCGGCGACGGCCCGCTCCAGCAGTTCGGTCGGACTGTCGCAGTCCCGGCGCGGCACACCGGACTCCGCCAGCGCGGCCTCCATCGCCGCGTAACAGGCGATCACCGCCGTCCGCGGATCGTCCCCGTGCAGCGCTCGCCGACCGGTGTCCACGGCGGCGGCCAGGGCGTCCTCGGCCGGCTCCGGCACCGCGCCGGCGACCGCGGTGAGCCCGGCCGGGCGCGACCGCCGACGCCACCGGACGCGGAGCACGGCCGCCACCAGCAGCGCCAGCAGGACGAGCGCCAGCGCCACCAGCGATCCGGTGACCAGCACGCGGGCCACCGTGTCCGTCGGCTCGCCCATCGTGACGGGCGCGCCGGGCGGGGCGGACGCGGCCACCTCAGGGGCGGGCGGCGGGGCGTCACCCGGGAGCGGGGCATCGGCGGAGCCGCTGCGGAGGTGGAAGACCACCATCAGTACCGGTACCGCGAGGGTGGCCACGGCCAGCAGCGCCCCGGCGGCCGCCCGCAGCCGCTCGGCCCACGGCGTCGGCCCGGTCAGGTGGCGGACCTCCGTCCAGAACCGCGCGGTGAACCGCCCGATCGCCACCGCCCATCCGAACGCCAGCAGCACGACCAGACCGACGGCTCCGACCGGCGCCGAACCGCCCGAACCCAGCAGCCCGCCGTCCGCACGCAGCCCCGCGGCCGCGAGCGTCAGCCCGCCGACGACCAGCACCACGCCGGACCCTCGCACACGACCACCCCCGCTTCCCCACCACACCGCGCCCCCGCCACACCGCACTCAAGCGCGGACGAAGCGTCGCACACCACCTGTCACACTGTCACCCTCCGTACCCCCCCGCCGGGCCGGGGCCGGGAGGGTCAGCCGTCCATGGTGGCCGCCGTGGTCGCGGCGGTCAGGAGCAGCCAGCCGAGGACGGAGAGGCCGAGGGTGAGGGCGAGCGCCCACTGTGTCGACATGAGGACGAGGGCGCCGAAGAACGAGACGAAGGCGGTGAAGCCGCCCGCGACGACGGGGACCGAATTCGCGCCGGAACGCCACCAGGTCAGGCCGTGGGCGGTGAGGAGCGTGCCCAGGCCGGCCAGCAGGGCCACCTTGAAGGAGGTCAGCCAGGGCGTGATCGGGTTCTCGGCGCGGTGCCCGTGGTAGGAGAGCTCGACCACCCGCCCCCGGAAGATCGCCAGGTCCACGTCCGTGCCGACCTTCGCGTCGTTGTAGAAGGCCTTGCCGACGTCGTAGGTGTGCTTGGGGGCCTTCTCGCGTGTCACGGTCAGCGAGTAGGTGGTGCTGTCTTCGTTCCGGTTGACCTTCCGCGCCGTCACCTTGCCGCTCTCGTGCAGGACGCAGTCCGTGCCGGGCGTGGCCGCCGCCGTGCCGCAGGCCGGGGCGTGGCGGTGGGCGCCCACCGCGTGGTAGCCGTCGACGAACCAGGTGAAGCCGAGCACGGTGGTGGCCAGTCCGGTCAGCAGGAACAGGGCCTGCGTCACCACGCGGACGACCGGTCCGGCGATCCGTCGGAATCCACCGGGCGGCCTCGCGTCCTTGATGCGCGCGTTCATCGCAGCCCCCTCGATCGCGTCCCCGGGCACCTCCCCGATGCCCTGCCACGATGCTGCCCGGGCACGGCCGCCGGGGCGAGGGGCCCGGCGCTCCTTGTGACGAACTTGTGGAAGTCCGACTGCGGCGGCCTCGCGAAGAAGGACCACCGCGGCTGTCACATTCCTCCGTCGGCCCCCGTCAGTGCAGTGACCGAGCAGGACGACGAACGGAAGAGGACAGCTCATGAACGACGCGCGGATGGCGAACCCGGCCGTGGTGATCCCGGAGGCGCTGCCGGCGATCCTCGGGGTCGTCAAGGCGGCGAAGAAGGGCGGCGTGCCGGAGGGGCTGCTGGAGCTGGTCCACCTGCGGGCGAGCCAGATCAACGGATGCAGCTACTGCGTGGTGGGCGGCATCGCGAGCGCGAAGAAGAACGGTGAGACCGACGAGCGCCTGCACGCGGTGGCGGCCTGGCGGGAGGCGCCGTTCTTCACGGACGCGGAGCGGGCGGCGCTGGAGCTGTCCGAGCACGTGACGCGGCTCGCGGACCGTGCCGTGGTGCCGGACGACGTCTGGAACGCGGCGGCGGCGCACTTCGACGAGAAGCAGTTGGCCTCGCTGGTGCTGTGGATCAGCCTGACCAACCTCTTCAACCGGCTGAACGCCACGACCCGCCAGCCGGCCGGCGCGACCTGGTAGCCGCCTGACATCCACAAGAGCGTCCCGGGGGTGAACGGTCCGGGGCCGGACGGCACGCCACATGCCGCCCGGCCCCGGACCGTTCTGGGGCGGCCGGAGTTCAGTCGGCCTCGCCGTGGCGCTCGTCGTCGTGGGCTCCGGAGAGGACGGCGTCGAGGAGGCCGGGGTAGCGGGCGTCGAGGTCCTCGCGGCGCAGGCGCAGGAGGTTCTCCCGGCCGGACGGCTGCTGGTGGATGACCCCGCTGTCGCGCAGGACCCGCCAGTGGTGGGTCATCGTCGACTTGGCGGTGATGCCGATCGCGGTGAGCACGCTCCCGCAGTTGTGCGCGCCGCCGCCGTTCAGGACCCGGACGGCGGAGAGGCGGACGGGGTTGCCGAGGGCGGTCAGGACGTGCTCGATCCGGATCTGCTCGCGGTCGGGGTGGCGGTAGCTCATGGCCCCCACCGTAACGCGGCGGTGGGGCCGCTCGGCCCGCGACAGTTGCCCAAGTGGGCGAGGGGAGCGCCGGGTTGCGTGGCCGCTCGGCGGGGTTGCGTCGGCTCCGGTGCCCCCTGGTCCCGGGGTGGCCGCCGTCGGTATGCTGTAATGCGTGAGTGCAGCGAATGACCCTTACGAGCTGCGGGTCGGGACACCCGATGTGGCGACCTTCCGGCATCTGCGGACGGCCGCGGGGATGCGCCGCTTGGTGTGACCGTGCCGGTGCCCGCCGCGGACCCGTGCTCGCCGCCGCGGCGAGCACGGGTCCGCGGTGAGCACCGGGCGGCGGGCCGTCAGGAGTGGATGCCCTGGCCCGGGGTCAGGATCCCGGCCGGGTCGAAGCGGTGCTTGGCGGCCACCGCGCGCCCCCAGCGGGAGCCGTAGTGGCGCCGCCAGTCGGCGCGGGTGAGACCCGGGATCGCCCCGATCAGGTACCGCTTGCCGCCCAGCTGCACCGCCCGGTCGTACAGCCGGCGGTTGCGCCGCAGCGCGGCGGCGTGGTCGGCGCCCGGGGTCGGGAAGCAGAGCAGGTCGAAGTGGAAGCCGACCGGCTCGTCCGGCATGACGGTCATCGGGCGGGTGAACACGTCGGTGCGGAACGGGTAGAAGAGCAGGAGGCCGGCGCCCAGGTCCTCCTGGGTCAGCAGCGCGGAGGCCTCGCGCATGAACGTTTCGGTGGTCGAGGCGGGCAGGAACAGGCTCATCCAGGGCTTGGGCTGCGACCAGAGGCCGGCCGCCTGCAGGTAGTCGGCGAAGGCGTCCACCCGGTACGCGTACTCGCGCGCCGTCTGGTCGACGAAGGTCGTGTCGGCCGCGACGCAGCGCAGGCCGCGCACCAGCTCCGCCCGGTCCGGCGCGGCGGTGCCGTCGTAGTGGACGACGCCCTCGACCTTGTAGCGCCAGCCGGTCCCGGCCGCGTTGAGCGACGCGTCGCCGACCTGGAGGTCGAAGCGCCGCTCCAGCATCACCTTCTCCTGGTCCGCGAGGTAGGCGGACAGGTCGTCGTAGTACAGGTTGACGACCAGCGCCCGCTCGCGCGCCCGCACCAGGCGCAGGGTGGCCCGGACGATGAGGCCGACCTGCCCGCCGCCGCCCAGCACGGCCTCGAACAGCTCGCGGTTCTCGTGCGCCGAGGCGGTCACCAGCTCGCCGGTGCCGGTGACCACGTCCACCGACTCGACCGTGTCCGTCTGGAAGCCGTACCGCTGCACACCGCCGCCGATGCCGCCGACGCTCAGCGTGCCGCCCACCGACAGGTGCAGGTAGTCCGTCAGGCAGGGCGGCATCCAACCCTGGGCGAGGGCGGCGTCGGTCAGCCGCGCCCAGGTGACGCCCGCCTCCACGACGGCGCGGCCGGGGGTGATCCGGATGATCCGGTCCAGTCCGCGGGCGTCGATCGCGACGCCGCCGCGCACCTCGGCCTGGCCGTAGCTGGAGTGCGACTCCAGCTCCGCGGCGCTGCCGGTGCCGCTCTGGCCGTTCATCGCGACCGGGATGCGGTGGCGGCGGGCGAAGGCGACCAGCGTGGCGACGTCGCGCACGGAGCCCGGCCGCAGCACGGCGCGCGGGGCGGCGGTCACCAGGTGCCCGAAGTCCCCGCCGAACCGGGCCAGCGTCCCGCCGTCGGCCACCAGCGTGCCGTCCAGCCGGGGCGGCGCCGCGAGCGCGTCGGCGGCGGCTCCGTCGGCGGGGGCCTCGGTGGGGGCCTCGGTGGCGGGGGTCTCGACGGCCCAGGCGCGGTCCACCGTGTTCCACCCGACGACGGCGGCCGCCGCACCGGCGATCACAGTGCGGCGGGGCAGGGCTGACTCGCTCATTTCAGATTTCTCCGATCAATCGTCATATGAGCAGTGTTGTATCGCGGTCGGCGCGTGGACAAGGTCCGTGCCTGAACGGCTCGGGGTCGGCCGCTCCGGCGGCGTCGACCGTCCGGAGTGCGGAGGGTGGTCTATACCATGAAGGGTGGCGTCGAGATCCGGACACCCGCCCCGGCCCGTCGTCACATCCCGGACCAGGGCGGGCAACGGCCCGAGGGTGCGTAGGCAGAGGATTCGCGGTGGCCGGAAAACCGGTTGTCCGCGCACGACGGCCGGGAGAGAGTGGGGGTCGTCGGGATCAAGGAATGACGACGACGACCGAGGGCGAGCTGGGCCTGGGAGAGCCCAAGGGCCTGTAAAGCCCCCGCTTCGGCTGTGATGGTTCGAATCCATCCTCGCCCACCCTCGGACCGCCCGGCCGCCCCGGAGCCGCACCCCGCCCGGGGCGGCCGGGCGGTACGGATAGGCTCGGCCGCATGTTCGTTCTGGAGCTGACCTACACCGTGCCGCTCGACCGCGTCGACGCGCTCCTGCCGGCGCACGTCGAGTGGCTGAACCGTCATTACGCGGACGGGACCTTCCTGGCCTCCGGGCGCAAGGTGCCCCGTGACGGTGGCATCATCCTCGCCGTCGGGGAGGACCGGGCGGCGATCGAGGCGCTCGTCCGCACCGACCCGTTCGCCGTCGAGGGGCTGGCCGTCTACGAAGTGACGGAGTTCCTCGCCACCGTCGTCGCGCCCGCCCTGGAGCCCTACCGGCAGCAGCTCCCGGCCTGAGGCCCCGCCGCCCGTCCCGTCCCGTGAATCGTCGGCCCGGTCCGCGTCCCGTCACCCGTCGGCCCGGGTGTCGACGCGGCCCCGCGCCCCGGTTCGGAGAGCGGTCGTGCACTGGCTACGATCGGTGAGCACGGGGCAGGAAGCGCCGGGCCGCGGGGCCGGCGCACGGCGAGACATCCAGTGGGAGAAGACGATGGCACACGCACGGGCCGGTCAGCCGGCGCAGCCAGGCGACCTGGTGGACGTGGCGAGGCTGGTGACGGCCTACTACACGCTGCACCCGGACCCGGAGGAGCCGGGCCAGCGGGTCGCGTTCGGCACCTCGGGCCACCGCGGCTCCTCGCTGGACGCGGCGTTCAACGAGGACCACATCGCCGCCACCACCCAGGCGATCTGCGAGTACCGGACCGCCCAGGGCGTCACCGGCCCGCTGTACCTCGGCGCCGACAGCCACGCGCTGTCCGAGCCGGCCAAGGCCACCGCCGTCGAGGTGCTGGCGGCGAACGGCGTGACCGTCCTGCTGGACAGCGCCGACGGCTACACCCCGACCCCCGCCGTCTCGCACGCGATCCTCACCCACAACCGGCGCAGCCCGCAGTCGCTCGCCGACGGCATCGTCGTCACCCCCTCGCACAACCCGCCCCGCGACGGCGGCTTCAAGTACAACCCGCCGAGCGGCGGCCCGGCCGGCTCCGAGGCCACCGGCTGGATCCAGGACCGTGCCAACGCCCTGATCCGCGAGGGCCTGCGCGGCGTCAAGCGGGTGCCGTACGCGCGCGCCCTGGCCGCGGCGACCACCGGCCGCCACGACTACGTCACCACCTACACCGAGGACCTCGTCTCGGTCCTCGACCTGGACGCGATCCGCTCCGCCGGCCTGCGGATCGGCGCCGACCCGCTGGGCGGCGCCTCCGTCGCCTACTGGGGCCGGATCGCCGAGACCCACCGCCTCGACCTCACCGTGGTCAACCCGGTCACCGACCCGACCTGGCGCTTCATGACGCTGGACTGGGACGGCAAGATCCGGATGGACTGCTCCTCGCCCGCCGCGATGGCCTCGCTGATCGCCCGCCGCGACGAGTACGCCATCGCCACCGGCAACGACGCCGACGCCGACCGGCACGGCATCGTCACCCCCGACGGCGGCCTGATGAACCCCAACCACTACCTCGCGGTGGCCGTCGACTACCTCTACCGCCACCGCGCCGACTGGCCGGCCGACGCGGCCGTGGGCAAGACGCTGGTGTCCTCCTCGATGCTCGACCGGGTCGCCGCCGACCTCCGGCGCGAACTCGTCGAGGTCCCGGTGGGCTTCAAGTGGTTCGTCGACGGCCTGCTGGAGGGCTCGATCGCGTTCGGCGGCGAGGAGTCGGCCGGCGCGTCCTTCCTGCGCCGCGACGGCGGGGTGTGGACCACGGACAAGGACGGCATCCTGCTCGCCCTGCTGGCCGCCGAGATCACCGCCGTGACCGGCCGCACCCCCAGCGAGTACTACCGCGACCTGACGGACCGCTTCGGCGCCCCCGCGTACGCCCGCGTGGACGCCCCGGCGGACCGTGAGCAGAAGGCGCTGCTCTCCCGCCTGTCGGCCGAGCAGGTCAAGGCCGGGGACCTCGCCGGCGAGCCGGTCACCGCCGTCCTCACCGAGGCCCCGGGCAACGGCGCGGCCATCGGCGGCATCAAGGTGTGCACCGAGAGCGCCTGGTTCGCGGCCCGCCCGTCGGGTACGGAGGACGTCTACAAGATCTACGCGGAGTCCTTCCAGGGCCCCGAGCACCTCGCCCGGGTCCAGGAGGAGGCGCGCGAGCTGGTCAACGAGGTGCTCGCCGGTCAGGCGTCCGCCTGACGGTTCGCCCGGCGCGCCGCGGCCCGGTGGGTACGCCCCACCGGGCCGCGGTCCGGTGGGCGCTTACCCGTGACCGCCGCCGGCCGGCGCCGTCGCGGCCTCTGGCAGGCGGGTGACGCGTCCGCCGTCCAGCTCCAGGTGCTCGCCGGCGAAGCGGTCGCGCAGCCGGCGGTCGTGGCTGACGACGACGACCGTGCCCCGGAAGTCCGCCAGCGCCGCCTCCAACTCCTCCACGAGGGCGGGGGAGAGGTGGTTGGTGGGCTCGTCCAGCAGCACCAGGTCGACCGGCTCGGCGACCAGCCGGGCCAGTTCGATCCGGCGCCGCTGGCCGTAGGACAGCTCGCCCACCCTCAGGCGCAGGTCGGCCGGGCCGAACAGGCCGAGCGACAGCAGCTGTTCGGTGTGCTCGTCCCGGTCGCCCTCGCGGCCCGCGGCGAACGCCTCCGCGAGCGTCAGCTCGCCGGGCCACGGCGTCTCCTCCTGCCGGAGGTGGCCGACCCGGCCCCGGGTGCGGACCGACCCCTCGTCGGGGACCAGCTCTCCCGCCAGCACCCGCATCAGCGTCGTCTTGCCCGCGCCGTTCGGTCCGGTGACCAGCAGCCGCTCCCCGCCGCCGAGGCGCAGCGACGGCACGGCCAGCCGGTCCCCGACGCGGACGCCGGTCAGCTCCGCGGCCGGTCGGGTGTCCGGCCCGTCGGCGGTCGCCAGGAGGGCGGCGAACACCAACGGCTCCGGCGGCGGGCTGACCGGACTGCTCGTCAGCCGCTCGACCCGCTCCTTCGCGTTGCGGATCCGGACCATCGCGCCGTGGCCGCGACTGCGCGCCCGGAAGCCGCCGTGGCCGAACACGGCGAACGGCAGTTTGCGTGGAATCCCCTCCAGCCGGAACGAGTTGGCGGCGGCCAGCCGGCGGTTGCGGTCCAGCTCGGCCCGCCAGTCCTCGTACTCCTGGAGCCGGCGGCGCCGTTCGGCCGCCTTGGCGGTGAGATACCCGGCGTAGCCGTCGCCATGACGGGTCACCCGGCCCTCGCCGACCTCCAGGATCGTGGTGGCGACCCGCTCCAGGAACACCCGGTCGTGGGTGACCGCGAGCACGGTGCCCCGGTGGGCGCGCAGGTGCGCCTCCAGCCAGGCCACCGCCCGGTCGTCCAGATCGTTGGTCGGCTCGTCCAGCAGCAGTAACTCCGGCCGGGACGCCAGCGTCGCGGCCAGCGCCAACCGCGACCGCTCGCCGCCCGACAGCGTACCCAGCGCCCGGTCCCGCGCCAGGGCCCGTCTTCAAACCCCCGCCTGCGGGGCGACGCCGGGGCACGCACCTCGACGGCTTCTCGTCAGTCGCCGATGCTCCGCATGGACTCCCTCCTCGGCGCCGCCGATGCACGCACCCCAACGCCGCCCCGCCCGCCCTCCGGGCGGACGACGGGGGCTTGAAGACGGGCCCTGGGCCCGGCAGGCCGAGCCCGTGCAGGGCGACGTCCACCCGGGCGTCCGCCTGGTAGCCGGCCCGCGCCTCGTACCGGGCGAGCAGGTCGGCGTACGCGGCCAGCGCGGTGGCGAGCTCGGGCCCGGTGAGGTCCGCGAGCCCGGCCTCGGCGCCGCGCATCCGGGCCTCCAAGGCCCGGAGGTCCGCGAGCGCCAGATCCACCGCGTCCTGAACGGTGGCCCGGGCCGGCAGGTCCAGGGACTGGGCGAGGTGGCCGATGCCGCCGGGGGCGACGACGGTCAACTCGCCGTTGTCCGGCTGGTCCTGACCAGCGATCAGGCGCAGGAGGGTCGACTTCCCGGCGCCGTTGTCGCCGATCACCCCGGCCCGCTCGCCCGGCTTGAGGCTGAAGGACACGCCGTCCAGCACGACGCGGTCGTCGTAGCGGCGGGTGACGTTCTGGAGGGTGAGCTGCGAGGTGGTGATGGTGGTGGTGTTGGTGGTGCGTGATGGGGTGATCAAGGTGAAGTCCCCTGTTCTCGGCGGGGCTGAGCCGGGGTGGGCCGGGCCGGGCCGATAGGAACGGACGGACGGACGCATCCGCGCGCGTCGGGGCACCCCGCCGGAGCCGGACGCCGTAGGGCAGGCGGCAGCGCTGGGGGAGGACCGGAAGCACGGATGGAGGCAGCGCGGGGTGGCGGAGCGAAGCTCAACGCCGTCGCGCGGGGGATGTCACAGAGTACCCATGGGCAGCACCGTAGACGCGTCGTTCGGGAGGTGCAATCGATTTTCCGAGGGAATCGCCGCCGCCGCCGCCGCGCCGCCGGCCGGTCGGTGTTGGGCCGGTGGAGCGGCTCAGCGGATGATCGGTTTGGCCGCGTACCAGAGCGTGATCGGGGAGTCCAGGGGCACCACCGTGCCTGCGGCCGGGTCCGTGCGCAGGGCCTGGTTCACGGGCTTGCTGCGGTCCTCGGTGCCGGAGGCCGTGACCTTGGTGAAGTGGAGGTCCCGGAGGAACTTCTCGGCGTCGGCGCGGGTCAGGCCCGCGATGTCGGGAACCGCTGCCCGGCCGTCCGACACCCGCAGCACGACGGAGGCGCCCACGGGCACCTCGGCCCCGGCGGCCGGTTCGGTGGCGAGCACCTGGAGTGCGGGCAGCCGGCCGGCGGTGACGGTCCGGGCGGTCGAACGCAGCCCGAGGGCCTTGAGCTTCGCCTCGGCGTCGGCCTGGCCCAGCCCGGCCAGGGGCGGGAGCACGACCGTTCGGGGCGAGGGGGAGGGGGACGTCGTTCGCGGCGAGGGGGAGGGGGAAGGTGAGGGCTTCACCTTTCCCCCGCCGTTGTTCCCGTTCCCGGTTCCAGTCCCGGTGCCGGGCCGCTCGCTCGGGGAGGCGGCCGAGGTGACGGTCACGACCGAGGTGACCGGAGCCGGACTGGGCTGGGAGGGGACGGTATCGCCGGATCCCGCCGAGGGACTGCCGCTGCCCCGGCCGACACCGAGCACCAGGACGACCGCGACGAGCACCGCCACGACCGCCACCAGCACCGCGATCACCAGCGGCCCGCAGCCCCCGCCGGTCCGACCGTCCGGCCGCTGCCGCTGCCCCGGGGACGGCCGCCGCCCGGGCGCGGGCCGACCGCCCCCGCCGCGCCCGCCCCAGTCGTTCCCGCCCTCGGCGTTCCCGCCCCCGGGTCCGTTCCCGCTCTGCCCGTTCCCGTTATGCCCGCTGCCGTCGTCGTCGCCCGGGTCGACGTCGAGCTGCCCGGGCACGTCCACCGCGAACGCCGCGCAGGCCGCCCCCTGGCGGGCCGAGGTCGCGGCGACCCGCAGCGCGACGCCGAACCGCGAGTACCGCGCGCCCTGCACCCGGCCCGCCAGGTCGGCGCCGGGCACGCCGAACCGGGAGGCGATGTCGAGGCCCAGCCCGACGAAGTCGAACGGCACGGTCCAGCGCAGCTCGACCCGGCGGGTCGCGCCGGGCGGCAGCGGCGCCTCGGCGGCCTGCCGGTCGAAGTCCAGCCGCCCCTGGACGGGTTCGACCGGTTCGATGTGGAAGCCCGTAGGGCGCGGCCCGGCGTTGTACACGAGGAGGTCCGTGAAGACCGTGCCGCCGGCCACCCCGAACCGGCGGGGCGGTTCGCACCAGGCCCGCACACCGGCGTCCGACCCGGCCCGCAGATCGGTGCCGCAGTACTCGCCCGGACAGTAGACGTCGAGCCGTTCGGCCCCGTCCGCGCGGGTGCCGCACAGTTCGCAGTACAGCGCCATGGTCCCCCTCGGTCTCGGTAGGCCCCGACCCGCCCCGACCCGCCCCGGAGGTACCCGGCCACCCGGCGACGGAACCGCCAACTCCCGGACCGGGACCGGCCCGTGACCGGTCGACCGCAGAACCGTCACCGGCCGTTCGAACGCCGGTCGGGCAGGGATGTCCGGCCCGCCGCCGCTGATAATTGGGAAAGTTTCCTAACGATATCTCTTGACCGTGCACCCTCACGCCGGAATTCTGTACGTCACCCGCCCTGACGGTCCGTCCGTCCCCGGGCTTCCCCCACCCTGCCGCGCCCCCTCTCCTCCTGCTGCTCTCCGGCGATCACCCGCCCCCCGACCGCAAGGAGCCACGTGAACAGGCCCACTCGTCGAACCGTCCTCGGCGCCGCGCTCACCGCCGCCGCCACCGCCGCACTCCCGCGCACCGCCAACGCCACCACGGCCGCCGCCGCCTCCGCCTCCGCAGCCCTCAGCGTCTCCAGCTGGCAGCAGCGCTGGGCGCCGTCCGCCGCGGCCGACGGCCTCGCCGCCTTCGAGACGATCGAGGACGACCGCGCCGACTCCCACCCCGCCGGCCATCCGCACATCCGCGTCGACAACGACACCTACCGCTGGACCATGCACACGGTGGACCGCGACTCCGCCACCGACCGCCAGCGGCACGAGGTCACCGGCATGCGGAGCCCGGCGGGCGGCGGCTTCCTGGAGTGGCGGTCCGGCCAGACCTGGCGGACCACCTACTCGATGTACATCCCGTCGGCGCTGAAGGCGACCACCAGCTTCACCCACATCATGCAGATGAAGCAGCCCGGCAACGGCACCTCCCCGATCGTCGTCCAGTCGCTGCGCCGGGTCGCCGGAGCGCAGACCATCGAACTCCAACTCCCCATCAGCGGCGTCCTGGTGGGGCGCACCAGCCTCGACCCGCTGCACGACCGCTGGGTGGACGTGGACTTTCGGATCACGGTGGGCGACGGTTCCGCCGGTGCGGTCCGGTGGATCCTGCGCAGCGCCGGCGCCACCGTCGTCGACGTCGAGCGGACCGGCGTCGACACCTTCCTCGCCGACCGGGTGCGGCCCAAGTGGGGCATCTACCGCTCGCTCGGCGACACCTCCGGCTCGCTCCAGGACTGCTACCTGCTGACCTCCGCGATGCGCGGCTACCAGCTGGTCTCCGGGCCCACCGGGGTCTACCGGGTCGACGAGGCGCGGATCTCCCGGGGCAGCGTCGACACCGACCACGCCGGCCACAGCGGCGCCGGGTTCGTCAACCTGGAGAACACGCCCGGCAGTTACGCCGAGTGGACGATCCAGGCGGGCGCCGCCTCGACGGCCTCCCTCGACCTGCGCCACGCCAACGGCACCGCCGCCGCCCGGCCGATGGACATCACCGTCAACGGCACCCGGATCGCCGCCGGGCACCCCTTCCCGCCGACCGCGAACTGGGACACCTGGGCGACCACCACCCTGCCGGTCTCGCTGAAGGCCGGGGCCAACACCGTCCGGCTCACCTCGACCACCGCAGACGGCGGCCCCAACCTCGACCGGATCGCCGTCCGCTGACCCGACCCCGACCCCGACCCCCCAGGAGGACCGGATGCGCCTGACATCCGCCGGCGGCGCGGGCCTCACCGTCGCCGTACTGATCATCGGCACCCTGGCCGTCCCCCCGGCCCAGGCCGCCACCGGAAGCCGCCACGCGGCGGAGAGCTACGCCCCGGACGCCGCCCCGGACGCCGCCCCGGGCGTCGACTACCAGGCCGAGGACGCCGTCATCACCCGGGGCGCCGTGGCCACCAACCACACCGGGTACTCCGGGACGGGCTTCGTCGACTACACCAACGTCGCCGGCTCCTCCGTCGAGTTCGGCGTCAGCGCCACCACGGCCGGCACCGCCCCGCTGACCTTCCGGTACGCCAACGGCACCGCCGTCGACCGGCCGATGGACATCTCCGTCAACGGCACCGTGATCGCCTCCGGCGTCTCCTTCCCGGCCACCGCGAACTGGGACACCTGGGCGACCAGGACGGTCGACGCGCCGCTCCGGCCCGGGACCAACACCGTGCGCGCCACCGCGACCACCGCCAACGGCGGCCCCAACCTCGACCGGCTGACCGTCGGCGCCACCGCCGACTCCACCGCGCCGAGCCGTCCCGGCGAACCACGCTGCACCGACATCGGCCCCACCAGCCTGACCCTCGGCTGGTCGGCGGCCACCGACAACGTCGGGGTCACCGCGTACGACCTCTACGAACACGGCAACAAGCTCGCCGAGACCCCCGGCACCACGACCACCAGGGTGCTCACCGGCCTCGCCCCCAGCACCACCTACAACCTCACCGTGATCGCCCGCGACGCGGCCGGCAACGCCTCCCCGGCGAGCGTCGCGGTCGACTGCACCACCGGCGTCAGCAGCGACCCGCCGCCGAGCGCCCCCGGCGCCCCCACCGTCTCCGGCGTCACCGCCACCTCCGCCACGCTCGGCTGGGGGGCCGCCGGCGACGACAAGGGCGTGGTGGCCTACGAGGTCCGCAGCGGCGCCGCCGTGCTGGCCACCGTCACCGGCACCCCACCCGCCACCACCGCCACCGTCACCGGCCTGGCCTGCGACGCCCCGTTCAGCCTGACCGTGGTCGCCAAGGACGCCGCCGGCGGCGTCTCGCCCGCCTCCGCCGCGGTCTCCTTCACCACCGGCGCCTGCCCGGCCGACGGCGGCGTCCCCGGTTCGCCGACCACGCTCAGCGGCGGCTGGACCGTCCCCTGGGGCATCGCCTGGCTGCCGGACGGCGCCGCCGCCCTGGTCACCGAACGGGACGGCTTCAAGGTCTTCAAGCAGACCCGGAGCGGGACCAGGACCCAGATCGGCACCGTGCCCAACACCGTCACCACCGACGGCGAGGGCGGGCTGCTGGGCGTGGCCGTGGACCCCAACTGGTCCACCAACCACCACGTGTACTTCATGCACACCGCCGCCGAGGGCAACCGCATCGCCCGCATGACGTACGACGGCAGCACGCTCTCCGGCTACACCGTCCTGCTCCAGGGCATCAAGAAGAACCGCTACCACAACGGCGGCCGGCTGGCCTTCGGCCCGGACGGCTACCTCTACGCCACCACCGGCGACGGCCAGACCCCCGCCCTCGCGCAGGACCGGAACTCCCTCAACGGGAAGATCCTGCGGATGACCACCGCGGGCAAGCCCGCGCCCGGCAACCCGTTCGACAACCACGTCTACAGCCTCGGCCACCGCAACCCGCAGGGCCTCGCCTTCGACCGCAACGGGCGGCTCTGGGAGGCCGAGTTCGGCGACTCCAAGTACGACGAGCTCAACCTGATCAAGCCGGGCGCCAACTACGGCTGGCCGACCTGCGAGGGCACCTGCGGCACCGCCGGCATGACCAACCCCAAAGCCACCTGGCCGGTCAACCTCGCCTCCCCGAGCGGCATCGCCATCGTCCGCAACGTCATCTACCTGGCGGCGCTGCGCGGCACCCGGATGTACCGCATCCCGATCAACGGCGACACCGAGTCGGTCTCGACCCCGACCTCCTACTACGTCGGCACCTACGGCCGGCTGCGCACCGTCGCCAAGGTCCCCGGCGCCGACCAGCTCTGGCTGACCACCACCAACGCGGACAACAACGGCAACCAGCCGGACGGCTCCGACAAGATCCTCAAGGTCACCATCGGCTGACCGTCCCGCCGTCCCGCCGCCCCGCCGGAGCAGCACCGCCTTCCGCGAGCCGTACCGGGCCCGCCCGCCCCGCCGCCGTACTGTCGAACCCCGGTACCGGAGGAGGAGCACTGATGCGCCGTGTGATCTATTCGATGGGCATCTCGCTCGACGGCTACATCGTCGGGCCCGACGGCGGCTTCACCTGGACGGATCCGGACGAGGAGGTCTTCCGCTTCGCCATCGACGAGATCCGCGAGGTCGGCGTCCATCTGATGGGACGCCGGCTGTACGAGACGATGCGCTACTGGGAGACCACCGACCCGGATTCGTTCGACGACATCGAGCGCGAGTGGGCCGCGCTCTGGAACCCGCTCCCGAAGGTGGTGTTCTCCACCACGCTGTCCCAGGTGCGGGGCAACGCCCGGCCGGCCACCGGCACCGTCGCGGAGGAGATCGCCCGGCTGCGGGCCGAGCCGGGGGAGGGGGACATCGCGATCGGCGGCGCGACCCTCGCCGCGTCGGTGGCGGCGGCGGGCCTGATCGACGAGTACCGGCCCAGGGTCTACCCGGTACTGGTCGGCGGCGGCATCCCGTACTTCGCGCGGGACGAGGAGCGGGTGGACCTCGAACTCCTGGAGACCCACACCTTCACCTCCCGCGTCATCCACCTCCGCTACCGCGTGGCGCGCTGAACGGTCGCGCGGCGTCCCCGGGGACGCCGCGCGAGCCGCCGCTACGGCCGGACAGGCCCTACGGCCGGACGGCGCCCATGTAGGGCATGACGCCGATCGGGAGCACCTCGATGTTCTTGCCGGTCCGGGGCGCGTGGATCATCTTGCCGTCGCCGATGTAGATGCCCACGTGGTGCAGGTCGTCGTAGAAGAAGACCAGGTCGCCGGGCTGGAGGTCGCCGCGGGCGATGCGGGTGCCGACCTTCCACTGGTCCTGGGAGATCCGGGGGAGCTTGATGTCGGCCGCGCGGTAGGCGGCGCCGGTGAGGCCGGAGCAGTCGAAGCTGTTGGGGCCGGTCTTGCTCCAGCCGTAGGGCTTGCCGAGCTGGGCGTAGGCGAACTGCACGATGGTGGCGGCGCGTCCACCGGCGGCCGCCGGTGCCGGTGCCGGGGTGTTCGCGGCGGGGGCGGAGGAGGCCGGCTGGGCCGCGGCCTTGGCCTTGTCGGCGGCCTCCTTCGCGGCGGCCTTGGCACGCTCCGCGGCGGCGGCCTGCTGGGCGGCGGCCTTGGCCTTGTCGGCGGACTCCTGGGCGTTGATCTTGGCCCGCTCGTCGGCGCTGAGCCGGTTCAGCAGGGTCTGGGCCTGCGCGAGCTTGGCCTGGACCTCGTTCTTCTGCGCCCCGAGCGAGGCGCCGACGGCGTCGAGTTCGGCGAGGGTGGCGGTGGCCTCGGCGCGCTCCTGGTCGAGCTTGCGCTGTTCGCCCTGGGCCTGCTTGAGCAGGTTCGTCTCGGAGCCGGCGACCTGGTTCTGCACCGAGGCGCGCCCCAGGTAGGCGGCCGGGTCGGAGTCGAGCATCAGCTGAATGCCCGGGTCCATGCCGTTGTTGCGGTACTGCTCGGCGGCCACCACACCGAGCTGGGTGCGCAGTTCGTTCATCGCCTCCTGGCCGCGGGCCACCTTCTCCTGGATCCGGTTGGCCTCGCCCTGGAGCTTCTGCTGCCTCTCCTGGAAGCCGTTGTAGCGCTCGGTCGCCTGCTCGGCCTCCTCGTTCAGCCGGTCCACCTGCTCCTTGACGGAGGCGAGGTTGGGGGCGGGCTCGGCATGGGCCGTGCCGGAGGCGAACACCGCACCGCCGGCCATGGCCGTGGTGAGGACCGCCAGGCGGGCCCGGCTCGGGGGGCTGAGCTTGCGACGCTTTCCCATGGCGATGGGCGCTCCTTCGAGTGATCTGAACGGATACCGAAGAAACGCTCTGGGTGTGACAGCAGGTTCAGCCCGAGTCGCGGGGCGGCCCGAAAGGGCACGGCGACGAAGGCGGACCGGGCGCTCAGTGCGCCGTACCGGCCGGGGCGGGTTGTTCGGCGTCGCCGAAGCGGGCCAGGGTGAGGGCGCCGAGGACGGCCGCCGCGAAGCCGGTGACGGCGAGGGGGGTGGCGTCGTGGCGGGTGTGGTCGCCGAGCAGCAGGACGCCGATGACGGCCGGGCCCAGGGTCTCGCCGAGCACCATGGCCGCCGTCGCCGCCGTGACCGAGCCGTTCTGCATGGCCCAGGTGAGGGCGGCGAACCCGCCGAGGCCGGCCAGGGCGATCGCGTAGGCGGCCGGTTCGGCGAAAAGGTCGGGCAGCCGGGCGTCGGGCAGGACGCGCACGGCGATGCCGACCACGCCGAACTGCAGGCCGGCCACCAGGCCCAGCAGCGGGGCGCGGCGACCGCCGGCGTAGCGGACGACGGCCCAGCCCGCGCCGATCAGCAGCACCGAGGCGAGCAGCACGCCGAGCCGCAGTGCCGTGCCGCCGCGGCCGGGGCCGTCGCGCCCGGCGCTCACGGCGAGGACGCAGAGCCCCACGCAGACGGCGGCCACCCCGGCCCACTCGCTGCGCCGCAGCCGCACGTGCAGCACCCGGGCGGCGCCGACGGCGGTCACGGCGAGCGCGGACGCCAGGACCGCCTCGACCTCGTACAGCGGGAGCCGGCCCAGGGCGAGGAGTTCGGCGCCGAAGCCGAGCATGTCCATCCCGACACCCGCGAGGAACGGCCACTGCCGGAACGCCCCGGCCAGCGCGGCGGCCCCGCCGGGCGGCTCCCCGGCCGCGGCACGACGGGCCCCGACCGCCTGGAGCACGGTGGCGGACCCGGTGAGCAGGGCGGCGGCCAGCGCCGCGAGCAGACCGAAGGACATGCGCCGACGGTACGGTCCGGTGCCACCCGCGCCCCGCTCCGGCACGCCGGGGGAGGTCGGGGTCGCCACCGTGCTCCAGGCGGTAAGGGGGAGTCCCAGCGGTGGGGCCGTCCGGGCGCCTACCATTCCGGTGCCGGTACGGATCCGCCCGGGCCCGTGTCGCGCCCGTCAGCCATGCCTCCGTCCTGAAAGGGGACCCCAGAGTGGCCAGTAGTGTCGAGACGCTGGAATTCCAGGCCGAGACCCGGCAGTTGCTCCGGCTGGTGATCCACTCGATCTACTCGAACAAGGACATCTTCCTGCGCGAGCTGATCTCGAACGCCTCCGACGCCTTGGACAAGCTGCGGCTGGAATCGCTGGCCGACTCCACCGTCCAGGCCGACATCTCCGATCTGCACATCGCCCTGGAGGTCGACCGGGACGCCCGCACGCTGACCGTCCGTGACAACGGGATCGGCATGAGCCGCGACGACCTCGTGGACCTGATCGGCACCATCGCCAAGTCCGGTACCGCCGGCCTGCTGGAGAAGATCAAGGAGTCCCAGGACGCCGCCGCGGCGCAGAGCCTGATCGGGCAGTTCGGCGTCGGCTTCTACTCCGCGTTCATGGTCGCGGACAAGGTCACCCTGCGTACCCGGCGGGCCGGCACCGACGCCGGTACGCGGTGGGAGTCCGACGGCGAGGGCACCTACGAGCTCCAGGCCGTCGACGGCCTGCCGGTGGGCACCTCGGTCACCCTGCACCTCAAGCCCGTGGACGGTGAGGACGGTCTGGCCGACTACCTGGCCGGGTGGAAGATCCGCCAGATCGTCAAGCAGTACTCGGACTTCATCCGCTGGCCGATCCGGATGGCCGCCGAGCAGACCGAGGGCGCCACCGGAACCGAGAACGACGGCGACGCCGCCGTCGAGACGCTCAACTCGATGAAGGCGCTGTGGGCCAGGCCGCGCAGCGAGGTGACCGAGGCCGAGTACACCGAGTTCTACCAGCAGATCAGCCACGACTGGCTCGCCCCCGCCGAGACCATCCACATGCGGGCCGAGGGCACCTTCGAGTACGAGGCGCTGCTGTTCGTCCCCGCGCAGGCGCCGTTCGACCTGTTCTCCCGCGAGACCAAGCGGGGCGTGCAGTTGTACGTCAAGCGGGTGTTCATCATGGACGACTGCGAAGCGCTGATGCCGAACTACCTGCGCTTCGTCAAGGGGGTGGTGGACGCCCACGACCTGTCGCTGAACATCTCCCGCGAGATCCTGCAGCACGACCGCCAGATCCAGGCCGTGCGGCGGCGCCTGGTCAAGAAGGTCCTCGGCGCGATCAAGACCACGCAGGCCAACGACGCCGAGCGCTACGGCAAGCTGTGGGACCAGTTCGGCCGGGTGCTGAAGGAGGGCCTGGTCGAGGACACCGACAACACGCAGGCCCTGCTGGAGCTGGTGTCGCTCCCCTCCACGCACGACGCGGAGCGGCCCACCACCCTGCGCGCGTACGTCGAGCGGATGAAGGACGGCCAGGACGCGATCTACTACCTGACCGGCGAGACCCGCGCGACGGTGGAGAACTCCCCCCACATGGAGGCCTTCACCGCCAAGGGGTACGAGGTGCTGCTCCTCAGCGACCCGATCGACGAGATCTGGGCCGACCGGATCCCGGCCTTCGACGGCCACCGGCTGCAGTCCATCGCCAAGGGCCAGGTCGACCTCGACGAGCCGGCCGACGGCGACCAGGAGGCGGACTCCGAGCGGTCGAAGCGCGAGCAGGACTTCGTCGCCCTGCTGCCGTGGCTGACGACGGCGCTGGCCGAGCAGGTGAAGCAGGTCCGGCTGTCGTCGCGGCTGACGACCTCCGCCGCCTGCATCGTCGGTGACGCCGACGACATCTCGCCGACGCTGGAGAAGATGTTCCGGGCGACCGGGCAGGAGATGCCCCCGGTCAGGCGCACCCTGGAGCTCAACCCCAGCCACCCGCTGATCACCGGCCTGCGCACGGCGCACGCGACCGATCCCGCCGACCCGGCGCTGCCCGAGATCGCCGAGCTGGTGTACGGCGGCGCGCTGCTCGCCGAGGGCGGCGACCTGCCCGACCCGGCCCGCTTCACCCGGCTGCTCACCACTCACCTGACGCGCACCCTGTAGCGCCGGTGGGGTGCGGGCCCGCCGCCCGGTTCGCGGCGGGCCCGCCCACATGCTCCGGCTGAGGGGGCGTCAGGCGGCGTGGCCGGGCCAGGGGACATCGGTGGAGACGGGCTCGGCGTAGTCGATGCCCGGGACGGCGAAGCCGTAGAGCCGCTGGACCTCGGCGCGGAACCAGTCGAGGTCGGCGAGCTCGGCGATGGTGTCGGTGCTGGCCGCCTCCCAGCGCTCGGCGACGGCCGCCTGGACGTCCTCGGTGAGCTCCCAGGTGTCCAGCCGGATCCGGCCCTCCTCGTCCAGCGCGAGCGGGGCGGCGCCGGTGAGCTGGTCCCACAGGGCGGCGAGCTGGTGGACGGGCGGGACCACGCCCTCGCCGAGGGCGCCGCGCAGCAGACCGGTGTAGAGGGCGATGCCGGGGATGGCGGTGGAGGACTGGGTGACGGCGGCGCCGTTCACGGAGGTCACGGCCCGTCCGCCGACCGTCGTGCCGAGGCGCTCGTCCAGGGTCCGGGCGGTGGCCTCCAGGTGGGCCTTGGCCACGCCGATCGTGCCCTGCCGGTAGATCGCCTCGGTCAGCGGCGAGCCGATGTAGGAGAGGGCGGCGGTGGTGAAACCGTCGGCGAGCAGGCCCCGGCCGGCCAGGTGGTCGATCCAGCGCTCCCAGTCCGCGCCGCCCATCACGGCGACGGTCTGCTCGACGTCGTCGCCCTCGGCCGGTCCGGTCTCCACCTCGCGGACCTCGGGGGCGCCGGCGTCGTCGAAGAGCAGGGTCTTGGTGCGGTTCGCCCGGCCGATCGGCTTGAGGACGGAGGCGTACGTGGTGCCGGTGTCGGGGTCGGTGCGGCGGGGCGCGGCGACCGAGTAGATCAGGTAGTCCAGCCGGCCGCCGAAGCGCTCCTTCAGGAGGTCGGCGACCTGGTCCTTCATCAGGTCGGAGAAGGCGTCGCCGTTGAGGAACACCACGTCCCGCCCGGCGGCGCGGGCGAGGTCGGCGGTGGCGGCGGTGCGGTACCAGCCCGCGGTGGCGGTGCGGCGCTCGGTGGGGGCCTTCTCGAAGGACACGGCGATGCCGCGGATGCCCGCGCGCTTGAGTCCGGCGAGGGTGGCGGCAAGGCCGTAGCCGGCGGAGGAGCCGATGACCAGGGCCACCGGCCCGGCGCCGTCCGCCGGCGCGTCGGTGGGGGCGGGGCAGGCCTGCCACATGTCGGTGACCAGCTGCCGGCAGCCCGCCGGGTGGGAGTCGAGGAACAGGAAGCCTCGGTTGCGGGGGGTGAGAACGCGCCGGGTCACGATGGAAGTCCTAGGGGTCGGCCGAGCGCGGCTGGGGTCGGCTCGGGGACGGCTCGGGGACGGCTGGAACAGGCTGGAACAGGGGCGCGGGGTCCGGTCGGGGCCGCCGCGTGCTGCCAAGTCTGGGGCGGTACGGGCGCGGGGCGGTGCTGCTCACGGGGACAACGATCACCAGTCGATCTTGGAGGGTTCACACCACGTCGGCCTGACGAACGGCGGGGGACGAACGGCGGGGGGACGAACGGCGGGGGCCGGTCGGCGGGTGGGAATCAGGCCCGGTGGCTCATTGTCATGGGCACATTGGACAGGATGTTACTTCTGGGTAATGTTGCGGCGTCCGACGGGTGAACCACCCACCGCCCGCCATGCTCTGAAGGAACATCACGTGTCCCGACCCGGCTCCCGCCGCTCCGGTCGCGCGCTGCGCACCGCTCTCGCCGCCGCCGCTGCAACCACCCTGCTCGCCGTCGTCCCGTCGACATCTCCACCCTCGCGCCGTTCCCGGACGGCGGCTTCGAGGACGCCCTGGTCGCCGGTCTGAAGGCCGCCGTCGCCGCCGGCCACCGCCCCGTCGTGCGGATCCTGGTCGGCGCCGCGCCGGTCTACCACGCCAATGTGCTGCCCTTCCGCTACCGGGACGAACTGGTCGCCAAGCTCGGCCCGGCGGCCGGCTCGGTCAGCCTGAACATCGCCTCGATGACCGCCTCGCGCACCGCGTTCTCCTGGAACCACTCCAAGATCCTGGTCGTCGACGGACGCACCGTCATCTCCGGCGGCATCAACGGCTGGAAGAACGACTACCTCGACACCACCCACCCCGTGTCGGACGTCGACCTCGCGCTGAACGGCCCCGCCGCGACCTCCGCCGCCCGCTACCTGGACACCCTCTGGGAGTGGACCTGCGGCCGCACCGGTGTGTTCGACAGCGCCTGGTTCGCCTCCTCGGACGGCGGCGCCGGCCGCCCGTCGATCGAGCGCGAACTCAACCCGCCGGCCGCCGCCACCGGCGACGTCCCGGTGATCGCCGTCGGCGGCCTCGGCGTCGGCATCAAGGACGTGGACGCCGAGTCCGCCTACCTGCCCGGCCCGGTCGCCGGGGCGGCGGACGCCAGGTGCAGCCCGCTGACCCTGCACGACAACACCAACGCCGACCGCGACTACGAGACGGTCAACCCCGAGGAGAACGCCCTGCGCGCCCTCGTCGGCAGCGCGCGGCAGCACGTCGAGATCTCCCAGTAGGACATGAACGCCACCTGCCCGCCGCTGGCCCGCTACGACTCCCGCCTCTACGACACGCTCGCGGCCAAGCTCGCCGACGGCGTGAAGGTGCGGATCGTGGTCAGCGACCCGGCCAACCGGGGCACGATCGGCAGCGGCGGCTACTCGCAGATCAAGTCCCTCGCCGAGATCAGCGGCGTGCTCAAGGCCCGGCTCACCGCGCTCACCGGCGACCAGGGGAAGGCCACCGCCACGATGTGCGGCAACCTCCAGCTCGCCACCTTCCGCGCCGCGCCCACCGCCACCTGGGCCGACGGCAAGCCGTACGCGCTGCACCACAAGCTGGTCGCGGTGGACGACTCGGCCTTCTACATCGGGTCGAAGAACCTCTACCCGGCCTGGCTGCAGGACTTCGGCTACATCGTCGAGGACCGCGACGCGGCCGCCCAGCTCGACCGCGACCTGCTCGCCCCCGAGTGGCAGTACTCCCGGGCGACGGCCACCGTCGACTGGGCGACGGGGCTCTGCCGGGCCTGAGTCGTGCCTGAGTCGTGCCTGAGCCCCGGTGGACGTTCCTGTGAGGTCCGCCGGGGCGTCAGTCGTCCAGCGGGGCGGGGCAGTCGACGGCGGAGCAGTCGACGGCCGCGCGGTCGCGGCTCCGGTTCAGGCTCCGGTTCCGTTCGCGCTCGCGGGCCGCGCGGCAGGGGAGGTGGCGGGTGAGCGCGTCGCTGCAGTTGGCGGCGGCCATCCGTTGCAGCAGGGCGGCCAGGCGGGTGACGAGCGGGCGCAGCCGGGCTCGCAGGGCGGCGTCGACGCGGGCGTCGAGGCGCTCGACGGCGGAGCAGAGCCGGGTGACGAGGTGTGCGGTACCGCGAAGTGCGCGGCGGAGGTGGTTCACGGGAGTGCAACCGGCGAGTCATCCGGCCGGTTCCGGCCGTGGGCCGGGTGGCCGATGACAGACACTCGTCCGTGCGCCCCTTGCGCCCCCGTGCGCGCCCTCGCGTGCGGCGGGGTGGCGCGCGGTGGCGGTGCGTGCCGGTCAGCCCGCCGGCGCGGGGCGCCGACGCCGGCACGTCAGGGCCTGGACCGCGGGCGGTCCAGGTCGCGCGCGCGGTCGTCGGGGCTACCCGCAGCGGTGGCGGAGGAGGGTGGTGGCGACGGCGATCTGGGTGGGCTCCAGGGCGGGCCGGCCGTCCTCGATGTCCCACAGGCCGTTCTGCAGGACGCGGGCGAGGGTCCAGCCGGCCGCGCGGGGGCGGTCCAGCTCCAGGGCCTCGGTCAGCAGGTCGAAGCGGCGGAGCACGGTGCGTTCGGCGTCGGCGCCGGCCAGGACGGCGTCCCAGCGCTGGTCGATGGCGGGGAGGAGCTCGAACCCCGGGTCGCCGGCGAGTGGTTCGGGGTCGATGACGAGCCACGGTTCGCGCCCGCCGGCGAGCACGTTGCCGTCGTGCAGGTCCCAGTGCAGCAGCCGGTCGCCGGGCTCGTCGAGCAGCGCGCCCGTCGCCGCCGCGCAGTCCAGCAGCAGTCGGCGTTCGTCCGGGTCGGCGAGCGACGGGGCCGCGCCGGGCGCCTCCGCCAGCATCGCGGCGGCGATGTCGCCGAGCCGGCGCAGCCCCGGCGGCGCGGGGACGGCGGTCAGCCGGGCCGCCAGCGCGGCGAGGAGCTCCAGCGCGGCGTCGTCGTCGGTCACCGTGCTCAGTGAGCGGGTCGCGTCGAGGCGTTCGAGCAACTGGGTGCCGCTCTCCTCGTCGTGGTCGAGCAGCAGGACGGCGCCTTCGCCGCGCCAGGCGCGCAGTCCGGCCGCCACTCCGGCCGTCTCGGGGCGGACCTGCTGCAGCCGCAGCACGGCGCGGGCGCCGTCCGGCCGACGGACCGGCAGTACCAGGGAGGCCATGCCGTGGGCGGCCGGGCCGTCGGGGGCGAGGTCCCATCGGTCGAGGAAATCGGCGGCGAGGAGCGGCAGTTCGCGGACCCAGCGACGTTCGGTGGCGCCGTTGGCGCCGTAGGAGGCGGCGAAGTCTGCCGGGACGTCGACCGGACGGGGTGTGCTCATCGGAACCTCCCTCGGCGGGGCCGCGGTCGCACCCCGAACTGTTCGAGTTCGACTCTCGCACGGACCGGACGGGTGGGCGAATCGACGGGAAGTACTGCGCACTCTGTCATCTGACGGTGTCTCGGTCGAAGGTCCGCCTGGACGACGACCTGGTCGCCGCCGTGCTCGCCCGGGCGACGGCCGAGGCGCGGGCGCGCATCGTGCTCACCCACTTCGAAACGGTCGTCGACGAAGGACAACCTAGCCACATTGCCATCGAGTTGATGGTCAATCAGTCTTTGAGGTCGGGGGACGACCGACATCGGAGGGGGACGGATCATGGTTCTACGGCATCGGCTGCGCAGGGTCTGCGCGGTGCTCGGCACGGCCGCCGCACTGGTGGTCGGCGCGGGCGGGGTGCTGGCCGCCTCGGCGGCGGTCCCGGAGGGGGTGGTCCAGGGCACGGGATCGCCGGACGCGGTGCCCGGCACCTATCTGGTGGTGCTGAAGTCCCCGGCGGCGAAGGGCGGTTCGGTGGCGGCCGGGGCGTCGGCGCTGGCCCGCGCGTACGGCGGCACGGTGCGCCGCAGTTACGACGCGGCGCTGCCCGGCTTCTCGGCGGCGCTCACGCCCGGGCAGGCGCGCCGGCTGGCCGCCGATCCGGCGGTGGCGCTGGTCTCGCAGAACCGCCGGGTGCGGGCCGACGGCGTCCAGGCCTCGCCGGAGTCCTGGGGGCTGGACCGGATCGACCAGCGCCGCTTCCCGTACGACGACCGCTACACCTACCCGGACACGGCGGGCGCCGGGGTGACGGCGTACATCGTGGACACCGGGGTGCGGATCACCGCGGAGGAGTTCGCGGGGCGGGCCTCCTACGGCTACGACGCGATCGACGGCGACACCGTCGCGGACGACGGCCACGGCCACGGCACGCACGTCGCGGGGACGGTGGCCAGCAGTTCCTTCGGGGTGGCGAAGGCCGCGAAGATCGTCGCCGTGCGGGTGCTGAACGACGAGGGCGAGGGCACCACGGA
This sequence comes from Kitasatospora misakiensis, assembly GCF_042656005.1. Classification (NCBI taxonomy): domain Bacteria; kingdom Bacillati; phylum Actinomycetota; class Actinomycetes; order Kitasatosporales; family Streptomycetaceae; genus Kitasatospora; species Kitasatospora misakiensis. The sequence goes on along the minus strand of NZ_JBHSOF010000021.1, from coordinate 27,955 downwards.
GCAGGTGGTCGCCGGCATCGACTGGGTCACCAAGCACGCCGTCCGCCCGGCCGTGGTCAACATGAGCCTGGGCAGCGACCCGGACCCGGCGCTGGACGCGGCGGTCGCGGGGTCCGTCGCCGCGGGCCTGACCTACACGGTCGCCGCCGGTAACCAGAGCGTCGACGCGAGCGAGCACTCCCCGGCCCGGGTGCCGAGCGCGATCACCGTCGGGGCGACGGACCGGGGCGACGTCCAGGCCTCGTTCTCCAACTACGGCCCCCTGGTGGACCTCTACGCGCCGGGGGTGGACATCACCTCGGTGTGGCACGTGGTCGACATCGGCGGTCTGGGCATCGCCATGTCGGGGACGTCGATGGCCGCCCCGCACGTGGCGGGCGCCGTCGCGCTGTACCTGTCGTCCCACCGGACCGCCACCCCCGCCCAGGTGGCGGCGGCGCTGACCTCGGCGGCGACCGTCGGCTCGCTGCACGACCTGGGCCCGGGCTCCCCGGACCGCCTGCTGTACACCGGTACGGTGCCGAACCGGCCGCGCGGCCCGCTCTTCGCCTCCCCGGCGCCGGTGCCGTTCGACGGGGTCGGCACGGTCGAGGCGCCGGTCACCGTCACCGGGGTGTCCGGCAAGGCCCCCCGTGACCTGGACGTCTCCGTGGACATCGCCTACTGGTGGAGCGGCGACCTCAAGGTCGAACTGGTGGCCCCCGACGGCGCGGTGTTCCTGCTGCACGGCACCGACATCGGCGAGGCCAGGACGGACCTCGCGGCCGTCTACGGCGTCGACGCCTCCGCGCACACCGCCGCCGGCGTCTGGCGGCTCCGGGTGACCGACGTCGGCGGCTACTTCCCCGGCACCATCACCCGCTGGTCGCTGCGGTTCTGACGGCGCGGGGGGTCGACGCTCAGCACGCCTCCAGGACGGCCGCCTCCTCCCGGATCAGCTCGCGCAGCGCGGCGAGCCCGGGGCGGCGGTCGTCCAGCCGCCACTGGAGCTCCAGCGGCAGGGTGGCCCGGCCGGCCAGCCGCACGGTGACCACGTCCTCGGTGAGGTGGCCGGTGATCGAGGCGGGCACCAGCGAGAAGGCCCGGCTCTGCGACAGCAGGTAGAGCCGGGAGCCGACGATCCGGGCCGGGCCGACCAGCACCGGCGGCTCCACCCCCCGTTCGGCGCACAGCGCCAGCACGTGGTCGTAGTAGCGCGGGCTCTGTTCGCGCGGCCACAGCAGCAGCGGCAGGTCGCCGAGTTCGTCCAGCCGGACGGCCGCCCGCCCGGCCAGCGGGTGGTCCCGGCTGAGCGCGACGTGCACCGGCTCGTCGGCGATCCGCTCCCGCCGGTAGCCGGGGACGTCGTCGAGGAAGCGGCCGAGACCGAGGTCGGCGAGCTCCCCGGCCAGCGTCGGCGAGACCCGGCCGGTGTCCACCGACAGCTCGGCCAGGACCAGTTCGGGCAGCTCCCGTTCGGCCCGGCTGACCACGGCCGGCAGCAGCCGGTTGACCACCGTCGGGGAGGCGACGATCCGGGCCGTGCCGAGCCTGGTCTCCTCGTGCAGCCGCACCCGGGCGAGCAGGGTCCCGGCCTGGGCGAGCAGCCGGGCGGACTCGGCGGCCATCACCTCCCCGGCGGAGGTCAGCCGCACCGAGCGCCGGCTGCGGTCGAACAGCTCCACCCCGACGGTCCGCTCCAGCCGGGCGACCTCCTGGCTGACCGTCGGCTGCGAGATGTGCAGGCGTTCGGCGGCCCGGCCGAAGTGCAGGGTGTCGGCCACCGTGAGGAAGACCTCCAGCTGACGCAGGGTGAGACTCATAGCCCAAAGTCTATGAGAAGGGCCGGTATTCATTCTGGATCCCGATGTGAGCGCTCCCTAGGCTGAGCCCACCGCTGCCACACCGTGGTGGCCGCCTCACAGGGAGCACACGCCATGACCGGACTTCCCATCCACATCTCCGAGGACGTCGCCGAGGCCGTCGCCGCCGGCGCCCCCGTCGTCGCCCTGGAGTCGACGATCTTCACCCACGGGCTGCCCCGGCCGCGGAACCTGGAGGTCGCGCTGGAGGCGGAGGAGCGGCTGCGGTCCACCGGCGTCGTCCCGGCCACCATCGGCGTCTACGCGGGCGTGCCGACGGTCGGCCTGTCCACCGCGCAGATCGAGGAGCTGTCCGGGGCCGACGACCTCGACAAGGCGAGCCTGCGCGACCTCCCGGTGGTCGCCGCGCTCGGCCGGCACGGCGGCACCACGGTCGCCGCCACCGCGTTCCTCGCCCACCGCGCCGGCATCCGGGTCTTCTCCACCGGCGGCCTGGGCGGCGTCCACTTCGGCGCCTCCGAGAGCTTTGACGAGTCCGCCGACCTGACCACCCTGGCCGCCATCCCGGTCACCGTGATCAGCGCCGGCGTGAAGTCGATCCTCGACATCCGGGCCACCCTGGAGCGCTTCGAGACCCTCAACATCCCCGTCATCGGCTACCGCACCCGCCGCTACCCCGGCTTCTACATCACCGACTCCGGCCACGAGATCGCCTACCGGGTCGACACCCCCGAGGAGGCGGCGAAGGTCATCGAGGCCCGCGACGGCCTGGAGCTGCCGCAGGCCGTCCTGATCGCCAACCCGGTCGACCCGGCCAAGCAGCTGCCCCCGCAGGAGCTGGAGGCGCTGCTGACCCGCGCCTGGGCCGAGGCCGACGCCCGGGGCATCAAGGGCAACGCCTCCACGCCGTTCCTGCTGGACTTCATCCAGCGCGACACCCAGGGCCGCAGCCTGGAGGTGAACATCGAGGTCTACCGGGGCAACGTCCGGCTGGGCGGGGAGATCGCCACCGCGCTGGCCGCCGCCCGAAGCGAGGCCTGACCGATGCTCGGAGTGCTCGGCGACCTCGTGGAGGACATCGTCGTCTGGGTGGCCGGACCGCTGCGCCACGGCACCGACTCCGCCGCCCGGGTCTTCCGGCAGCGCGGCGGCAGCGCCGCCAACGTCGCCGCCTTCGCCGCCGGCCAGTACCCGACCCGCTTCCTCGGCTGCGTCGGCGACGACCCGGCCGGCAGCGGCCTGGCCGCCGAACTGGCCGGCCACGGCGTGGACGTCCGGGTCACGCACCGCGGCCGGACCGGCAGCATCGTCGTCCTCATCGACGACGAGGGCGAGCGCACCATGCTGCCCGACCGGGGCGCGGCCACCCTGCTGGAGACCGTGCCGGACGCCTGGCTGGCCGGACTGACCCATCTGCACGTGCCCGCCTACTCCTTCGACGGCGAGCCGGTCGGCACGACCGCCGTCGACGCGCTGCGCCGGGTCCGCGCGGCCGGCGGCACGACCTCGCTGGACGCCTCCTCCACCGGCATGCTGGAGGGATTCGGCCGCGAGCGCTTCCTGGCCCTGGCCGCCGAGCTCGCGCCCACCCTGCTGTTCGCCAACCGGGCGGAGTCCGCCTACCTGGGGCTGCTCGTCGACGGCCGGCCCGGTCCGGAGCGCGCCCGGCTGACGGCCACCACGGTGGTCACCAAGTCCGGGGCGGACGCCACCACGATCGACGTGCCGGGGGAGGAGCCGTTCACCGTGCCCGTCCCGCCGGTCGGCGAGGTCCGCGACCTCACCGGCGCGGGCGACGCCTTCGCCGCCGGCTTCCTGGCGGCGTTCCTGGACGGGCGGCTGACGGGGCGGCTGACGGGGCGGCTGGCCGGCGCGGGCCCGGACGCGGCCGGTCTGCGCGAGGCCGCCGCGCGCGGCCACCGCTGCGCCGCGCGGGTGCTGGCCTCACCGGGCGCCTCCTGCGCGGCGGACTGACCCGACGCACCGTCACCCTCCTGTACCCGCACCGTTGGACCACCGGGCCGGGCCGCCGACTTCCCCGGCGGCCCGGCCCGGCCCGGCCCGGTGTCGGTGTGCTCGGAATCCGTCTTCATCTAGGCCATCATCTGACCTACATGGCTTCTATCGTGGAACACGTCGGACGGAACGACCCGGCGGACCAAAGCACCCACGAAGGCGGAGACCATGAACAGCACCACGACCACCACCACCGTCGCCGCCACCGGTGAGCGCGCCGACCTGCTGGAGCAGATCGGCCGGGTGCGCTACTTCCTGCGCTTCACCACCCGTGACCTGACGGACGAGCAGGCCGGGCAGCGGAGCACCGCCGGCGAGCTGTGTCTGGGGGGCCTCGTCAAGCACGTCACGGCCTGCGAGCGCGTCTGGGTGGGCTTTATCCTGGAGGGCCCCTCCGCGATGCCCGACTTCGCGAACATGACCGGGGCCGACCTGGAGCAGCGCGCCGACGAGTTCCGGCTGCTGCCCGGCGAGACGCTCGCCGGTGTGCTCGCCGAGTACGAGGAGACGGCCCGCCGCACCGACGAGCTGATCGCCGCCCTTCCCGACCTCGACGCCTCGCACCCCCTGCCGACGGCGCCGTGGTTCGAGCCCGGCGCCCGCTGGTCCGCCCGCCGGGTCCTGCTCCACCTCATCGCCGAGACGGCGCAGCACGCGGGCCACGCCGACATCCTGCGCGAGTCCATCGACGGCGCCAAGTCCATGGGCTGAGCCCGGACGGGCCCCGGACGGCCGGCTGGGCGACTGCTGGATTAGGTACCTCTGAAATCAGAGGGTGGTAGCCACCACGGCCACCCACAACCAGCGTAAGCCAACCACTACCTACCAAGCTCGGATCGTCCAGAAGCAGACCGCCCTCGTTCCGGGCCTCGGCTGGCGGCAGGCGGTGGCGAAGCTACTGGTCGAGGGGGTGGATGGACCTCCGGGTCGCCGACCGGCTCGAAGACCTGGCGCGACTTCCGCTTCGACCGGAAGTTCATCCAGATCAGCCGAGCAACATCAGCCCACCCGACCAGCCTCCCAACTCGAAACGCAGATGTACCAGTTGGGCGGCTCTGTCAGACTTGCGCCTGTGACGCTCGACTCCCGCTTTCGCTCCCGCCGCTTCGAGGCTGCCTGGCCACGCCAGATCATCAAGACCGAACTCGACCGCCTCATCGAGGCCTGTGAGGCTCCCAGCTTCCACGTCACCAACTGGGGCGACGAGTGTGAACTCTTCCTCCTGGAGGCGTTCACGTCTTCAGAGCCGCTGGACGAGTTCCGTAGCATCCAGGAGCACGCGCGCAGCGGCTTCATCGACCTACAGGACAAGTCCACTTCGATCTCACGCAGGGACTGGATCAAGAAGCTGAGCACGGGAGTGGATGCGTTTCCAATCCCCACGCCCCGACTCCCGTACTGGTCCGAGCGGCGCACTGCACCTCAGACGCCTTCCTTGACCGATCTCCCGACCACTGCGCGTCGCTTCGCCGCCGTCTTCGACAAACTGGCCAGTACCGGGTACTTCTCCTGGGCGTTCGGTGAGCTGTGCGTCGATGACGACTATGAGGGCACTCTCGGGCCGAATCCAGCCAAGACAATTCACCAAGAGCTTGGCCGCGATGGCCTCTGGCCGCTGTTCGGACACATCAAGGACTACAGCCTTGATGACCTGTGCGACATCATCGAATATCTGGCGGATCAAGTCCGCCGGCCGAAGCGACGCACACTTCACGGTCACGCTGGCTGCGGATACCACTACCAGCATTCATACTCTGCCGACCGCGGCTTGGAAATCTACCGGTGGCAGGTCAACCAAGTGCTCTCCCAGAGCGCGCTGGGGTTGACCCTCACGGAGAACGGCCGGTTGGAGACGGCGGCTTCCGGCCCGATTGAGGATCTTGTCACGACGGTGCGCGCAGCCGAGAATGTGCACGACGCGGATGGCATGGAACTGGAGCACGCCCTTACCCAGTTCAGGGCTCGGGGCGCTTCTGAGATGGACCGCCGATTGGCTGTTGTCGCGCTCGCTGGCATCTTGGAGCGGCGGCGCGGGCTCATCAAGGAGCAACTGCAAAGCAAGGACGGGGGCGCGCTGTTCCAGATCGCCAACCAGTTCGGCATCCGCCACCAGGACGCCAAGCAGCAGAAGGACTACGACCCCGAGCTGTACCTGGAGTGGGTCTTCTACTGGTACGTCGCAACGATCAACCTGACCAACCGGATCGTCGCTTCGCAATCGTAGGCGCTGCGCTGATCTTCGCCATAGATCGGCGACCCAATCCCGCTCTCCCGACCAGTAAGGCATCACACCATGGGCGCGCAGAAGTCCGTGCGCTTCGACCCGAAAAGACATCAACTAAGGGCTGTCCCGTAACTGATCTTTGAAAGATCGAGGCAGGGTTGCTGTGGCCGCCAGTGAACTCCCTACGCTGCCTGGAGCAGGTTGTGCAGGCGGGCGATTCCGAGCATGGCGTGGTGGACTCCGTCGCCCTTGAGTCGGCAGTCGCGCAGGATCTTCCAGGTCTTCATCCGGGCGAAGACGTGCTCGACGCGGGCGTGGACCTGCTTGTGCTCGCGGTTGTGCTCGACCTGCCACTCGGTCAGCTCTCCGCCGCGCGGTCTGCGGTGCGGGATGACCAGGCCGGTACCCGGGTAGCCGCCGTCGGCGATCGTGGTCGTTCTGCCGACGGCGGCTTTGGCGCCGGATTCCTCCCACGCCTTGCAGTCGTTCCGGTTGCCAGGGAGGGGCTGGCCAATCGCCACGACCAGGCGGGTGTGGGCGTCGACGACGACCTGGTGGTTGGTGGAGTACCTGTAGTTCTTGGACTGCTCGGCGACGCTGTGGTCGTGGGTGGGTACGAGGGTTCCGTCCACGATGAGTACAGTGCCGTGACGAAACCGCTGCCTCTGCTTGAGCGCAAGCAGAGGCCCGGCGTGGTCGACGATCCGGTCGGCCGCCGACTTCGAGACGCCGAACAACGGAGCCAGCTGGCGCAGCGTCAGATTGGTTCGCCAGTAGGCGGCGACCAGCAGGACTCGGTCCTCCAACGGCAGTGACCACGGGCGACCCGGTCGGGCCCGGTCGGCCCCTTCGCGGCGCAGCACGGTGATCAGTTTGCGGAACACTCGTGGGCTCAGGCCCGTGAACGGGGCTATCCAGGACGGGTCCGATGCTGCGATCACGCCAGCCATGGCAGTGATCATCTCACTGCGAAAGGGATCTGTGGGCGACTCACGTCCCCTCCCTGCCGCCGGCGAGACGGCGACGCCACCAGAGGTCGGAGCGCCACTGTCGTTGATCAGCGAAGGGATCCGGCAGAGTGCGTTGGACGTAGGCCGCGTCCAGCACCGCCACACGGCGTCTCAGCTCCTCACGAGCGCGGGCGGGCAGTTCCCGAAGAACTTCGTCGAGAACATCCCGAGCATGCCGCACATCGTCGAAGGAACACCCACGGCACGAGCACTCCGCGTCCTGCGGATACAAGGGGCGGCACCCCACTGGCAAGGAGAACGCCCGGTATCGCCGCAACGCCCGATCCGTGGCGCCGGGGTACACGTAGTAGTCAGCCGAGAGTCTCTCAAGCCGATGTATCGCCATGCTGGTGCGAGTCGAGAGCCATTGGATCCGGCGTGGCGGCGGATCACCCCAGGCGCGCGGCTCATGTCGCTGACAGGCGCGGAGCCTGCCGGGCCGCCTACGCGGTATGGGCCTTTCGGTCTACGGTCATGCAGATCATGATGCCACCACTCCGGAGTAACGGGACAGCCCTTAGGGAAGCTGTCCATCTCGGCGACTTCGATCATGATCTCAAGCGTGAGGTCCCGGTACTTTCCCTCGCCCGCTTGGAGCCGGTCCACGAACTCTTCCGCGAAGGCCCGCTTGTAGCCGTCGAAGTCGAGGCCAACCACCAGCTCGGGATAGCGGGCCGAGCGCGTGCGGAGGAACTTCTCCAGGTCCTTCTTGTAGTGATAGATGACCGACAACGCCTCGTACAGGGCACCGAAGGCAGCTGGGTGAATCTGCTGTGTCCGCGCTGACTGGTCCGTCACGCCCGCCCCTCCACAAGCTCAGTGTTCGCCCGATGATGTTACCGATCGGAGCAGACACGGGGCAGGCCGTGACAACGTGGAGCAGCGGGGCCGGGTAGGCGCTCGCGCTACCCGGCCGACGGCTGCTGCCTACTCCTGCTCGTCCTCATCCTCGTTCGCGCGGCGCCAAGCCCGCCGAACGGTGCTCCAGGACTCCAGGACGCTCGGAACCTGGTCCAGCACGCCCTTGACGACGTAAAAGAGGATGCCCAGCACGCCGGCACCTGCCAGCAGCCAGTTGTTGAGGATGGAGTCCACCGGTACGACGCTCCCTTGGGGTGGGTGGTCGAACCAGCAGGCACAGGGCAGGCTCAGTCCGACCACAGACGAAGTGGTCTGGACTGAGTCCCAATGCCCGACTACCACGGGAACTCAGTAAGAAACGGGTGGAGCAACCGGCACACAGGATCGTGCCCACCTGATCATGGCCTTCATCCGCCTACGTGTGTACGAGGAGCTGCCATCCCCGCTGTCGGTGGCGGAGAGGAGCATCGACACGACCCCGACTGGCTCAACACTCAGATTGGCCCGGAGGGGTACGGCAGCGGCAGGTGCGCTCGCGCGCCCTGCTTGGCTTCACGGAGAGTTATACCAAGGACGGCGGGGAGAGCGCGAGGCATTTTGGCGGCGCGCAGCTGGCCCTGGTCGGCAGTTGGGCTGAGGGGCGGGCCCGCCAGCAGCGCACAGTCCACCAGGGGCACGCTCAACTGCTCATCCCGGACGCACCACCGAGCCGGGCGCAGTCAGCGACCGCCGGGCTACCCCTCCTGCTTGTATCGGCTCTCAAAGTACTCGCGCAGGGCAACGTCGATGATGTCCTGGCGAGAGACACCCAGATCTTCCACTTCCGCCTGGAGTTGGCGGTACCGGTGGTCTGACAGGCGAACCGACCGCGGCTCGCGGTACTGACCGACCGGTGCGCGCTGAGTTCTTGGGTCCTCTGGGGGAAGCTGTTTCATTACTGGGCATTATAGGGCAATTCGCCATCCGCGCATATGGAGCCCGTTCCAACTCTAGGCAGATTACCGAGATGGCGATAAAATTAATTAAGAGGAACCCCGTCATGGCGCGCTCCCGCACAGTCAAACCAAAATTCCGACACCAGGATAATGTGTCCGAGCTAGTCAAAGCCTTTGTTTGCCAGTCTACAAGCGCCCAGGGATTGCCGGAGAAGATCGCCGATGAGTCAGCACTCCAAAGAGCGGCCATCTTCGCTGGCCCCAGGGCTCGAGTCACACCTTCCAGGTGATCTCAATCTTGCTGCTGTCGAAAATCCACCGCTTGTAGCAATACTTGCCGCCACCTGGGTGGACAATCACCTTATCCAACGCCAGGCCGACGATCTGGCGGCGCCACCCGAGGTCCGGCGTTCTGGCCCATGCTTCGCGTAGTGCCGTTCCCGCCGGTACCGTCACCATCGAGTGCTTCGTGCTGAGCTTTTCGACCGTCCGGTCGCAGGCCTGGAGGCTCGCCTCTGCCGACGCCTTCGCCAAGACGAACTGCTCACGGCTCAATCCATCCGGGTTCTCCCCGTAGTACTCGGCTATGAGCACGTCCACCTTCTGCTTCTTGGCCTGGTGCTCCGCGAGTGCCGCCTTCAAGTCGTCCGAACCTCGGCCAAGGCGCGCGCGAAGTCCTCGCTGTCGAAGCGATAGAGGATCGCCTCGGTGACGAAGTCCTCCAGCGGTTCTGCAAGCCTCAGCACTCCTCCGCATCCGCGCCTGGAACCGTCGTCGTTCAGGTGCTTGCAGTAGTAGCGCGGCTTCGGGACAGTCTCCCTGGGGTCGCACTTCCTCTTGCCGTAGAGCTTCAAGCCGCACTTACCGCAGACCGCGAAACCTCGCAGCAGGTACTTGTACGGGGCACCGTTGATGTTGGTGAAGCGCTGCTTCAGCCTCAGACAGAGCTGGAGTTCTTCCCACTCTTCAGGGGTCACGAACCCGTCCCACACCGCGTCGTACAGGACGCCACGGTGCTCGCGCTTGCCCATGTACCGCGGACTCTTCATCAGGCGCGCCAGCGTCTCCCACTGCCACTTCTTGCCGTGCGTAGTCGGGATGCCCCGCTCGTTGAAGTCGACAACGATCCAGCGCGGGCCCTCTCCCTGGAGGATGCGGCGGCGGGCCTCCAACCAGACCTCGCGCTCGTGTGGAACGTGGGTGATGCCGTCCGGCTCGAAGCCGTAGGCCCGGGGGCCTCCGTTCGGCAAGCCCTGGCGAGCCTGAGCAGCCTTCTTCGACCTCACGCGGTCCGAGATGTTGTCGCTCTCGCCAGCCGCGGTGTTCACTGCGTCGCGCAGGGCCTTGCGGCCGACGCTGGTGCGGAGGTCGTAGTAGCCACCACGGGTGGTCACCACCGCATGGAAGCTCGTCTGCTTGGACCATACGAGGTCGATGAGCTGCTCGGCCTCAAGTGGCTTACGGAATGGCTGAGTTACCTCGATGCAGAGGATGACGTCGACACCGCTGGCGCGCACCAGCGCCATGAGCTTGTCGAAGTCCTCTCGCGCCTCGCTGCTGTAGGAGGAGGCGGAGATGTCGTTGTCGTGGAAGCTGGCTACGTGCTGCCAATCCGACCTGGTGGTGCGAAAGTTGGCGCACTCGTCAAGCTGGATGGCGACGTTCTCGCCGCGAAGTTCGGGGTCCTTGGCGTCGTCGTCCGACAGCCGCGCATACTCGGCGACCCGCTGGAGAACTTGTTGAGCTGCCAGAAGTTGGACAGTTGGCATAACTGCAATGCCCCATTGTGTCCGAATTGTACCACCTGACAGGCACCTTGCCTAGCAGCCGCCTGGGCGGCTGTCCGGGGCAGCCGGTCCCGGCTCGTTTTGTCCGGGACACGCTCACCAACGGCGCAGTGTCCGACGGCCGGGGCGCCGCGTCCGGTAGGCAATGGCTCGTCCCGTTTGCCCACCCGGAAGGGGTCCGTCATGACCTTCGCCAAGTCCGTCGCCCGCGCCGTCGGCTCCGTTCTGCTGCTCGCCGCCCCGCTGCTGGCCCTGCCGCTGGCCGCCGCCCAGCCGGCCGCCGCCGAGGGCCCGCACAACGAGCAGGAGGCGGCCGTCTGTCGTCAGGTTCTCGGCAGTTTCCTCGGTTTCGCCGGCTCGGCCGCGAGTGCGGTCTGCGCCGTTCAGCCGGAAGGCGGTGCGTCCACGACCGGCTGACGCCGGGTGCGTCGCCGGGCCCGCCGCCGGGCTGGCGGGGGCGGCCCAGGGGGGCTCAGGGGGGCGGAGGTGCAAGATCATGTCATCATGGTTACTGACGGGTTAACTCATGATTTCCCATCAGTGAACCACGTACGACCGTAAGGAAGCACCATGCGTCGACGCATTTCCGCCCTCGTCCTGACCGCGGCCCTGGCCGGCGGCGCCCTGGCCACCGTGGGCCAGGTCGCCACCGCCCAGCCCGCCTCGGCGGCCTCGATCACCGTGAACATCAACGAGCTGCGCCAGCAGGTCGCCGACCTGCGCCAGAAGGCCAACACGCTGGACCACTACGGTGCGCACGCGGAGGCGGCCAAGGCGCGCGCCCAGGCCAACGCCATCCAGAACCGCATCAACCAGCTGGAGAAGGCCGAGCGCGAGTCCGGCCGCCACTTCTGACGGTCGCGAAGTGACGGTCATCCACTGACGTCACGCGCTGACGGCCGCGAGCCGACAGCCGCACATCGACGGCGCCGCCCGTCCCTTCCCCGTGAGGGGCGGGGCGGGCGGCGCCGTCGCATGTCCTCAGTCCTGTGGCTGGTCCCACAGCGGCGCGAGCGCCCTCGCGAGGTCAGCCGCCTCCCGGAAGTGTACGGCCGACATGCCGAGCCGGCCGGCCGCCGCCACATTGGTCGCGCTGTCGTCCACGAACAGGCAGTGCTCCGCCGCAGCCCCGGCCCGCTCCGCCGCGACCCGGTAGATCGCCGGATCCGGCTTGGCCGCCCCGACCCGGGCGCTGTTGACGACCCCCTCCGCCAGATCGGCCAGCCCGAGCGCTGCCAGATCCTCCTCCAGCCACAGCGTCGCGTTGGTCACCAGCAGCACGGGCGCCCGGCGCTTCGCGCGCCTCAGCAGGTCCACCACCTCCGGATCGGCGCGGACCGGGCATCCGGTGAACGCGGCCGCCAGTGTCGCCGCGTGCTCGGCCGATACGTCACGGCCCAGGCCCCGGGCGATCTCCGCCGTCCACTCCGTCCGGCTCAGCCCGCCGAGCACCAGTCGACGCAGCAACTCCTCCGCGAACGCCACCCCGTAGGTCGTGCCTGGGGCGAGTTCGGCCGCCGCCTCCAGGCGGTCCACCTCGCGGTGGTCGAAGAAACGGATCACACCGTCGATGTCGCAGAGCACGGCGCCGGGCGCCCGGGAGGTCGTCATCTGATCGGTGTATCACGCGGGGCTCGCGCCCCGTTCGCGCGCCGGACGCTCTGGGTGCGAACCAGCCACGCGGGGTGAGCTGCCGGGAGGCCGGCGGCCCCGGGGCGGGAGCGGGTCGGTCGGCGTCCTTGCTGGTGGGCGACCCGCGCACGGCCCGCGGCCGGCTGGCCGGATACCCGCTCGACCTCGCCCGTCGCCGGGGGCTAGCGTCGAATACGCACCGTCAGTGACCGAACGGTCACGTGGTGCGTGCAGGAGTGCGCGCACCAGCGGTGCGATGACGAACCGGCTCCTTCCGCCGGCGCCGGGCCGACCCGGGCCGACCCGAAGGACGCCGCCCCACCACCCGAAGGGGGAACACCACATGCGATCCATGACGATGACGAGGCCGCTCGTCGCACTCGGCGTGGCCCTGGGCATCACCATCGGCGGCGTGGCCGCCGCGGGCACCGCTGCTGCGGCCCCGGCCGCCCCGGCCGCCGCGTCCGTCCGGCCGGCCGACGGCGCCCTGCGCGTGCTCGCGGTCCAGAACTTCGGGCTGAGCTCCGCCCAGGCCAAGAACGTGCAGAACTGGCTGAAGCAGTTCTGGGGTTACAACGGCAGCATCGACGGCCAACTCGGCACCGAGAGCTGGAAGGCGTTCCAGCGCAACCTCAGGGAGAACTGGGGCTACCCCGGCGCGATCGACGGCATCCCCGGCACCGAGACGGTCAAGGCGCTGCAGCGCCTGCTGAGGGACGGCGGCTGGGGCTACAGCGGCGCGATCGACGGCATCGCGGGCGAGGGCACCCGGGCGGCGTTCAAGAACTTCGCCAACGGCATCTGACCGACGACGGCCGGCCTCTGAGCCGCGACCGGGTGCGGCCCGCCGGACCCTGCCGGTGGGCCGCACCCGGGCCCGTGCTGGGCCCGCACCGGGTGCGGTAGGGTGACGGACGCCGTAGAGGAACGCGAAGAACGGGGAGGTGAGAACCCATGACCGCTGTGCCGGATCGGGTGCTCCCCGGCCGCGACCACGACGCCCTCGCGCAGGTGCACGCCCGGCCCTAGTGCCGGTCGTACCGCGCGAGAGCGTCCGCCGTCCGGCGACGTACGCGTGGAGAGCCCCGGGTTCGGACGATGTCCTCCCACCTGTGCTCCTAGGGGTTCCCTTGTCTGTCCACCCGTCCGCCTCCCTCCGCTCGTCCGTGACCGCCCGGCTGCGCGCCGCCGGCTGCGTCTTCGCCGAGGACGAGGCGCGCATCCTGCTCGCCGCCGCCGCGACCCCCGCCGAACTGGCCGCCATGGTCCGCGACCGCGCCGCCGGCCGTCCGCTCGAACACGTCGCCGGCTGGGCCGAGTTCGCCGGCCTGCGGATCGCCGTCGACCCCGGGGTCTTCGTGCCCCGCCGGCGCAGCGAGTTCCTGGTCCGCACCGCCGTCGCACTCGCGCCCGCGAACGCCCTGGTCGTCGATCTCTGCTGCGGCAGCGGAGCCCTCGGCGCGGCGCTCGCCGCCACCGTCGGGCACCCCGTCCGGCTCTTCGCTGCCGACGTCGACCCGGCCGCCGTCCGCTGCGCCCGCCGCAACCTCGCCGACCTCACCACGACAGGCGCCGAGGTGTTCTGCGGCGACCTCTTCGACGCCCTGCCGGCCGACCTGCGCGGCCGGGTGGACGTGCTGCTCGCCAACGTCCCCTACGTGCCCACCGCCGACATCGAACTCCTCCCGGCCGAGGCCCGGGTGCACGAGGCCCGCCCGGCCCTGGACGGCGGCGCCGACGGCCTCGACGTGCTGCGCCGGGTGGCCGCCGAGGCCCCGCACTGGCTGGCCCCGGGCGGCGCGCTGCTGTTCGAGACCAGCGACCAGCAGGCCGACGCCGCCCTCGGCGTGGCCACCGCGGCCGGCCTCAGCGCCGTCCTCGGCTACGACGAGGACCTCGACGCCACCGTGGTCACGGCCGTCCGGCCACCGGTCGCGAGGCCGTAGCCGCAACAGCCGCGAGGCCGAAGCGAGGCCGTAGACGCGCACACATGCGGCTGAGCGCGACGACCATGTCGGGGCGGCGGCGCGCGGAGTTGACTGATGCCCATGAACGAGAACACGAACAGCACCCAGCAGCCCCGCACTTCGACCGCCGCCACCGGCACCACCGCCGGTACCGCCGGCGCCCCCCGCACCGTCCTGGTCACCGGCGGGACCGGCAAGACCGGCTGGCGGGTGGCCGAGCGCCTCACCGCGCTCGGCCACACCGCCCGGATCGGCTCGCGCACCGCGCCGGTCCCGTTCGACTGGGAGGACGACACCACCTGGGACGCCGCGCTGGACGGCGTCACCGCCGCCTACCTCGCCTACTACCCCGACCTCGCCTTCCCCGGCGCCGTCGAGACGGTCGACGCCTTCGCCCGGCACGCGGCCAAGGCCGGCGTCCGCCAACTGGTGCTGCTCTCCGGCCGTGGCGAGGAGGCCGCGCAGGCCGCCGAGCAGGCGGTCGCCGCCGCCGGCACCGGCTGGACCGTGGTCCGCTGCGCCTGGTTCTCCCAGAACTTCTCCGAGGCGTTCTTCCTGGAGCCGGTGCTGTCGGGCGAACTGGCGCTGCCGGTCGGGGCGGCGGTCGAGCCCTTCGTCGACGCGGACGACATCGCGGACGTCGCCGTGGCGGCGCTCACCGAGGACGGCCACGACGGCGAGGTCTACGAACTGACCGGCCCGCGGCTGCTCTCCTTCGTGGACGTCGCGGCCGAGCTGTCGGCGGCGACCGGGCGCGAGATCCGCTTCACGGCGGTCAGCGTGGAGGAGTACCGCGCGGTGCTGGCCACGGTCGGTCTGCCGGGCGAGTTCGCCGACCTGTTCACGATGATCCTGGACGGCCGCAACGCGCACCTGGCGGACGGCGTCCGGCGGGCGCTGGGCCGCCCGGCGCGCGACTTCGCGGACTACGCCCGCGCCACGGCGGCTTCCGGCGTCTGGAACGTCTGAACCCTGCCGCTCTTCCCGGTCCGGGGATCCGCCCGCCACGCGCGGTCCCCGGGCCGCCGGTCCACCCCCCGCGTCACCCCACCTGGAGCCCACCGATGTCTGCCGCCCTCGGCACCGCCCCCGTCCGTGACCTCGCCGCGGCGACCGCCGCGACCACCACCGTCTCCCGCGCGATCGGCCCGGTGCTGGCCACCGCCACCGTCGCGACGGGTCTGATGTCCGGTCTCTTCTTCGCCTTCGACGTCGCCGTCATGCCCGGCCTCGCCGCCGGCGACGACCGCACCTTCGTGACCGCGATGCAGCACATCAACGCGTCCATCCTCAACCCGGTCTTCGGCGCCGTCTTCGTCGGCGCCCTCGCGATGCCCGCCGTCGGGACGTGGCTGCTGCACCGCTCCGGCCGGCGCGCCGCCACCCTCTGGGCGGCGGTGGCGACACTGCTCTACTTCGCCGCGCTCGTCCTCACCTCCGCCGTCAACGTCCCGCTCAACGACCGGCTCGCCGCGGCCGGCGACCCCGCCGCCATCACCGACTTCGCCGCCGTCCGCGAGGCCTTCGCCCAGACGTGGACCACGGCCAACATCGCCCGCACGGTGCTCTGCACGGCCGCCGCCGTCGCCCTCACCCGCGCGCTCCTCCTCCACCGCGGATCGAGCGCCCGCTGACCTCGCGTCACATGAGACTGATCATCGCACCGCCGTCCCGTCTAGGCTGTCCGCTCATGGACACCCTGACCGGGCTGCTCGACGGCCCCAAGGCCCGTGGCGCGTTCCTGCTGCGCTCGGTCCTCAGCACACCGTGGGCCCTGCGGATCGAGGACCGCGCGCCGCTGTCGTTGATCACCATGCTGGACGGCGAGGCCTGGATCATTCCCGACGGCGCGGAGCCGGTGCTGGTGCGTCCCGGGGACCTCGCCCTGCTGCGCGGACCGGACGCGTACACCGTCGCCGACCAGCCGCCGACCGAGCCGGACATCCTGATCGGCCCGGGGCAGATCTGCTCCCGGGACGGCGTCAGCGTCGCCACCTCGATGGCACTGGGCGTGCGGACCTGGGGCGAGACCCGGCAGGGCGACGAGCGCCCGTCGGTCATGCTGTCCGGCACCTACCTGGCCGAGCACGAGATCGGGCGCCGGCTGCTGGCCCACCTGCCGACGCTGCTGGTGCGGCCCGCCGGGGTGGACAGCACCGAGGACACCCTGGTCCGGCTGCTCGCCACCGAGGTCACCCGGGCCGAGCCGGGGCAGGAGGTGGTGCTGGACCGGCTGCTGGACCTGCTGGTGGTCGGGGTGCTGCGCAGCTGGCTCGCCGCCCCGGAGGGCGAGGCGCCCGGCTGGCTGCTCGCCCAGGCCGACGAGGTGGTCGGCCCGGCGCTGCGGCTGCTGCACGACGATCCGGCCCGGTCGTGGACGGTGGCGGCGCTGGCCGCCGAGGTCGGGGTCTCCCGGGCCGGGCTGGCCCGGCGGTTCACCTCCCTGGTCGGCGAGCCGCCGATGGCGTACCTGGCGAACTGGCGGCTGGCGGTGGCCGCGGATCTGCTGCGCGACCCGGGGCTGACGGTCGCGGCGGTGGCCCGCCGGGTCGGCTACGGAGACGCGTTCGCGCTCAGCACCGCGTTCAAGCGGGTGCGCGGGCTGACGCCTCAGGAGCACCGGCGACTGGCGGCCTCCGCCGAGGCCGGCGAGACCTTCGGGGTCGTCGAGCCGACGGTCGGGGAGGTGGCCGGGGCCGAGTCTACGGGCGGCGCGGCGCGGACGGCGCCCCCGACCACGGTCGTCCTGGCGGCCGGCTGAGGAGCGGGCGGGCGTTCATGGACCGTGCGTTCAGGAACGTGCCGCTCCTGCCGAGCTTTAGCTGGGCCGCATGTGGCAGTGCAGCACCAGGGCCCAGCAGAGGAAGCCCAGCGCGGCCGTGGACAGCAGGGCCCGGGCCGCGTTCCACCGCACCCACCGGGTGCGGAACCGGCCGCACATCCGCACCGGCTGTCCGGACCGCCCGAACCGCCCCGGCTGCCCGGCGTCCGCCAGGGCCTGGTTCAGCGGGAGGTTCACCACCCTGGTCACCACCAGCGAGGCGGTGTAGCAGACCAGTGCGCCGACCGCGGCCGGCAGCACCTGGCGCCCGTCGCTCGGCAGGTGCAGCACGACGGCCACCGCCGTGAACACCAGTGCCCCGACGAAGCCCAGCAGGAACCACCCGTTGAGGATCGCCACGTTGAGCCGCTGCATCACCTGGGCGACCATGAGGTCCCCGGTGGTGCCCAACCCCGGTGTCACCGAACAGGCGTAGGTGTAGAAGAGTCCGGCGGTCAGTCCGGTGGTGACGGTCGCCGCCACCAATGCGAAGACCCGCATCGCCTCCATGCCGTTCCTGCCCCCGTCCTTTCGCCCGGCACCGCCCGGTCGAAGCGGCCCGCGTGCCGATCATCCGTCATCGAACGGCCGTTTGCCCACCGAATTGGCCGATAAGCACAAGATGATGACGGATGGTCATGACACCGCGGCCGGAACCCGTCGTGGAGGCTCATCCTCCGGTGCGCGAGGCGAGCGCGGCGAGCAGCGCGTCGACGGTCCAGTGCCCGGCGGCGCCCGGGCGGGTGCTCAGATAGGCGGCCGTCCGGCGCCCGGACCAGCCGTGCGCGTCGGCCAGCCCGGCGGCGATGCTTCGCAGGTAGCGGGCGCGCGGGGCGTTCAGCTCGGCCTCGGCGAGCGCCCACGGGGCGGTGAAGGTGAGCACCGGCACGCCGTCCAACGTGCCGGGGCAGACCAGGGTCTGGTAGCGGCCGGGCCCCTGCGGGTCGCGGCCGGTCCGCAGCACGGTGCCCAGATCGAGGTCCGCGCCCGGTCCGCCGCCCATCTCCTGGGCGGCGATGTCGCTGAACTGCCCGGCGGTCAGCAGATAGGCGCGGGCGGGCGCCGTGCCGCGCCCGTGCGGATCGTAGAACGCCATGCCACCGCCCCAGACCCGGGACTCCAGGGCGAAGTAGAGCAGCCCGGGCAGCCGCACCGGCACCGACCGCTCGGGCGCCCGGCCGTCCCGGCAGCCGGGGTAGTCCCGGGCGCCGTCGACCGGCCGGCCGCCGCGCAGGTAGCAGGCGAGCCGCTCGGCGTGCATGTTCGAGCCGTAGGCGGCGTACCAGACCAGGCCCGGGGCGGGGCCGGGTGCCGACGCCTCCAGGAGAGACGGGTTGACGAACGGTCGGATCGGTCGGATCTCCTCCACGGCCGGTGACGCTACCCCGCCGTTCGGTGCGCCACGCATCGCTCACTCCTTCGAGTGGGACGGGTGTGACGGCCCGAGGCCGGGGGGTCGGCCCGAGCGGCCCGAGCGGTTCGAGCGGTTCGAGCGGTTCGGGCGGTTCGGGCGGAGGTCTCAGCCGGTGGCCGCCGGCGCGTCGGGCCGGGTGCCCGTGACGGTGCGCCCGGTCGTGCGGGCGGCGAGTGCCTGCCGGGCCCGGTTCGCGCGGTCGGGGCCGGCCGCGGCGTCCAACTCCCCGCCGTCGGGGCGGAACCAGGCCCAGTCGGTGACCTCCCCGTCCTGGCAGGAGAGCCGGACCGTCCCGGGGTCGGCGGTGCCGAAGTCGTGGAAGAACTGGACGATCGGGTGGTCCGATCCCGGCGCGGGGTGCCGCCAGAACACCGCGAGCAGCGGCCCGGCCGACCGGTCCAGCCCGGTCTCCTCCCGCAGCTCGCGGGCCGCCCCGGTCGGCGAGTCCTCGTGGGTGTCGAGGACGCCACCGGGGAAGTTCCACAGTCCGGCGTCCGGCCGCCGGTTCGGCTTCCGCAGCCGCGGTTTCACCATCAGCAGCCGCCCGTCCGGGGCGGTCACCACGGCGACCGTGCAGAGCCACGAGCGCGGGGTGGTGGCCAGCCACTGGGCGCGCGGCAGATGCGGCCGGGCGGGGCCGTGGGCCCGCAGGAAGCGCACGGTCTCGGGCGTGATCCCGGGCAGGTTGTCCGTGAAGAACCAGCCGTGCGTGGTGTGCCGGGGGAGCACGAGCCGGTCCAGCGCGCCGGGCACGTGCGCCGACAGCGCGTACACGTGGCGCAGCGCCGGTTCCGTCCCGTCCTCGAACACCCCGACCCGGTGTCCCGCCGAGGCGGCCACCCCGCAGGCCTCGGCCAGCGCCCTGACGGCGGCCTCCGCCGGGTCCTCGTCCGGCCGGACGGCCGCGGACGGCAGCTCCCAGCGGCCGTCCGAGCGGCGCAGCAGCAGGACCCGGCCGAGCGTGTCGGTGACGAGGGCGCCGCCGACGGGCACACCGACGGAGGTTCTGCCGACGACCGGGGTCTCGGGGAGGGGCGAGGGGAGGGACGAGCGGTGCACCTGAGGGGTCTCCTTCGACGAGGGGATGAACGGGTCCGGGGCGCGGCGAGGACCGGCCCGGGCGTCAGCGGGCTACCGTCCGGCACCGTTCGGGACCGTCCGGCACCGTCCAGCACCGCGACCTGCGGCAACTCGTCGGCGTCCCCGGGTCGGAGGAGCCCACCACGCCGTCCTGTCCCCGCCGACCTGGCCTTTCCCGCGCTCCCGGCGGCCCCTACCCGCCCGTGCCCGGTGCGGAACGCCCGCCGCCGGTCCGCTCGGGAGGGAGTGGGAGCGCGACGGCGCGGCGCACCGGCGTCCGCCCCGCCGCTCGCGCCCCACCTCCCCGCACTCCGCCCCGTCCCGGTTCACCATCCCCGTTCACCGCCCCTGCCCCCTACCCCGCCGCGGTGCCGAGCCCAACTCCGGTAAGGACCGGGCGTCCACGGACAGTTCGTCCGCCCCGGCCGGTCGGCCCGACCCGGCCGACGGCCCCCTACGATGTCCGCCATGAACACTGGGGGGCCGGAGACGCGGCTCATTGACAACCGCTTCGAACTGATGGAACGTCTCGGCGGCGGAGGCATGGGCCTGGTCTGGCGCGCCCGGGACACCATGCTGCACCGCGAGGTGGCGCTCAAGGAGGTCCGCCCGCCGGACCCGGCGATGGCCGCGGCGGACCCCACCGCCGCCTACGAACTGCGCGAGCGCGTGCTCCGCGAGGCCCGCGCACTCGCCCGCCTCCAGCATCCGAACGTCGCGGTGATCCACCACATCGTCGACACCCCCGGTCACCCCCACCCCTGGCTGGTCATGGAACTGGTCACCGGCGGCAGCCTCGCCGACCGGATCGCCCGGGGCCCGCTGACCGTCCCGGAGGCCGCCCGGATCGGCCGCGGTGTGCTCTCCGCGCTGCGCGCCGCCCACGCGGCCGGCATCCAGCACCGCGACGTCAAGCCCGGCAACGTGCTGCTCCGCGCCGACGGCACGCCCGTCCTCACCGACTTCGGCATCGCCGCGATGCAGGACGCCACCACCGCGCTGACCGCCACCGGCGCGCTGATCGGCTCGCCCGAGTACATAGCCCCCGAGCGGATCCGCGGCGAGGAGGGCAACCCGTCCTCCGACCTGTGGTCGCTGGGCATGCTGCTGTACGTCGCCGTCGAGGGCCACCACCCGCTGCGCCGCGGCACCACGCTGGCGACCCTCGCGGCGGTCCTGGACGAGCCGCTGCCGCCGCCCACCCGTTCGGGTTCGCTGGGGCCGGTGCTGGCCGCGGTGCTCGCCCGGGACCCGGCGGTACGGCCCGACGCCGTCCAGCTCGACCAGGCGCTCGCCGCCGCCGAGGCGACCGCCGGTCCCGGCGCGGCGTCGGCGCAGCCGTCCTGGGCGCCGACCTCCCTGGACTTCGCCCGCCCGCCCGGCGGCCCGGAGCACGTCTCCGGGTTCGGCCGGCCGCAGCCCACGTTCGACGGTGAGCCGGCCACCGGCTTCGGCCGGCCGCAGCCCGACCACGCCGAACCCGCCACCGGGGGAGGGCAGTTCGACAGCACCGGGACGCAGTACCTGGGCGCGACCGGCCCCGCCGAGCCTCCGCAGCCGCCGGCCCGCCGCCGCAGCGGCGCCACCGTCACCCTCGCCGTCGCCGGGGTGGCCCTGGCGAGCGTGCTGGCCTGGAACCTCCGGCCGGGCGGGGACGGCGGCGTCACGGACCCGGGCGCCGCACCCAAGGGCACGACCGTCTCCACCGACCCGGGCGGCCCCCCGGCATCGCCCGGCACGGCCGCGCCCACCGGCCCGGGAGCCAACCCGCCGGCGACCGCCACCACCTCCACCGCGCCCACCGCGCCCACCGTGAAGCCCTCGCCGAGCACGCCGCCCAAGACCACCAAGGACCTGCTGACCCCGGACGGTGTGCGCACCGTCGTCGCGGCGATCACCGCGCAGAGCGGCACCACCAAGGTCAAGCGGCTCTCCGTCTACCCCGAGTACGCGAGCGCCCAGGTCCCCACGGCCGACGGGCGCGGCTACGACTGGTACGACTACCGCAACGGCAACATCGCCAAGCGCGTCGGTGGGTCGATGGGCCAGGACAAGCCGGTCGACCTCGCGCAGTACGACTGGGACACCATCCCGGCCCTGCTGAAGAAGGCCGACGAGAGCCTCAACGTCAAGAACCCGACCAGCCGTTACCTGCTGATCGACATGTGGTCCGACGGCTATGCGTGCATCCGGGTCTACCTGTCCGACGAGTACCACAACAGCGGCTACCTGCTGGCGGACTACAAGGGGACCGTGCGCCGCGCCTACCCCGCCGACTGAGTCCGCTCCCCGAGGGAGGGCCGGAGTCGGAGGACCCCGGACGGTCGACCAGCGCAGGGCGGTCGGCCCGTTCCCGGACCATGCTGGACTGGTCCTGAGGCGTCCCCGGCCGCCCCGGGCCCACCCCCGAGCGAGGAGCCGTCGCGACCATGAGCGAGAACCACCACGTCCTGCTGCTCGACTTCAGGGACGGCGCCGACTGCCTCGCCGCCTTCGACGAGGCCGCGCACCTGCCCGGCCTGCGGCAGTCCGCGATCGTCGAGCGCGAGGCCGACGGCACCCTGGACTTCCCGGCCAGCCAGGTGCGCGGCGCCGGCGCGCCGACCGTCGGCGCGGGGGTGGTCGGCGGGCTCGCCGGGCTGCTCGCCGGCCCGATCGGCGTCCTGCTGGGCTGGGCGGCCGGGACGGTGCTCGGCAACGCCGCCGAGACCTGGCGCGACCAGGAGGGCGGCGCCGGCCTGATCGTGCTGAGCGAGGAGGTGGAGGACGGCCACAGCATGCTGGTGCTCGACGTCGTCGAGTCCTCCCCGGACCCGGCCGACGCGCTGGCCGCGCGCCACGGCACCATCCTCCGCCGCATCCCCGCCGCCGACCTGGCCGCCCGGGTCAAGGCGGCCCGCCGCGCCGCCGACGGGGCGTAGGGCGGTCCGGCGCCGTCGCCCGTGGGCTCAGGCTCAGGCGAGGGCCGCGGCCAGCAGGGCGAAGGCGGCGACGATGACGGCGACGCGGAGGTAGTGGAAGCGGTCCCAGCGGTTCTGCTGCTCCTTCCAGTCCGCGGGCCGGTTCTCGGCCGTCCACGTCTTGCTGCGGTTGTTGATCGGGACGAGCAGCAGCACCGACATGAGCACACTCACGATCAGCAGGGCGGCGGCGACGACGACCAGGCCGGCGCCGGGTTCGTGCCGACCGGCGACGGCCCAGACCGCGCTCAGCACGAGCGAGGTGATGTACCAGACCGGCATCAGGGCGCCGAGCATCCGACCCCCGTGGGCGCGGCCGAGCACGCCGGCCTCCTCGGGCAGCCCGGCGAGGATCGGGTTGACGACGAAGGCGACGGAGAACTCCACGCCCACCATCACGCCGACGACCACGGTGGTGAAGACCTCAAGTGCGTTGAGCATGGTGACCCCTCCTGGGATCTAGCGCTGCTATCCGATGAGGCAACGCTAGACCTGCTGCCGCTCGATTGTCTAGCGGTGCTAGGATCGACCCATGTCGGTACAGGAACGCAAGCAGCGCGAACGCGCGGACCGCGAGCGCCTCATCGTGGCCACGGCCCGCGAACTCGCCGAGCAGCAGGGCTGGGACGCGGTCACCACCCGCCGGCTCGCCGAGCGCATCGAATACAGCCAGCCCGTCCTCTACAGCCATTTCCGCGGCAAGCGCGAGATCATCGGCGCCGTCGCCCTGGAGGGTGCCGCCGAGATGGCCGCGGCGCTGCGGGCCGCCACCGCCGCCGCGGACGGCCCCCGCGCCAGGGTCGCCGCCCTGGCCCGCGCCTACCTCGACTTCGCGGAACGCAACCCGGCGGTCTACGACGCCATGTTCCGACTCGACGGCGGCCTGGCGTTCGCGCGCGAGGACACCCCCGAGCCGCTGAAGGACGCCTTCGCCGCCCTGCTGGAGAGCCTCGGCGAGGTCGCCGGGGACGGGGTCCACCCGGCACTGTTCACCGAGACGTTCTGGGCCGCCCTGCACGGGCTGGCCACCCTGACCCGCGCGGGACGACTGCCGCCGGAGTACACCGAGCACAGGGTGGAACTGCTGGTGGACCGGCTCGCCGTGCTCTGACGCGTCGTGGGAGGTGACCTAAGACCCGGGTGGCACCGCCGGCACCGCGTCCAGCAGGACCTGGCCGGCCGGGGTGCGGTGGTAGAGCACCGAGCGGCCCGCCCGGCGGCGCAGGGTGAGCCCGGCCTCGCGCAGGATCCGCAGGTGGCGGCCGACCGAACCGAGCGGTAGCCCGGTCAGCGCCACCAGTTGGCTGGTGGTCTTCGGCGTGTCGAGCAGGGCGAGCAGTTCGACCCGGCCCGGCCCCAGCAGGGCGGCCAGCGCCCTCGGCACCGGACGGCGGGCCTCGTCGACCAGCACGCCCGAGCACGGGTAGACCACCGCGTACCGGCGACCGGGCGGCCCGCGTCGTCCGTCGACCGCCGGCACGTCCCAGCAGAGCCAGCTCTGGTCCGGCGTGACGGGGGCGAACAGCAGCTCGACGGCGGCGAGTTCGCGCGGCGCGCTGCCCGGCGCGCCGCCGATCCGCAGCCGGTCGCCGCCGAGCCAGCGCATCCCCGGGCGCAGGTCGCCCAGCGCCGCCGCCCAGCCGCCGGTGCCGAGGACGGCGGTGCGGGCCAGGATGTCCGCCTCGATGATCCGCCGGCGGCGCGGCCAGTCCGGCTCGACGGTCTCCGACCACACCCAGGACAGCAGTTCGGCCGCCCGCTCGGCGAGGTCCTCGCGCCGCCGCAGCGGCGGCGGCAGGGCGTCGTCGGTGCCGACGCCCAGCGCCTCGACCAGGTCGGCCCGGACGACGGCCGGCGGCGTCGCCCGGACCTCCGCCAACTCCCGTGCGAACAGGGCGCCACCGGCTCGGCCCTCCACATCGTCCGGCGTCGGGGCCGGCGTCGGTGTCGGCTTCGGCGTCGGCGTCATGAACGTCGCGTTCCAACGCGGGGCCAACGCGGCCCGGACGAGCGCGGCGGTCACCGGGTCGGCGGCCAGTCGCTCCCGGTAGCGGGGGAGCGCGGTGGCGAGCCACCGCCGTTCGCCCGGGTGGGTGCCCGCGCCCCGGTGCAGGGTCTTCAGCGCGGCGACCGTCTCGGCCAGCGGGGACACCACGAACCGGCTCCCCGCGAGGGTGTCCGCGTCCACCCGCCACCAGCCCATGTCCCGTACCTCCCCGTTCCTTCCCGGTGGCTCCCCGTACCTCCCCGCCACCTTTCGCACCCCGGCGAAAACCTAACGCCCCGCCGCCCGCGCCGGAAAGACTCCGCCGCATGCGCACCTACCGAGAGCTGTTCCGCGACCGCGAGTTCACCGCGCTGTTCCTGTACGCCGCCGCCCAGACTGCGGCCCAGACGGTCGCCGGACTGGCGCTCGCCGTCCTGGTGTTCCGGCGGACCGACTCGCCGCTGCTCGCCGCGCTCGCCATGTTCGGCCCCGCGTTCGCCCAACTGCTCGGCGCGGCCACCGTCCTGTCCTCGGCCGACCGGTTCCCGCCGCGCGCCGCGCTGGCCGGGCTCGGCCTGCTGCTCGCCCTCGGCACGGCCGTCCAGGCCCTGCCCGGACTGCCGGTGGCGGCACTGTTCCCGGTGCTGCTCGCCCTCGGGGTCGCGGGCGCGGCGGGCGGCGGGGTGCGCTACGGGCTGCTCCACGAACTGCTGACCCGGGACGGCTACCTGCTGGGCCGCTCCGCCCTCAACCTCGCCGCCGGCCTCGTCCAGATCGACGGCTTCGCGCTCGGCGGCGCCCTGCTGGCCGCCCTCTCGCCGTCCGGCACGCTGCTCGCGGCCACCGCCCTGCACCTGCTGTCCGCCGGCGTGGCCCGCGCCGGGCTGCGGCGGCGCCCGCCCCGGGCCGCCGGGCGTCCGTCCCTCGCTGGGACGTGGCGGGCCAACGCGCGGCTCTGGTCCTCAGCCCCGCGCCGGTCCGTCTACCTCGCGCTCTGGGTGCCGAACGGGCTGGTCGTGGGCGTCGAGGCGCTCTACGTGCCGTACCGGCCGGACGCGGCGGGCCTGCTGTTCGCGGTCGGCGCGCTCGGCATGCTGGTCGGGGACGTCCTCGCCGGCCGGGTGCTGCCGGTCCGGTGGCGGGAGCGGCTGGCCGTCCCGCTGTGCGTGCTGCTCGCCGCGCCGTACCTGGGATTCGCGCTGCAACCGGAACTGCCGGTCGCGGCGGCCCTGGTCGCGGTGGCCACCGTCGGGTACGCGGCGGGGCTGCTGCTCCAGGAACGGCTGGTGGCGCTGACCCCGCCCGAACTGAGCGGGCAGGCGCTCGGCCTGCACAGTGCCGGGATGCTGGCGACGCAGGGGGTCGGCGCGGCGGTGGCGGGCGCGCTCGCCGAACTGACCTCGGCCGCCACCGCGATGGCGGGCACGGCCGCGGCCTCGCTGGCCGTCACCGCCCTCCTCGCCCCGGGCCTGCGGCGCGCCGCCGCCGGGCGAGCCGGTGTCACCGCCACCCCGTGCCCGCAGGACTGACATGCCGGCGGGAGCGCTTCGTGGGCACTGCTAGCATCCGCGCATTCCGAACGATGATCGAACAGGTGGGCGGGCGCGGTGCAGGACGAACTGCGGAAGCAGGAGCAGGACCAGGATCAGGACGAGACCGGGGGCGGAGGTGGAGTCGCCGGTGCGGACGGCGCGATCCGGCGGCGGAGGATAGCGGTCGGCGTGGCGGCGGCGGGCCTCTGCGCCGTCGCACTCGTCGGCGCGGGCGCCTGGGCGATGAGCGGTTCCGGCGCCGCGGAACCGGCCCCCACCGGCTCGCCGACCACCTCGCCGGCCGCTGCTCCGACCGCCACTCCGACCGCTGCTCCGACGACCCCGTCGGCACCCACGCCGGAGACTGCGGCGCCCGCCGCTGCGGAGGTTCCGCCGCCCGCCGCCCCCGAGCCGGCGCCGCCGTCCGGTACCCCGACGCCCGCCCGTCCCGCGAGCCGCCCGCCGACGCCGGCTGCCCCGCGCCCGGCGTCGCCCTCGAAGGCCGCCCCGCCCGCCCAGCCGTCGGCGGCTCCGCCTGCTTCCGCTCCGCCCGCGCCGCCCGCGCCCGCCAGTCCCAAGGCGCCGCCCGCCGTACCCAAGCCGCCCGCCGACCCCGGCGAGGGCCCCGACCCGAGCCAGTGGACCGTGCCGCCGCGCCCGCTCCCGACCCTCCCCGCGCGTCCCACCTCCTGCCCGCCCTGGCAGGCGGCATCCTGGGACGGCTGCCACCCGCTGCCCCCGCCGATCACGCTCTCCTGAGCCCTTCGTGCGGGCCCTTCGTGCGGGCCCTTCGTGCGGGCACCGACCGCCCGTACGGCGACCGCCGGACTCCTCGTCCGGCGGTCTTGATCCCCAGGTAGTTGAATGCTAAATTAAATCCGACGCCAGGGATCGACCCCCGAGGAGTACGCCATGACGACCACCATCGTCGCCGACAACCCCGAGAAGTCCCGCTACGAGATCACCGCCGACGGTGAACTCGCCGGTTTCGCCGAGTACTTCCGCCACGACGACGAGATCGCCTTCATCCACACCGAGATCGACCCGCGCTTCGGCGGCCAGGGCCTCGGCGGCATCCTCGCCCGCGCCGCGCTCGACGACGCCCGCGCCCGCGAGCTGGCCGTGCTCCCGTACTGCCCCTTCATCCGCGGCTGGCTGACCAAGCACCCGGAGTACCACGACCTCGTCCCGGCCGCCCAGCACGAGCGGTTCGGCCTGTGACCGCCGAGACCGCCGGGCCCGCCGGGGGAGCCCCGGACGCTGCCGAGGCCGGCGAGTCCACCGTGCCCGCCGAGTTCGTCCGCGCCGCGGCCGCCGTCGCCACCAGCACCGCCGACGACTACCGCATCGACATCCGCTCCGGCCGCCACCGGCTGACCGCCGACGAGCCCGAGTCGGCCGGCGGCGCCGACACCGCCACCACCCCGGTCGGCCTGCTGCTCTCCGCCCTCGGCTCGTGCACCGCGATCACCCTGCGGATGTACGCCCAGCGCAAGCAGTGGCCGCTGACCACCGTGCGCGTCCACCTCGGCTACGAGAAGGGCCCCGAGAAGGCCGTCCGCATCACCCGGCGGATCGACCTCGTCGGCGACCTCGACGAAGCCCAGCGCGCCCGCCTGCTCGACATCGCCGACCGGACCCCCGTCACCCGGGCCGTCTCCGCCGGCACCCCCATCGTCCCGGCCGCCCCGCGCGCCACCAACGGAGCCCACCATGCCTGACCCTGCCCCGACGGTCCGCGGCGGCCGCACCGACACCCCGGGCGGCCCCGTCCACGAACTCCTCGCCCCGCGCGAGACCGCCCTCGGCGGCAGCACGGTCGTCCGCCGCCTCCTCCCCAACCTGGGCCGCCGGATGGTCGGCGCCTGGGCATTCGTGGACCACTACGGTCCGGACGACATCGCGGACGAGCCGGGCATGCAGGTGC
>NZ_JBHSOF010000020.1:0-125412 GCF_042656005.1 Kitasatospora misakiensis | reverse complement strand
TAGAGCAGCTGACTCTTAATCAGCGGGTCCGGGGTTCGAGTCCCTGGCGGCGCACAGACAACCGGAAGGCCCCTCGCGCGAGCGGGGGGCCTTCCGGCGTTTCCAGGCCGGGCGGGCGGGCAACGGCGCTGGGCCGCCGCCCGCCGGAGCGGACGACGGCCCGGGACAACAGCCGGGACCACGGGCCTCAGCGGCCCCGCAGCTCCCGGTAGCGGGCCACCAGCGCGGCCGTGGAGCTGTCCAGCTGCTCCGTGCCCTCACCGGTCAGCAGCACCGGCTCGATCCGCTTGGCGAGCACCTTGCCCAGCTCGACGCCCCACTGGTCGAAGGAGTCGATGTTCCAGATCGCGCCCTGCACGAACACCTTGTGCTCGTAGAGGGCGACCAGCTGGCCGAGCACCGAGGGGGTCAGCGCGGCGGCCAGGACGGTGGTGGTCGGGTGGTTGCCCCGGAAGGTCTTGTGCGGGACCAGCTCGGCCGGCACGCCCTCCGCCGCGACCTCCTCCGGCGTCTTGCCGAAGGCCAGCGCCTGGGTCTGGGCGAAGAAGTTGGCGAGCAGCAGGTCGTGCTGGGCGACCAGGCCGGGCAGCAGGTCGGCGACCGGCTCGGCGAAGCCGATGAAGTCCGCCGGGATGACCTTGGTGCCCTGGTGCAGCAGCTGGTAGTAGGCGTGCTGGCCGTTGGTGCCGGGGGTGCCCCAGACCACCGGGCCGGTCTGCCAGCTCACCGCGTTCCCGTCGCGGTCCACCGACTTGCCGTTGGACTCCATGTCCAGTTGCTGGAGGTAGGCGGTGAACTTGGACAGGTAGTGCGAGTACGGCAGCACGGCGTGCGCCTGGGCGTCGAAGAAGGCGCCGTACCAGACCCCGAGCAGGCCGAGCAGCAGCGGGACGTTCTCCTCCGGCGGGGCGGTGCGGAAGTGCTCGTCGACCAGGTGGAAGCCGTCGAGCATCTCGCGGAAGGCGTCCGGGCCGATGGCGATCATCAGCGAGAGGCCGATCGCCGAGTCGTAGGAGTAGCGGCCGCCGACCCAGTCCCAGAACTCGAACATGTTGGCGGTGTCGATGCCGAAGTCGGCGACGCCCTCGGCGTTGGTGGAGAGCGCGACGAAGTGCTTGGCGACCGCGTCGGTGTCCGCGCGCAGCTCGGTGAGCAGCCAGTCCCGGGCGGAGACGGCGTTGGTGATCGTCTCGATGGTGGTGAAGGTCTTGGACGCGACGATGAAGAGCGTCTCGGCGGCGTCGAGGTCGCGGACGGCCTCGTGCAGGTCGGCGCCGTCCACGTTGGAGACGAAGCGGACGTCGAGGTCCCGCTGGGTGAAGGAGCGGAGCACCTCGTAGGCCATCGCGGGGCCCAGGTCGGAGCCGCCGATGCCGATGTTGACGATGGTGCGGATCCGCTTGCCGGTGTGGCCGCGCCACCCGCCGCTACGGACCTGCTCGGCGAAGGCGGCCATCTTGTCGAGCACGGCGTGCACGCCGGGGACGACGTTCTCGCCGTCGACCTCGACGACGGCGCCGCGCGGGGCGCGCAGCGCGGTGTGCAGGACCGCCCGGCCCTCGGTGGTGTTGATCTTCTCGCCGCGGAACATCGCGTCCCGCAGGTCGGCGACGCCGGTGGCCTCGGCCAGCTCGCGCAGCAGCGCCAGGGTCTCGTCGGTGACGAGCTGCTTGGCGAAGTCCACGTGCAGGTC
This sequence comes from Kitasatospora misakiensis, assembly GCF_042656005.1. Lineage (NCBI taxonomy): Bacteria > Bacillati > Actinomycetota > Actinomycetes > Kitasatosporales > Streptomycetaceae > Kitasatospora > Kitasatospora misakiensis. The sequence continues at coordinate 123,719 of NZ_JBHSOF010000020.1, read as the reverse complement.
GCCGACCTGAAGGGTGTAGCGGCGGCCGCGCTCCGGGTCGGCGGCGAACAGCTCGCGCAGGTGCGTGTCGCCGAACTCCTCCCGGTGCTTGGCGAGGGCGGCCCACTGCGGGGTGCGGTCCAGCGGCGTGCGGGCGTCGGCGCGGGTCTCCGACATCGGTGGCTCCTCGTTTCGTCGGGTTGCGGTTACCGGCAGGGCCAGGCGGGAGGGTTTCGCGAGGTCGTGCGGGTACCGGGGGTGCGCCGACTCCGTTGACGGCCTCGCCCGGGGCCACCCTATGCAACGCCGGGCGCCCCGGCGCACATTCCGTTCGTCGGCGTCCGGTCGGGGTTCGCGCTGTTCGGACGCGCGTGGCGGGGTGTCCGTCCGGGCGTCACGGCCCGTCCGCCCGACCCGCCGCGCGGTCGCCCGGACGGACGGATCGTCACTTCCGTTCGGACCGCAGGTCGAGTCCGCGCAGCACCCGGTCGACGAGTTCCGGGTCGGCGCCGGGCTCGGCGCGGGCGACCAGCATCTCGCGCCGGGAGGCGGCGATCATCTCCTGTTCGACGCTGTGCGCCGCGCGCCACTGGGAGAGCCGCTGCTTCGCCTCGACGGCCTCCTCCTCGGCGTAGTTCTCGGGGCAGAGCCGGGCCAGCCGGTCGTGCTGACGGTCCCGCAGCCGGTCGGCGACCTCGGCGGGCAGCTTGTCCGCCTCCTCCAGTTCGCCGAGCCGGCGCAGCCCGGCCTTGGCGGCCCGCCACCAGAGCAGCCGGACCTCCTGCTCGTGCCGGTCGTGGTCGAGGTCTAGGTGGAGCCGCTTGGCCGTCCAGGGCAGGGTGAGGCCCTGGACCAGCAGGGTGAAGAGCACCACGCTGAAGGCGATGAAGACCAGCCGGCCGCGCTCCGGGAAGGCCCTGCCGGAGTCGACGGTGAGCGGGATCGCGAGGGCCAGGGCGACGGTGGCGACCCCGCGCATCCCGGACCACCAGAGCACCACGCTCTCCTGCCAGCTGATCGGGGTGTCCTCCTCGGAGTCGGCCCGCAGCCGCCGGGAGAGCCAGCCGGCCGGGAGCAGCCAGAGCAGCCGGACCGCGACGACGACGGCGATCACCACGGCGGCGTCGCCGAGCATGCCGGTCCAGCCGGCGCCCGCCTCCTTGAGGACGGTGGCCAGTTCCAGGCCGATCAGGCCGAAGGCGAAGCCGGTGATCAGGATCTCGACGATCTCCCAGAAGGCGTTGCCGACCAGCCGGTAGGCGACGGCGTCCGCGTCGGCGGCCCGTTCGGCGAGGTAGAGGCCGCAGACGACGACGGCGAGCACGCCGGAGCCGTGGATCTCCTCGGCCAGGCTGTAGGCGGCGAAGGGCACCAGCAGGTTGAGCGCGACCTGCTGGGTGGGGTCCTCCAGGTAGGCGGCCAGCTTGGTGTTGGCCCAGCCGAGGGCGACGCCGATGACCACCGCGAGGACGGCCGAGAGGACGAAGCGCAGCACGGCGCCGCCGCCGGAGAAGTCGCCGCCGACCACCGCCTCGATGGCCAGCGAGTAGACGACGATCGCGGTGACGTCGTTGAACAGGCCCTCGCTCTCCAGGATGGCGACCAGCCGGCGGGGGAGCCCGACACTGCCGGCCACCGCGACGGCGGCCACCGGGTCGGGCGGGGAGACCAGGGCGCCGAGCGCGATGGCGGCGGCGAGCGGGAGGCCGGGCAGCAGCCAGTGCACGGTGCCGGCGACGACGGCGGTGGTGACCACGACCAGGGCGACGGCGAGCAGCAGGATGGAGCGGATGTTGGCCTTGAAGTAGCGGACCGAGGAGCGCCGGGCGACGGCGAAGATCAGCGGTGGCAGGACCAGCGGCAGGATCAGCTCGGGTTCGATCGCGATGTCGGGGATCTGCGGGATCAGCGCCATGGCGATGCCGAGCAGGGTCATCAGGACGGGCTGCGGCACGCCGGTCCGGCGGGCGAGCGGCATGGTCACCACGGAGGCGAGCAGCACCAGGAAGAGCAGGGGCAGCTGGCCCACGGGGAGGTCCTCTCGGTGGCGGGGGGTGTCGAACACGGATGCGGTCCCGGGCATGGCCCGGGCCGCCGTCGAGGATAAATCTGACAATGATCTCAACTTGGACGACACGCCGGGGAGAGCTTGACCTCAACCGCGCTTCAAGTCCGAGGATCGAGGCGCCGCGCGGCCGAGCCGCGGCCGCCCCGGCCGAACGGGGCACGGCACGGCACGGCACGGCACGGCAGGGCGCGACACGACGCGGCAGGACGTGACAGCACGTGACAGGAGTCCCGGCATGAAGGCAGTGACCGTCCCGCGGTTCGGCGGACCCGAGGTGCTCCGGGTGACCGCCGTGCCCGACCCCTCCCCCGACCCGGGCCAGGTGCGGGTCCGGGTCTACGCCGCCGGGGTGCAGCCGGTCGACCTCGCGATCCGGGAGGGCCGGGCGCCGCTCGGCATGGAACTCACCCCCGGGCTGATCCCCGGCAACGAGTTCGCCGGGGTGGTCGACGCCGTCGGCGCGGGCGTCCACGACTGGGCGGTGGGCGACGAGGTGCTGGGCTTCCGGCTGCTCGGCTGCGCCGCCGAACTGGTCGTGGCCGACGCGACCCAGCTGGTGCGCAAGCCCGCCGGGATGCCCTGGGAGCACGCCGGGGCGCTGTCGGCCTCCGGGCAGACCGCGCACCTCGCGCTCAGCACGCTGAAGGTCGGCGCGGGCGACACCGTGCTCGTCCACGGCGCCACCGGCGGGGTCGGCACGGTCGCCGTCCAGCTGGCCCTGGCCTGGGGCGCCACGGTGATCGGCACCGCGAGCGCGCGCAACCACGACCACCTCCGGGAGCTCGGCGCGATCCCGGTCGGCTACGGCGAGGGGCTGGTCGAGCGGGTCCGGGCGGTGGCCCCGCAGGGGGTGGACGCGGCTTTCGACGCGGCCGGGCGCGGAGCCCTGGAGGCCTCCGTCGAGCTGGTCGCCGACCGGAGCCGGATCGGCACCGTGGTCGACTACGCGGCGGCCGGGCGGCTGGGCGCCGTGGGGATCCGGGGGCAGCGGACGGCGGCCCGGCTGGCCGGGCTGGTCGCCCTCTGGGAGGCGGGCGGGCTGCGGATGGAGATCGCCGAGGCCTTCCCGCTGGAGCGGGCGGCCGACGCCCACCGGCTGGTCGGCACCGGACACGTCCGCGGGAAGGTCGTCCTGGTCCCCTGACGGGCGCCTCGGCCCGGACCGGGGGCGCTCCGGGCCGATTGTGTGTTTCGGCCGCTGACCAGGTAATGTTCTTCCCGTCAGCAGGCGCCGCTAGCTCAGTTGGTTAGAGCAGCTGACTCTTAATCAGCGGGTCCGGGGTTCGAGTCCCTGGCGGCGCACAGACAACCGGAAGGCCCCTCGCGCGAGCGGGGGGCCTTCTGGCGTTTCCGGGCCGGCCCCGCCGTGGAAGGCCGGGGCGGGCCGGTCGCGCTCAGTGCGGGATCGCGGCGATCAGCTCGGAGGCGCCCTGCCGCTTGAGGGCGAGGGCGGTCGCGGTGCCGAGGTCCTCCGGGCTCAGCGAACCCGCCCACTCGTGGGCGTCCAGGATCTGCTTGCCGTCCGGGGAGAAGACCCGGCCGCGCAGCGAGAGGCGGCCGTCCGCCTCGGCCCTGGCGTACCCCGCGATCGGCGAGTTGCAGTGCCCCTGGAGCACGTGCAGGAACATCCGCTCGGCGCTCGCCTCCCGCCACGTCTCGTGGTCGCCGAGGGTGGTGACCACGTCGATGGTGGCGGTGTCCTCGGCGCGGCACTGCAGGGCGAGGATCCCGGCGCCGATCGGCGGGCACATCACCTCGACCGGCAGCACCTCGCTGATCCGCGCGGTCTCGCCGATCCGCTCCAGCCCGGAGAGCGCGAGCAGCAGGGCGTCCGCCTCCCCCGCCGCGAGCTTGGCCAGCCGGCTGTTGGCGTTGCCCCGCATCGGCACGCACTCCAGGTGCGGGTGGGAGGCGGCGAGCTGGGCCCGCCGGCGGACCGAGGAGGTGCCGATCCGGGTGCCAGGCGGCAGCGCGTCCAGGGTCAGGCCGCCCGGGTGGACCAGCGCGTCCCGGATGTCGTCGCGGCGCAGATGGGCGGCGAACACGGTGCCGGCCGGCAGCGGACGGTCGGCCGGCACGTCCTTGAGGCAGTGCACGGCGAGGTCCGCCTCGCCGGCGAGCAGCGCGGCGTCCACCTCCTTGGTGAACGCGCCCTTGCCGCCGAGCCGGGCGAGGTCGCCCATCCAGCGGTCACCGGAGGTGGTCACCGGCACCACCTCGGTACGCACCCCCGGGTGCAGGACTGCCAGCTCGGCCCTGACCCGCTCCACCTGGGCGAGCGCCATGGGCGAGGAGCGGGAGACGATGCGGATCAACTCTGCGGTGGCCATGGCTGGATGATAGGTCGTCAGGACGCGCACCCGGGCATCGGGCCACCCGCCCGGCGGGCCCACCGGGCCGGGGACCGGTGTCGGCCGTGCTCCGGCGCGGGGCCTGCTTCAGGCCTGCTCCGGTGTGGCGGCCAGGTGGGCCGAGACGCGGCCGAGCAACTCGATCAGCCGGTCCCGCTCCTCGGGGTTGAAGCCGTCGGCGATCCGGCGCTCGACGGCGACGGCCTCCGCGTCGGCCAGTGCGAGCAGTCGGCGGCCCTCGTCGGTGAGGTGCACCTCGGTCACCTTGCGGTGCCAGGGATGCGGCCGGCGGGTGACCAGTTCCTTGGCCTCCAGGTTGGCGAGCACGGTGGCGACGGTCTGCGGGGTGACCAGGCAGGCGCGGGCGAGCGCGGCCGCGGAGAGTCCCGGCCGGTCGTCGAGCGTGTACAGCGCGACGTACTGCGGGACCGTCAGCCCGAGCGGCCGGAGCGCCGCGTGCTTGGCGGCCATCAGCTCCTGCTCCACCCGTTTGATGTGCAGCCCGAGGCGTTCCGTGACCGGCATCTCCATGCGCGCCATCGTACGCCGACGGATCGAACCCTGATGAATGACAGAGTTCTGCTACATGACAGAGCTCTGCTATCTTGATGCCCGTCACCTGGTCCCGCACCCCTCTCGGAGGCACTCCTTGGTCCGCACCGAACCGGTCCGCACCGAACCACTCGACCGCATCGTCGCGGGGACCGGCCCGGGCCTGGTCCTGCTCCACGGCACCGGCGCCGACGCGGCCGCGAACTGGGGACCCCTCGTCGACGCCGTGCGCGACCGCTACACCGTCGTCGCCCCCAACCTGCCCGGCGCCGGCGCCACCCCGGTCGACCTCGCGCCGATCGACCTCGACGCCCTCGCCGACCGGGTCGTCGCCACCGCCCGGAGCGCCGGACTGGAACGGTTCCACCTGGTCGGCCACTCGTTGGGCGCGGTCGTCGCCACCGCCGTGGCCGCCCGGCACCCGGCCGCCGTGACCTCGCTCGTCCTGCACGCCGGGTGGGTCAGGAGCACCCCGCGCGAGGCGTTCATGTTCGACCTGTGGGCGCGACTGCTGCGCACCGACCCGGCGCTGCTGGCCCGGCAGCTGATCCTCACCGCGATGGGGCCCGGCCTCCTCGGCAGCCTGGACGACGCGGGGTTCGCCGAGCTGGCCGCCGGGTTCACGGCCATGCTCGACGACCGCATCCTCGGGCAGTTGGAGCTCGACGCCCGGGTCGACCTGCGGGACGCCGTGGGCCGGGTCGTCGCTCCCGCGCTGGTGCTGGCGAGCGCGGACGACCAGGTCGTCCCGCCCCACCACCAGCGCGAGCTCGCCGGGGCCGTGAGCGGGGCCGAGTACCTGGAGGTCCCCGGCGGCCACGGCCTGCCGTTCGAGGACCCGGCGCGCTTCTTCGCGATCGTCACCGAGTACGTGGACCGGCAGCAGGCCCGGGCGCGGGGCTGAAGGCCGGTCAGGGTGTGGGGCCGGGGCGGCGGCGGGCCGGGAAGCCGTGGGTGCGGGCGGCCAGGACGACGGCGAGGACGGCCAGCAGCAGGAGCAGCACGGCCCACGGGAAGGAGTCGGCGCCGAGCCCGTCCAGCAGCAGACCGCCGGCCACGCCCCCGCCGGCCATCGCCGCGTTCCACAGGGTGACCGTGGACCGCTGAGCGGCGGGTCCATGTCACCCACCGCCGCCCAGCGGTCGTTCCGGGCCGTCCTCCGGTTGCCGGGCGTGACCCCCCGTCGAAGCATGGAAGGGTGACGTCACCCGGCTACCTCCGCCACCCCCACCTGCGCGGGGGCCTGCTGGCCTTCACCGCCGAGGACGACGTCTGGATCGCCCCGCTCGACACCGCCGACGCCGGCACCGGCCGGGCCTGGCGGATCAGCTGCGACCGGACCAGGGTCAGCCACCCCCGGCTCTCCCCCGACGGCCGCGCCCTCGCCTGGACCGGCTGGCAGAGCCTCGCCCCCGAGATCTGGACCGCCCCCGTCGACGGCGGCGAGGCCCACCGGCTCAGCCACTGGGGCAGCCAGGACACCCGGCTGCGCGGCTGGCTGCCGGACGGCGAACTGCTCGCCGTCACCTCCTACCACGAGCCCTTCGGCCACTACACCTGGGCGCACGCCCTGCCCGCCGACGGCAGCCCGGCCCGCCGGATGCCCTGGGGACCGGTCGGCGACGCCCAGGTCGGCCCCGCCCACACCGTGCTGCTCACCGGCGCCGCCCCGCACGAGCCCGCCGCCTGGAAGCGCTACCGGGGCGGCGCCACCGGCCGGCTCTGGGTGGACGGCCAACAGATCCTCCCGGACCTCCCCGGCCACCTCGCCTCCCCCATGCCGGTCAGCACCCCCGGCGGCGAGCGGATCGCCTTCCTCTCCGACCACGAGGGCATCGGCAACCTCTACTCCTGCCGCCCCGACGGCACCGACCTGCGCCGGCACACCGACCACGCCTCCTACTACGCCCGTGAGGCCGCCACCGACGGCACCCGGATCGTCTACCAGCACGCCGGCGACCTGTGGCTGCTGGACGGCCTGGACGCCCCCGCCCCGCACCGGCTGCGCGTCCCGCTCGGCGGCGCCCGGGCCGGCCGCCGGCCCTACCAGGTGAGCGCCGCCTCGCACGTCAAGGACCTCGCCTGCGACCGCACCGGCCGGGCCGGGGTGATCACCGTCCGCGGCAGCCAGTACTGGCTCACCCACCGCGAGGGCCCGGCCCGGGCGCTCGCCGACACCCCCGGCGTCCGCACCCGGCTGCCCGTCGTGCTCGGCGGCACCGGCGAGGCCGCCTGGATCACCGACGCCGAGGGCGAGGACGCCGTCGAGATCGTGCCGCTGCCCGGCCACGAGCACGCCCCCGCGCGGCACGGCCACCGGGTGCTCGCCGCCGGGCGGCTCGGCCGCGTCCTGGAGCTCACCGCCGCCCCCGACGGCGCCCACCTCGCGGTCACCTCCTCCGACGGGCGGCTGCTGCTGCTCACCGCCGCCGACGGCACCGTCCGGGAGGTCGCCTCCTCCGGCCACGGACCGGTCACCAGCGCCCGCTTCTCCCCCGACTCGCGGTGGATCGCCTGGTCCCAGCCGGCCGCCGGCCGCTCACTGCGGCGCATCCGGCTCACCCGCACCGACGCCGCCGCCCCCGTCGTCGACGTCACCGACGGCCGGTTCGAGGACGAGCAGCCCGCCTTCACCCGGGACGGCCGCTACCTGGCCTTCCTCTCCTGGCGCGGCTTCGACCCGGTGCACGACGTGCACACCGGCGACCTCTCCTTCCCGCTCGGCTGCCGCCCCTACCTCGTCCCGCTCGCCGCCGACACGCCGTCCCCGTTCGCCGCGCCCGACGAGGACACCGCCCCGCACGGCGACGGCGGCGGTGACGGCACCGTCCACGTCGACCCCGAAGGCATCGGCGAGCGGCTGATCCAGTTCCCCGTCCTGGCCGGCAAGTACTCCGCCACCGACGCCGTCCGCGGCGGCCTGGTCTGGCTGCGCTGGCCGATCTCCGGCACCCTCGGGCAGACCTTCACCAATCCCGAGGACACCTCCGGCCGCCCCTCCCTGGAGTACTTCGACCTGGCCCGCGGCAGCCGCTCCACCCTCGCCGACCGGCTCGACGGCTACGCGGTCTCCGGCGACGGCGGCTCGGTCGCCGTCTACTCGGCCGGCACCCTGCGGATCGTCCCGGTCACCGCGCCCTCCGCCGCCACCACGGTCGACCTGCGGCGGATCACCCACACCGTGCGGCCCGCCGACGAATGGCGCCAGGCCTACGCGGAGGCCGCGCGGGTCGTCCGGGACCAGTTCTGGGACGCCGGGATGTCCGGGCTGGACTGGCCCGCCCTGGTCGCCCAGTACGAGCCGCTGCTGGACCGGATCGCCGGCCCCGACGACTTCGCCGACCTGCTGCGCGAACTCCTCGGCGAACTCGGCACCTCGCACGCCTACGTCACCCCGTCCCGGCGCGGCGAGGGGCCCGCCCTCGCCCAGCAGCCGCTCGGCCTGCTCGGCGCCAACGCCCACCGCTCCCCCGACGGGCGCTGGCTGGTCGACCGCATCCTGGCCGGCGAGTCCTCCGACCCGCGTGCCCGCGCCCCGCTCGCCACCCACGGCGTGCACGACGGCGACGAACTGCTCGCCGTCGCCGGACGGCCGGTCGACCCGCTGCTCGGGCCGCTGCCGCTGCTCGCCGGCACCGGCGGGACGAGCGTCGAACTCACCCTGCGCCGGGGCGGTCCGGACGGCGCCGTCCGCCGGATCACCGTCACCCCGCTCACCGACGAGCGGCCCATCCGCTACCAGCACTGGGTGGTCAAACGGCGCGCCCTGGTCCGGGAGTTCAGCGACGGCCGGTGCGGGTATCTGCACATCCCGGACCTCGGCGGCTCCGGCTGGGCGCAGTTCAACCGGGACGTGCGGCGGGAGATGGACAAACCGGCGCTCGTCCTCGACGTCCGCGGCAACGCCGGCGGCAACGTCTCCGAACTCGTCCTGGAGAAGCTCACCCGCCGCGTGCTGGCCTGGGACTTCAGCCGCGGCCGGGAGCCCGTGCGGTGGCCGCGCGACGCGCCGCGCGGGCCGGTGGTCGCCCTCGCCGACGAGGCCACCAGCTCGGACGGGGACGTCATCATCGCCGCCATCCGGCTACTCGGGCTCGGCCCGGTGGTCGGCAACCGCACCTGGGGCGGGGTGGTCGGGATGACCGGACGGCACCTGCTCGGCGACGGGACGCAGATCTCGGTGCCGAAGAACGCCTCGTGGTTCACCGGCGGGCTCGGCTGGTCGGTGGAGAACCGGGGCGTCGAGCCGGACGTGCACGTGCTCCGGACCCCCCGGGACTGGGCCGCGGGCCGGTACCCGGAGCTGCTCACGGCGGTACGGCTGGCGCTGGAGCTGCTGGAGGACGCGCCGGCCGCGGTGCCGCCGCCGGCGGACACCCCGCGGCCGGACCTGCGCCGGCCGCCGCTGCCACCCCGGGAGGGGTGAGCGGCGGCCGGCGCAGGTCCGGCCGGGTGCGGTCAGCCCCAGTTGCGGTCAGCCCCAGGGGTCGCCCTCGGCGGTCATGTCCTGGCGGGCCCGCTCCTCCGCCTCCCGCTCACCGATCGCGGCGGCCTCACGGGCCTCACGGGCCTTCTCCGCCTCCGTACCGAACGCGTCGGCGGCCTCGTCGTGGGCGAGCGCGGCCCGCTGCGCGGCGTCCGTCATCGCGGTGCTGTCCTGCTCAGCACCCCCGCCGAGCGAGGACCTGGCCTCCTCGGCGGAGTGCTGCGCCTTGTGGCGGAACCTGTCGAAGATGCCCATGACTCCTCCTCCGGGCGAATTCCGGCTTGCCCCCACTCTCACACCGCGATGCCACGCCCGCACCCGCTGGCACTGAGCCCTTGGTCCCTGGCGATCGCATCTGGCGGGGCCCACCGTCACCGAACGACCGGGAGCTGAACATCGGTGCGCACCCCACCGCCATTTGAACGCGTTCAAATGATGTGTCACAGTGATCCCGACGATCGACCGTGGGGGGATTCCATGCAGATGACACGTCTGGCGGCCGGGGCCGCATCCGTCGTGCTGGCCGTCGCCGCACTGGCCGGCTGTGCCGGCCGGCCCGGCGACGGCACGGCCGCGACCTCCGGGCCGACGGCGCCCGCCACCGGTGCGGCCGGTGAACTCGCGGCGGCGGCCGAGGTGATGGGCAGGGCCGGCAACAGCCGGATCCGGTTCGGCGTGGCGGCCGAGGGCCTGTCGACCACCGCGACCGGGTACGCGCGGTGGAACGGGCGCCCCGCCCTCCAGTACGCCGACGGCAAGGGGCGCATCACCCGCTTCGTCGGGGGCGCCCTCTACTTCTCCTTCGCGGCCGAAGCGACCGGCGGGGCCGGCGGGGCCGAGGACTGGAGCGTCATGCTCCCGGACGAGAACGGTCCGACGCCGGTGCACCTCTCGACGCTCGCGACCGAACGGGTCGCCGACCCGGCGGCGGAGCTGCGCCGGGCCGCCGCCCGCGGCAACGTCACCGAACGCGGAACGGAGGACGTGGCCGGCGCCCCGGCCAAGCGCTTCCACAGCTCGGTGCCGCTCGTGCGGCGGAGCGGATCGGCCGGGCACGGCCTCCTCGACGGGCTCGCCGACTTCATGCCGCCGCCCGGTGCGACCTGCACGGCCGACTTCTGGATCAACGAGCGGCACGAACTCGTCCGGCTCACGCTCTCCCTCGCCTCCGGCCCGGACCGGCAGGACATCGCGGCCGAGTACAGCGAGCCGGGCAGCGCCCCGGAGATCACCGTGCCGGCCTCCGCGACCCCGATGCTCTGAGCGGCTCCCGGTCCAACGCCGCTCGCGGCTCAGTCGTCCTGCACCGTGATGCCCAGGGCCTGGGCGAACTGGGGGGCCAGTTCGAGGAGTTGGGTGGAGCTGAGCAGGGCGCCGCGCAGGCCCTGGTGGCCGTCGGGGAGGTCGAGGCGGACGGCGCCGCGCAGGTCGACCCCGGTCAGGGTGGCGCCGCGCAGGTGGACCTCCTCCAGGGTGGAGCCGGGGAACGAGACATTGGTGAGCCGGGCTTCGGCGAAGTCGACGTCGCGCAGCAGGCAGTCCTCGAAGACGACGTCGCGCAGCACGGCGGCGCGCAGGTTGACCGCCTCCAGCTTGCAGCCGCGCAGGACCACCCGGCGCAGCGCCGAGCCGTGCGCGGCGATGCCGGCCAGCACGCCGCCGGTGACGGCGCTGTCCTGCCACTCGCTGTCGACGAGGTCGCACGCCACCCAGCGGCCGGCCTGCACCCAGGCCTCGTTGAACCGGGCCTTGCGGAGCTTGACGCCGCTCAGGGCGACGCCGGTGAGGGCGCACTCCAGGAAGGTCGCGCCGACGGCCGACTGGTCGGTGTACTCGCCGCCGTCGAAGTGCACGGTGTCGTAGCGCTCGTCGGCGCGCAGCGGCCCGCGGTGCGGGAGCAGGTGGTCGGCGTACGGCAGGTCTTCCAGGCGGTCGGGGACGCGCTGGGGCATGGCGAAGGCACCTCGCGATCGGCGGCGGACAGCTCCTCGTCCGCATGCTCGCACGGGGCACTGACAACTCCGGGGCGCACGACCGGTCCGGGACGCTGCGGCCGGCCCGGAGGCGGGTGCGGCACGAGCGGGCGCGGCGGTGACACGGTGGGGCGCGCACCGCCGGCCCTGCTCGGGGACGCCGCAATGGGCGGGCACGCACGCGGGGCGGCCCGGTCGCCGGAGTTCCGACGACCGGGCCGTCCACTGCGGTGCGGGAGGATCAGCCGGCCAGGCCGTTCCGCCAGAGGGTGTTGACGCGGCTGCGCTCGGTGCTGTTCGGGTTCGGGTTGGTGCAGGAGGTGCCGGGGCCGCCGCCGGACATCAGCTCGCTGCACGGGCCCGAGTAGTGGTCGGGCAGGCCCAGCACGTGGCCGGTCTCGTGCGCGACGACGCGCAGCGAGCTGTACTGACGGTTCTGCGCGTAGTCCAGGAAGATGTACCCGCCGCCGTGCCCGTCGGTGCTCGCGTACGAGCCCCGCGAGTCGTTGCCCTCGTAGTAGCGGAAGTCGGCGGCCGAACCGGACCGCAGCTGCACGTTGGTGACCGAGCTGTTCCAGATCTGCGCGCTCTGGGATATCTGGGTGCGGAAGGTGGGCGCGCTGCTGGCGTCGTAGGTCACCGTCACGGCCAGCAGGAACGGGTTGGCGGCCTGCTTGGCCCGCGCGGACTTCATGACGGCGTCGTAGAACGCCTGGTTGTTGGCGTCCTCGGTGGCCGAGCCGGCGAAGGCGGTGGCGGACGGCGTGTAGCCCTGGGCCGGCGCGGCGACGGCGGTGGTCGGCAGGACGGCCAGACCGGCGGCGAGCGCCAGGCCGACGGCGGCGGAAAACGTGCGAGAGACACGGTTCATGTGGGGGCTCCCGTTCACGGAAGGAGGAGTGGGGGTGGTGCGGTGGTGCGGGGTGGTTCAGCTGAGGGTGGTGCGGGGGGAGGCGCGTCCGACCGGCCGGAGGGGGATGTCCGGGCGGCGCGCGTCGAGGGGCCACCCGCCGGGGAGCGGGCGCGCCGCGGACGGTGGGGGCCGGACCGCGGGCATCGGATGAATGCTTGCTGCCCACAGAGCTTCGGACAGGCCGGCGGCCCGGCGGATGATGTCAACCGGCGATAGCTCGAACCAATCACCCGCACCGCCCGGAGATCCGCCCGGAGGTCGCCACAAGATCCGCCCGGACGACCTCGCAGCGGCGCCCCGGCCGACCCGACAGCCTGTCATGTCCCTGGCGTCATCCCGTTTTGGCCGTTACGCTCCCCCTGTGGAGCTCGACGTGAGACACCTGCGGGTGCTGTGCGCGATCGCCGACACCGGAAGCCTCCGCAAGGCCGCGCTGCAGCTCGGCATGACCCAGCCGTCACTCACCACCCAGCTGCACCGCATCGAACGGGCCGTCGGCGGCACGCTGTTCGCCCGGGAGCAGACCGGAAGCCGGCCCACCGCGCTCGGCCACTCGGTGCTGTCCAGGGCCAGGCCGGTGATCGCCGAAATGGCCGCGCTGGTCGCCGCCGCGCGTCAGGAGGCCCGGGAGGCCGCCGGCGGCGAGCGGGCCCGCCGGCTGCGCATCGGCAGCGTCGGCAGCCGGACGGTGGCCGCGTGGTTGCGCCGGGTGCACGAGCGGCTGCCGGAGACCGACACCACGATCCAGATCGACATCTCGGCCAACGCCCTGCTCCGGATGATCGCCGCCGACCAACTGGACGTCGCCTTCGTGCACGAGAGCGAGGGCTTCCCGCTGCGGCTGCCGCCGGACGCCGAGCACCGGGTGCTGCTCGCCCGCGAGCCGCAGTTCGTCGCGCTCGCGGCCGGCCATCCGGCGGCCGCCCGGCCGGTGGTCCGGCTGGCCGAACTCGCCGAGGACACCTGGATGGTGGACCCGACGGCCGACCACGAGTACGCCGCGATGCGCCTGGTGTTCCGGGCCGCCGGGCTCGACCCGCGGGTGGTCCAGGTCCGGGACAACGCCACCGCCGCCGAACTGGTCGCCTCGGGCGAGGCGGTCCGCCCCTGCCAGCCGACCTCCCTGCCCGGACCGGGCACCGTCGTACGGCGACTGCACGGCGACCCGCTGACCGTACGGCTCCTGCTGGTCTGGCGGCCGCGCGCGCTCGGCCCGTCGGCCCGGGAGGCGCTGTACGAGGAACTGCGGGCGGCCTACCTGGACCTCGCCCAGGCCAGCCCGCCGTACCGGGCCTGGCTGGCCGGGCACGGCGAGGTCCTCCGCGGCCTGCTGGGGCCCCCGTCGCTCGACCCGCTCCGCGCGAACGGGCCGAACGGGCCGAACGGGCTGCCGGGTGGACCGCCCGGGCCCGCCGCCGAAGCGGCCGAGGAGCACCCCCGCGACGGGCAGCCGCGGGAGCCCTCGCCCTCGGAGCCCCAGCCCCCGGAGCCCCCGCCGCAGCGCCGTCCGGCCGTGCTCGCTCAGCGCTCCCTGGCGTGCAGCAGCACCCCGACCGCGACCGTGGCCGCCGTCACCAGGCCCGCGGCCAGGACCCCGGATTCGCCCGCCGCCGTGCAGGCGAGCACCGCCACCGAGCCCGCCGGCAGCAGCACCTGAGCGGCGCCGGTCTTCGCGTGCCGGGCGTGCAGCGCCCAGACGGTGATCAGATAGAGCGCGGTCGGCACGGTCACCGTCGCGGTGGCGGCCGTCGCGGACACGTGCGCCTCGTGCACGGCCGATTCGACCGCCACCTCCAGCCCCGAGCCGATCGCCGCCGCCGAGCCGAACACCAGGTAGTGGCCGTACCCCCAGAGGAAGGCCTGCCGGTTGGAGCGCAGGTGGTCGTGGACCGGCCGGGCGAAGTAGATCCACCAGGCCGAGAAGCAGATCAGCAGACCGCCGGCCGCGACCGGCAGCAGCCGGACGAGCCCCTCGTGCTCGTCCACCGCGGACTGCACCGCCACGGTCGCCGCCGCCACCGTCTCGCCGAGCACGATCAGCGTGAACAGGCCGTACCGCTCGGCGATGTGGTGCGGGTGCCAGGTGGTCTGCATCCGCAGCTCGGCGACCACCGGCACGGACAGCTCGGCCAGGATGCCGATCGGGATCACCACCGCCCGGACGTCGTGCGGCAGCGCCAGCACCACGCCCCAGCCGATCTGGCAGAGCGTGATCCCGGCCGCGTAGCGCAGCGCCACACCGCGCGCCGGCCCCTCCTCGGCGGCCGCCGCGCGCAGCCACTGGGTGACCATGGCCAGCCGCATCACCACGTAGCCGACCACCGACAGCAGGATGTCCTGGTCGGCGAAGAGCCGCGGCACTCCGGCCGCGAGGATGAGCACACCGGCGATCTGGACCAGGGTGGTGACCCGGTACGGGACGTCGTCGCAGTCGTAGGCGGAGGCGAACCAGGTGAAATTCATCCAGGCCCACCAGATGGCGAAGAAAGCGAAGAGGTAGCCGGTCAGGCCGTCGCCCCAGTGGCCTTCCGCGAGGTCGTGGGCCAGCTCCCGGCCGGCCTGGCCGACGGCGACCACGAAGCAGAGGTCGAAGAAGAGTTCCAGCGGCGTGGCGACCCGGTGCGGCTCGTCCCGGCTGCGCGGGACCATCCGGCGCACCGGGCGCGGATCGACGTGGTGCGGACCCGCGTGGTGCGGGTGGGGTGCTGCGGCGGATTCGCTGCTCATCGACGGGTCTCCGGGCTCCGGACGGGGGGCTGTACCCGCCGCATCCTGGCAGCGCGCCGGGCGCCGCGCACGCACCGCCGCCCGGTCCGGTGCGGTCGGCGGGGCGCGCCGATCGCCCGGAACAGCCGATGTGCCCTGGCGTCAGCGACAGTTGACGCCAGGGTGCGCGAACCGGGTGACAGCACCGCGGGTTTCCGGGCGCGCCCCGCGCGGGAGGGCGTGGCGGCCCGGACGGCCCCGCTAGATTCGTCCCCGGTTCGAAGCGAGCGGGGTCCGGGGACGGGCCCCACGACAGGGGCGATCTGCGGGCATCGCGGAAGGTCAAGGCAGGTGGCGGGACAGCGGGGGCGGCAGCGCCGATGCCCCTGTGTCCGCGCCACCGGCCTCGTGATCACCGCGCTGCTCGCCAGCGCCTGTCGGGCGCTCGTCCCGCCGACGGCAGTCGCCGCCCCGGCTCCGCCGGCTCCTACTTCTCCCAGCCGACCTTGGCGTAGTCCGTGCTCGCCAGACCGAAGGCGCCGTAGTTGGCGAGCCCCTTGCGGGCCGCCACCACGGTCGGCCGCTGGTACAGCTCGAAGGTGTGGCCGAGCTCCCAGATCCTGGCGTCCGCCTGGTTGTAGAGCTTCGCCGCCTCCACCGGGTCGATCGTGCCGGCCGCCTTCTTCAGCAGCCCGTCGATCTCCTCGCTGCCCAGCTTGGAGTAGTTGCCGAACACGTTGTCGCCCTGCGGCAGACGGAAGTTGGTCAGGCTGCTGGAGAGCGGGAACGAGTCGGTGTTGCGCCAGCTGGCGATGTCCCACTTGCCCGGGTTGACGTACTTGGTGAAGAAGTCGTTGGCCGCGACCTTGTCGACCTCCACCTTGACGCCGACCGCCAGCCACATCGCCTGGGCGGCGGTGGCGAGGTCGACCTGGGCCTGCGGGGTGGACTCGTTGAGCACCCAGTGCAGGGTCAGCGGCCGGCCGTCCTTGGTGCGCGGCTGGCCGCTGCCGGCCTCCTTCCAGCCCGCCCCGTCCAGCAGCTGCTTCGCCGCCGCCACGTCGAACTTGGCCCACTCGCCGGAGTTGTCCTGGTAGCCGGTCTGGTTGGGCATGAAGATGTGGTTGCCGAGCGGCTTGAACTCGACCGGCACACCGTTGTTGGCGATCTTGATCAGCGCGTTGCGGTCCAGGGCCCTGCCGAGCGCCTGCCGCACCTTCACGTCCTCCAGCGCGCCGCCGCCGCCGAAGGAGATGTGCACCTCGTCCCACGGGCTGGCCGACCGGATCACCGTGTCCTTGGCATCCTTGAGCTGCCCGTACGCGGTGGCGGTGCCGGCCGTGGCGTAGTCGATCTCGTTGTTGAGGAAGGCCTGGGTGGTCGCCGACTGCGACATCACCCGGAAGACGATCCGCTCCGCCTTGGGCTTGGCGCCCCACCAGTTCGGGTCCGGGACCAGCGTGAGGGTCTGCGCGGTCTTGTCGGCCGTGCCGATCTTCAGCGGACCGGCGGTGATCGGGATCTTCTCCACCCAGGCCTTGTTGAAGTCGTCGGCGGTGGCGATCCCGGCGGCCGGGATCAGCGGACGGAACAGGTTCTGCCAGTCGGCGTACGGCTCGGAGAAGGTCACCTTGACCTCGGCCGGGTCGGCGCCCTGCTCGACGGCGGAGATCAGCTCGTAGCCGGCCGAGTCGGCGATGTTGTAGCCGTCCTTCTTGCCGTTGGTCGCCTCCCAGTCGGCCTTGAAGTCGAGGTAGCTGAGCGGCTTGCCGTCCGACCACTTGGCCTTCGGGTTCAGCTTGTAGGTGATCACCTGCGGCGAGGTCGAGGTGACCTTGGCGTCCACCAGGTAGTCGGCGACCGGCTTGAAGGTGCCGGCCTCGTCGGTGGTGAAGAGGTTCGGCTCCACGGCCCGCATGATCTCGACCGCGTCACCGTACCGGCCGTCCACCTGGAACGGGTTCCACTGGGTGATCCACTGGTAGAGCGGGAACCGGACCTCGCCGCCGTCGCGGATCTGGTCCAGCGGCTTGGCGTTGATGTCGATGGACCCCTGCCCCGGCGCCTCGCTCTTGACCGCGGTGTCCGCCGAGCCGCCGCCACCGGAGCTGCACGCGGTGGCCGCGAGGGCGACGGCGAGAGCGAGTACGGCGGCGCGGCCGAGGCGGCGCGCGGGCATGGCGGAAGCGTCCATGAGGGTCCCCCAGTGAGGTCCGGCGAGTGGTGAGAGTTGGGCGTCGCGAGGTGTGGCGAGGCTTGAGCATGGGCAGCCAAGTCGGTGCCGGGGACCGAACGTAACAGCGGATCAGAGCGAGTACCAGGGGGTGCAGTCGACACCTGATCCAAACGAAACAGGGCGCAATGCGGCCGCAACACCACGGCCGCGCGCCGGTGCCACACTCTGACCTGCGCTTTCCTGACCACGGTCAAGAGCGCCGGTCCCGCCGTGCCTCACCCCGCCCCACGCCCCTCCCACGCCCCCTCCCTCCCTGCCTCGTCCCCGATCCGAAGGCCACCCTCCGATGCCCACCAGACGCGTCGGGTCCGCCCCCACCCCGGGCGGCCGCTGATGCTCCGCTACCTGATCAAGCGGCTCGCCTACTACGCCGTCCTGCTGGTCGCCGCCGTCTTCCTGGCGTACGCGCTGGCCGGCGCCGCCCTGCAGCCGCGCGTCTACTTCGAGGCCAAGGTGCCGCGCCCGGCCGCCGCCTCGGTCGAGCGCCAGCTCACCGACCTCAACCTCAACGACCACACCCCGGTCGTCGAACGCTTCGGCCACTGGGCGGGCGGCCTGCTGCTGCACGGCGACCTCGGCCGCACCATCCACGACACCCCGGTGATGGACGACTTCCGCCGCCGGGTCTGGGTCTCGCTGCGACTGCTGCTGATCGGCAGCCTGCTCGGCATGGTCCTCGGCGTCGCCGCCGGGGCGTGGAGCGCGGTGCGCCAGTACCGGATCTCCGACCGGCTGCTCACCGTGCTCTCCTTCGTCCTGCTCTCCACCCCGGTGTTCCTGGTCGCCCTCTTCCTCAAGAACGGCGCCATCGCCGCCAAGGACGCCGTCGGCCACGAGGTCGTCCCCTTCACCGGGTACGAGACCCCCGGCCTGAGCGGCGGCCTCGGCGCCCACCTCGCCGACTGGGCGCTGCACCTGCTGCTGCCCACCCTCTCGCTGGCGCTCGGCGGCCTCGCCACCTACAGCCGCTACCAGCGCGGCACCATGCTCGACGTGCTCGGCTCCGACTACCTGCGCACCGCCGAGGCCAAGGGCCTCACCCGGGGCCGCGCCCTGATCAAACACGGGCTGCGGACGGCGGTGATCCCGATGTCGACGATGTTCGCCTACAGCTTCCTCGGCATCTTCACCGGCGCCGCGTTCACCGAGACCATCTTCGGCTGGCACGGCATGGGCGAATGGTTCATCCAGTCCGTCAACGAACAGGACGTCAACGCGGTCGTCGCGGTCAACCTGTTCGCGGCGGTCGTGGTGCTCGCCTCCGGCTTCCTCGCCGACACCCTGCACGCCGCCCTCGATCCGCGCGTGCGGTCCTGAACCGAGGAGTACCCCGTGACCGCCGTGATCGCGGAGCCCGCCGGCCCCGCCGACCCCGCCGAACCCACCCCGTCCGCGGACCCCGCGGCCCCCGCCGCGCCCGGGCCGACCGGCCGGGGGCGGATCGTCCTCGCCCGCCTGCTCGCCGCCCGCTGGGCGGTGGCCGGCGTCGTCATCGTCCTGCTGCTGTTCCTGCTCGCCTTCGGCGGCCAGTACCTCACCCCCTGGGACTACGCCACCCCCGACTACGGCGCACTGCGCCAACCGCCCTCCGGCACGCACTGGTTCGGCACCAACGGGGTCGGTCAGGACGTCTTCGCGCAGACCGTCCGCGGACTCCAGAAGTCGCTGGTCATCGGCCTGCTGGTGGCGCTGTTCTCGACCGTGCTGGCCTCCCTGGTCGGCGCCTGCGCCGGCTACTTCGGCGGCTGGACCGACCGACTGCTGATGTTCCTGGTCGACCTCATGCTGGTCTTCCCCAGCTTCCTGATCATCACGATCGTCTCGCCCCGGCTGAAGGGCGCCGGCTGGCTCGCCTTCGTGCTGCTGCTCGCCCTGTTCAACTGGATGATCACCGCCCGGGTGGTCCGCTCGATGACCATCTCGCTGCGCGAGCGGGAGTTCGTCCGCGCCGCGCAGTTCATGGGCGTCCACCCGCTGCGGATCATCAGCCGGCACATCCTGCCGAACGTCGCCTCCTTCCTCATCATCGACGCCACCATCACGGTCGGCGGCGCCGTGATGAGCGAGACCGCGCTCTCCTACTTCGGCTTCGGCGTCAAGGCGCCGGACGTCTCGCTCGGGACGCTGCTCGCCGCCGGAACCAGCGAGGCGCCGGTCTTCCCCTGGCTGTTCTACTTCGCCGCCGGGTTGCTGGTGCTCTTCGTCCTGGCCGTCAACCTGATCGGCGACGGGCTGCGCGACGCGCTCGACCCCACCTCGGAGGCCGGCCGTCGGCCGCGGCGCTCGCGGCGGTCGGCCGGTTCAGCCGGTTCGGCTGATGTGCCCGGCTCTGCCGACTCGCCCGACCGTGACCGTGCCGCCGCCCCGAGGAAGAAGACCCGCGCGTGACCACCACCGCCGTGACCACCACCACCGGCACCCCGCTGCTGAGAGTCCGTGACCTGCGGGTCGACTTCACCGGCCCGCGCGGCTCCGCCCCCGTCCCCGCCGTACGCGGCGTCGACCTCACCCTGCACCGCGGCGAGACCCTCGGCATCGTCGGCGAGTCCGGCTCCGGCAAGTCCGTCACCGCGCTGGCCGTCCTCGGCCTGCTGCCCGGCACCGCCCGGGTCCGCGGCTCGGTCCGGCTGGACGACCGCGAACTGGTCGGCCTGCCCGGACGCGAGCTGGCCGCCGTCCGCGGCCGGCGGATCGCCATGGTGTTCCAGGACCCGCTCTCCGCCTTCACCCCCGTCTACCGGATCGGCGACCAGCTCGTCGAGGCGCTGCGCATCCACCGGTCCGGCCTCGACCGGGCCGCCGCCCGCAAGCGGGCCGCCGAACTGCTCGACCTCGTCGGCATCCCCGCCCCCGACCGCGCCCTCAACAGCTTCCCGCACGAGTTCTCCGGCGGCATGCGGCAGCGCGCCATGATCGCCATGGCCGTCGCCAACGACCCCGACGTCCTGCTCGCCGACGAACCCACCACCGCCCTGGACGTCACCATCCAGGCGCAGGTGCTCGACGTGCTGCGCACCGCCCGCCGCGAGACCGGCGCCGCGCTCGTCCTGGTCAGCCACGACCTCGGGGTGATCGCCGGGATGGCCGACCGGGTCGCCGTGATGTACGCGGGGCGGGTCGTCGAGACGGCGGGCGTGGACGAGCTGTTCGCCGCGCCGCGCCACCCGTACACGCTCGGGCTGGTCGGCGCCGTCCCCCGGCTGGACGGGAAGCGCGGGCCGCTGGTGCCGATCCCCGGCACGCCCGCGCCGATGGCCGAACTGCCCCCGGGCTGCCCGTTCGCCGCCCGCTGCCCCCTGGTCGAGGACCGCTGCCGCACGGCGGAACCGCCGCTGACCGGCGGCGGGACGGCGGGGGTCAAGGGTGCGGACCACCTGGCGGCGTGCGTCCGGGCCGACGAGCTGGCCGAGCGGCGACCCGCGCCCACCGAGGTCTACCCCGTGCCCGACCTCCCGGCCCGCTCCGCCCCCACACAGGTCCCCCGGGAGCAGCGCGCGCCGGTCCTGGAGGTCGAAGGGCTCACCAAGACCTTCCCGCTCCTCAAGGGCACCGTCTTCAAGCGCCGGATCGGCTCCGTCTACGCGGTGGACGGCGTCGAGCTGTCGATCCGGGAGGGCGAGACGCTCGGTCTGGTCGGCGAGTCCGGCTCCGGCAAGTCCACCACCCTGTTCGAACTGCTGCGCCTCGCCGCCCCCGAGTCCGGCCGGATCGAGCTGCTGGGCCGGGACACCGCCGGGCTCTCCCGCGCCGAGGCCCACCGGATGCGGGCCGATCTTCAGATCGTCTTCCAGGACCCGATGGCCAGCCTCGACCCCCGGATGCCGGTCGGCGACATCGTCGCCGAGCCGCTGCGCGCCCAGCGGACCGCGAAGGAGGAGATCGCCCGCCGGGTGCCCGAGCTGCTCCGCCAGGTGGGCCTCGACCCGGCGCACGCCGTCCGCTATCCGCACCAGTTCTCCGGCGGACAGCGGCAGCGGATCTCGATCGCCCGCGCGCTGGCCGTCCGGCCCCGGCTGCTGGTGCTGGACGAGCCGGTCTCCGCGCTGGACGTCTCGATCCAGGCCGGGGTGCTCAACCTGCTCCAGTCGCTCAAGGCGGAGCTGGGCCTCTCCTATCTCTTCGTCTCGCACGACCTCTCGGTGATCCGGCACCTCGCCGACCGGGTGAGCGTGATGTACCTGGGGCGGACGGTCGAGCAGGGCGAGGTGTCCGCCGTCTTCGACCGCCCGCGGCACCCCTATACCCGGGCGCTGCTCTCGGCCGTCCCGCTGCCGGACCCGGCGGCCGAGCGCGCCCGCACCCGCATCCTGCTGCCCGGCGACCCGCCCTCCCCCACCACCCGGCACAGCGGCTGCCCGTTCCGCACCCGCTGCCCCGTGTACGCGGGGCTCGACGCCGAGGCGCGCGGCCGGTGCGAGACGGAGGCACCACCGCTCACGGACGCGGGTGCGGCTGACGCGGCTGCGGCGAGCTCCGACCACCAGGCGGCCTGCCACTTCCCGGAGGGGTGACGCCTGGCGGCCATGGAGCAAGGCTGACCGGCCCCCTCGCCACGGTGGGTGACCGGACTGTCGCGATTCGGCGGATCGGCCCGACTCCGTGTAATGTCTTCCAGGTCAGCAGGCGCCGCTAGCTCAGTTGGTTAGAGCAGCTGACTCTTAATCAGCGGGTCCGGGGTTCGAGTCCCTGGCGGCGCACCGACGGTCGAATGGCCCTCTCGCATCAGCGAGGGGGCCATTCGGCGTTTCGGCGGGTGGTCTCGGCAGACAACTTCGGCGGGGCCGAGCGGGGCTCCGCGTCCCAGCAGCTCGGCGGCTCAGCGGTTCGGCGGTCGGCCGGTCCCGCGGGTGGTGTCCAGGACCGCCGAGGCCACCGCGTCCGGGCGGTCGAACATCACCAGGTGCCCGGCCGGGGCCGTACGTCGGTACTCCGCGCCCAGGAGTTCGGCGAGGTCCCGCTGGGCGGCCAGCCACTCCTCGCTCCGGGGGCCGCGCAGGCCGTCGTCGGCGGCGAGGACGGTGACCGGCAGGCCGTCCGGCAGCGGGGTGGTGCGGCGCAGGTCGGCCAGTTCGGCGGCCATGTCCAGGTAGTGGGTGTTCTCGCGGAGCAGCGCCCGCAAGGACCGTCCGGTGCGATAGCAGTGCCGGACCAGCGGCGCGGGGGCGAGGTCCTCGTGCCGGACCGTGGTCGCCCGGGCGACCAGCCGGCGCACGGTGGGCCCGAGCAGGTAGGGCACGGCGACGGCGGTGGCCGCGCCGGCCGTGGCGCGCGCCGCGAGGTCGCGCAGGCCGGGGGCCGGGCGCGGACGCGGGTCCGGTTCGACGCTGCCGTCCAGCAGGACCAGCCCGGCCGTCCGCTCGGGATACAGCCGCGCGAAGGCCTCGGCGTGGAACCCGGCCAGCGAGTGCCCGGCCACCGTGCACGGCCCGAGCAGGCCGAGCGCGTCGAGGACGGCCCGGATCCTGCGTGCCTCGCCGGCGGCGGTCGGGGCGGGCCGGTCGGCCGGTTCGGGCGCGCTCAGGCCGTAGCCGGGCCGGTCGAAACGGACCACGGTGCGGTACGGGGTGAGGAAGGGGACGACGAGGTCCCAGTCGAACCAGCTGCTGCCGAGGCCCCCGGAGAGCAGGCACACCGGCCCCCGGCCCTCGACCCGGACGTGCAGGGGTGTGCCGTCGATCCGCAGGAAGGCGGCCGGGGGCGCGGCCGGGGCGGGGGTGCGCCGAGCGTTCCGGCGACCGGGGTGGGAGCTGGGCACGGTTCCACCCTAGCCGCCGGCAAACTCCACCCCAACCGGGCGGAAACGGACAGGCCACTCCCGGTGGCGCGCAGGTGGTTCGAGGCACCCGCCGGAAGCGTGTATTGTTTTCCCCGTCAGCAGGCGCCGCTAGCTCAGTTGGTTAGAGCAGCTGACTCTTAATCAGCGGGTCCGGGGTTCGAGTCCCTGGCGGCGCACAGACAACCGGGGAGCCTCTCGTCCACACGAGGGGCTCTCCGGCTTTTCACTGCCCATTGACGTCCGTTTTGTGTGTGATGTCGGTCTCGCTTCCCGCCGTGGTGGAGCCAACCGGTGCCTTCGGCGCGTTCTGGGCTGTACACCGGAAAAGGGGCAAAGGCCCCGACCGCCGACGATCCCGTCCGCGCGAACCGGCACGGGCCGTCCGTCCTGCCGCGTCGCCAGGACGTCCGCATCCGTCGCCCGCCCGCAGGAAAGGCCGCCGCTTTGTCCCGTAACGCCCCGAGCGGCACCCAGCGCACCCGGCGGACCAAGGTCCGACGGCCCCGGCGCACCGGCTGGCGCCGGCTGATCCCGACCTGGCGGACGACCCTGGTGGGCGTCGTGACCGCGCTGCTGCTCGGGGTCGGCCTGTTCGCCCTCGGCATCGCCCTGGTGAAGGTGCCGGACGCGCACGCCGCCGCGATCACCCAGAGCAACACCTGGCTGTACCAGGACGGCTCGGTGCTCGCCCGGACCGGCCAGACCAACCGGCAGAACGTCTCGCTGGACAAGGTCTCCCCCGCCGCGCAGCACGCGACCCTGGCCGCCGAGGACCGCACCTTCTACCAGGAGGGCGCCGTCAACATAGCCGGCATGGTCCGCGCCGCCCTCAACACCGCCAAGGGCGAGGGCACCCAGGGCGGCTCCACCATCACCCAGCAGTACGTGAAGAACACCTACCTGAGCCAGCAGCAGTCGGTCACCCGCAAGGTGCGGGAACTGTTCATCGCGATCAAGGTGGACGCCACCGAGAGCAAGGACGAGATCCTCTCCAGCTACCTCAACACCTCCTACTACGGGCGCGGCGCGTACGGCATCCAGGCCGCCGCCCAGCAGTACTTCGGCGTCGACGCCGCCCAGCTCAACGCCGCCCAGGGCGCCTACCTGGCCACGCTGCTGAACGCCCCCAGCGCCTACGACGTGGCCACCGCCACCGCCGCAGGCAAGCAGAACGCGGTCAACCGCTGGAACTACGTGCTCGACGGCATGGTGAAGGAGGGCTGGCTGTCCGCCGAGGAGCGGGCCGCCACCACGTTCCCCGAGGTCAAGGACCCGCAGGTGCAGCTCGGTCTCTCCGGCCAGGCCGGTTACCTGGTCAACGCCGCGACCGACTACCTCACCACCAACCAGATCATCGGCGAGTCGGAGCTGGCCAAGGGCGGCTACACGATCAAGCTGACCATCGACCCGAACCGCCAGCAGGCCCTGCAGGACGCCGTCCAGGCCCAGCTGCACGACACCCTCGACCCGGACAAGCGGAAGAAGGACGCCGCCGTCCAGCCCGGCGCCGTCTCCGTGGACCCGAAGAGCGGCGCCGTGGTCGCCCTCTACGGCGGCGTCGACTACACCAAGCACTACATCGACAACGCGACCCGGCGGGACTACCAGGCGGGCTCGACCTTCAAGGCGATCGCGCTGGCCGCGGCGCTGGAGAGCGGCGCCAAGACCCAGTCCGGCCAGACCATCACCCCGCGCACCGTCTACGACGGCACCAGCGAGCGCAAGGTCCGCGGCGGGAAGGGCACCGCGTACGCGCCGCCGAACGAGGGCGACAAGAGCTACGGCCAGATCACCCTCCAGCAGGCCACCGACTGGTCGGTGAACTCGGCCTTCGCCCAGCTCGCCCAGGACACCGGCCTCTCCAAGGTGAAGGACACCGCGGTCGCGCTCGGCCTGCCCGGCAACACCCCCGCCCTGGACCCGGTGGCGTCGATCCCGCTGGGCACCGCCACCCCGAGCATCCTTGACATGGCGGGCGTGTACGCCACGCTGGACAACGGCGGCAAGCAGATCACCCCGTGGCTGGTGCAGGCGGTGAACCGCGAAGGCGAGTCCGTCGCCCTGCCCGCCCACAAGAGCACCCAGGCGATCAGCGAGCAGACCGCGCGCGAGGTCACGGCCATGCTCCAGGGCGTGGTGACCGACCAGGGCGGCACCGGTTGGCGGGCGAAGGCGCTGGGCCGGCCCGCGGCGGGCAAGACCGGTACGACGGACGAGCACAAGGCGGTCTGGTTCGTCGGATACACCCCGGAGCTGGTCACCTCGGTCGCGATGTTCGGCCAGGACCCGGGCACCGGCGCGCAGGTCAGCCTCAGCGGCACCGGCGGGCTCGACGGCGCGGCGGGCGGCCAGTACCCCGCGCAGATCTGGACCGCCTACATGAAGGCCGCGCTCAAGGGCCAGCCGGTCTCCGACTTCCCCGAGCCCTCGGACGCGGAGGACTCCGGGCCCGGCGACTGGGGCTCCCCGGGGGCCGGCGCCTCGCCCAGCCCCTCGGGCAGCGCGAGCTCCGCGCCGGCCGCCCCGGACGGCGCGGCGACGCCGTCCGGCGAGCCGTCGCCGCAGACCGGCCAGGGCGGGTCCGGCACCTCGGGCGGCTCGGGCGCGGGCCCGGGCGGCTCGGGCGCGGGCTCGGAGCCGTCCGCCACGCCGTCGGGCGGGCCGACCACGGCACCGCAGCCGACCGGGGGCACCGGCGGATCCGGCTCCGGCGGCGCCACCACGGCACCGACCCAGCCCACGACGCCGCCGCCGACCAGCAAGCCGACCCGGACCCCGGCGCCGACCACCGCCCCGACCACCGGACCCACCACGGCACCCAAGCCGACCGGGGACACCGGCGGGTCGGGCTCGGGCTCGGGGTCGGCGGCCGGGTCCGGAGGCGGCAGTGCGGCGGACGCGAGCACCAGGTCCGGCTCGGGCGGGTAGCTCGGGCGGGCGGCTTGCTGAGTGACGGGAGTCCGCCCGCCGCCCCGGGCAGGACCGAATGACGGAATGACCCCTTACCGAGATCGCGGTCCTACTGTCACAATTCGTCGGTGCACAGCTCGAAGCCTCTCCTCGGCCGCTCTCCCGGCCGGCCCCTCGGTCTCACCCTCGCCCTCGTCTCCGCGGTCGCCTTCGGCGGCTCCGGCACCGCGGCCAAACCGCTGATCGAGGCCGGACTGTCGCCCCTGCACGTGGTCTGGCTGCGGGTGACCGGCGCCGCGGTCGTCCTGCTGCCGCTGGCCTACCGCCACCGCGACGCCGTCCTGCGGCGGCCCGGCCTGCTGATCGGTTTCGGCCTGCTGGCCGTGGCCGGCGTCCAGGCCTGCTACTTCGCCGCGATCTCCCGGATCCCGGTCGGTGTCGCCCTGCTGATCGAGTACCTCGGCCCGCCGCTGCTCATCGGCTACGTCCGGTTCGTCCAGCGCCGGCCGATCAGCCGGGGCGCGGCGATCGGCGCGGGCG
Organism: Kitasatospora misakiensis; assembly: GCF_042656005.1. Lineage (NCBI taxonomy): Bacteria > Bacillati > Actinomycetota > Actinomycetes > Kitasatosporales > Streptomycetaceae > Kitasatospora > Kitasatospora misakiensis. Next base: position 97,229 of record NZ_JBHSOF010000020.1, on the reverse strand, counting down.
TCGCGGTCGCCGGGCTCGCCTGCGTGGTCGAAGTCTGGAACGGCCTGAGCTTCGACCTGCTCGGCGTCCTCTTCGGCCTGGGTGCGGCCTGCTGCCAGGTCGGCTACTTCGTGCTGGCCGACGCCGGCAGCCGGGGCGACCGTCCGGTCGACCCGATCGCCGTCAGCGCGTACGGCCTGCTGATCGGCTCGATCGTGCTCACCGCCTTCACCCGCCCCTGGGAGGCCGACTGGGGCAAGCTCGGCGGGGACGTGGTGATGAACGGGCACACCCTGCCCGCGCTGATCCCGGCCGCCTGGATGGTCCTGATCGCGACCGTGCTCGCCTATCTGAGCGGCGTCGTCGCCGTCCGGCACCTGTCGCCACCGGTGGCCGGCGTGGTGGCCAACCTGGAGGCCGTCGTGGCCACCGTGCTGGCCTGGGTCCTGCTCGGCGAGCACCTCGGCCTGCCGCAGGTGGCCGGCGGTCTGCTGGTCCTGGCCGGCGCGTTCGCGGCCCAGGCGAGCAAGCCCGCCGCGCCGGACGCCGGGGCGACCGAGGAGCGGGAAGCGGTTCCCGCGGGCGCGACAGCGCTTGGTGAGCGACTCGCGCACGCCGCCGAGGCCGAGGCGCGCGACTCCAGGGAGAACGCGGGCGGCCGGAGCGAGGGGCAGTAGCCGGGCCTCGGCCCGTCAGCGGAACCCCGCCATGGACCGAGGCTCTGGCTGACCAGCGTCCCGGCATCGACCGGGACCGCTCGGATCAGCGGCCGGCCCAGCCGAACCAGTCGAGGTGGCCGAGCGGCCACACCACGGCCGACACCGGGCCGACCACGTTGCCCACCGGCACGGCGCCGCCGCCGGGGCCTCGCCGGTGGTACCGGGAGTCGGCGGAGTCGCTGCGGTGGTCGCCCTCGACCCAGACGTAGCCCTGCGGCACCGTCACCGGGCCGAAGTCCAGCCCCGCGCAGGAGTCGTCCCCGGGGTGGAGGTACGGCTCGTCGACCTTGGCGCCGTCGACGGTCAGCGTGGTGCCCGCGCACTGCACGGTCTGCCCACCCGTCGCGATGACCCGCTTGACCAGGTAGTTGTCGTCCTTCGGGGGCACCAGGCCGACGAAGGAGAGCGCCGAGCCCAGCGCGGCGGTCACGGGGTTCCCGTCGGCCGGCTGCGGCGGCAGCCAGTCACCCGGGTCCTTGAACACCACCGGCTGGCCCGGCTCGGGCTTCCACCCGGTCAGCGGGGCGAGCTTGTTCACACCGACCCGGTCGCCGATCCGCAGCGTGTTCTCCATCGAACCGGAGGGGATGGTGAACACCTGGAACAGGCACGTCTTGATCAGCAGCGCGACCACCAGGCCCACCGCCGCCATCGCGGGGATCTCGATCCACCACGGCCGCGGTCGGCGCCCGGACCGCCCGGCCTTCGGCGGCCTGGCGCGGCGCCCCTCGGCGGCCCGCCTCGCCCGCCGGGCCTCGGCCCGACCCCCGACCGGGGCGGCGGGAGCGGCGGGCCCGGCCCCGGCGTCGCCGCCGTGCGTATCAGGCAGGTTCACCGCCATCGTCGCTGCTCCACTCTCCGGCTGCGGGGGAACCTGCACGCTACGCCAACCCCGGATCCAGGCGAAATCGGACGTTTACCCACGCCCGACATTCCCCTGGCGCTCTCCCGGCGTTCCCTCGGCGTTCCCCCAGGCCCCGGAGCACCGGCCGGACGAGCCCGCCCGGTCGGCCGGGCTCCCGGCCGACCGGGCGGACCGTCAGGCGGCGTCGTTCCCGCCGGCCACGGCATCGTTCGCGATGGCCTCGTGGTGGCGGATGACCTCGGCGATGATGAAGTTGAGGAACTTCTCCGCGAACACCGGGTCCAGGTGCGCGCCGGCGGCCAGCTCGCGCAGGCGCTTGATCTGGGTGCGCTCGCGCGCCGGGTCGGCCGGAGGGAGCTTGTGCTCGGCCTTGAGCCGGCCGACCCGCTGGGTCGCCTTGAAGCGCTCGGCCAGCATGTGGACCACCGCGGCGTCGATGTTGTCGATGCTCTCGCGCAGGCTGGTCAGCTCGGCCCGCACGGCATCGTCGACCCCCTCGGGCAGTCCGGCGTCGGGGGTCGTGGGGTGGTCCGTCATCGGGTGCGGCTCCGCGGCTCTCTCGGTCTTGCGCCCGACCGTCCGGCGGCCGGGCCCGGGCCCGGGCAAATCTAACAGGGCGCCCGACGCGGTCCTGCACCATTTGGCCGATCTGTCCACGATACGGACAGCACACGGACGGTCTGCCGGACGGCGCTCCGAGCTGCCCGGGCCCGGCCGCGGACCGCCCCGTTCACCCGGACGATCGACGGATTTTCGGACGTGGCAGACCGATGCGCTACTTGTGGCGGGCCCCCGACCTGCACGTAGGCTGGGCGCGGCATGACCGGACGTGACGAAGCAGCAGTTCCTCATTGATGGAGGTACCGATCGTGGCAACCACTCGCACCGCCCAGACGGCTTGGGAAGGCAACCTGCTCGACGGCAAGGGCCAGGTGACGTTCGCGTCGTCCGGCATCGGCGAGTTCCCGGTCTCCTGGCCGGCCCGCGCCGAGGCGGCGAACGGCAAGACCAGCCCGGAGGAGCTCATCGCGGCCGCGCACTCCGCCTGCTTCTCGATGGCGCTCTCGCACGGCCTGGCCGGCGCCGGCACCCCGCCCGCCAAGCTCGACACCAAGGCCGATGTGACCTTCCAGCCGGGCACCGGCATCACCGGCATCCACCTCACCGTCGTCGGTGAGGTGCCCGGGCTGGACGAGGCCGGTTTCGTGAAGGCCGCCGAGGACGCCAAGGCGAACTGCCCGGTGAGCCAGGCCCTGACCGGCACCACCATCACCCTCTCGGCCAGCCTGGCCTGACCGTCCGGGTCGCCCGTCCCTCGGGCTCCGGCGGGGCGCGTCCGGCGCTCCAGCGGAGCCCGAGGGCGCACTCCCGGAGTACACGCCCCCGCTGCACATCATGTGATGTGTAGCGGGGGCGTCCGCATGTATCACCGCACTTGCCACCAAAGCCGACGAATCACCCTGGCGGCGGTCACCGCGCGTTGTCATCGCGTCTTATGATCGGCCGCAGCACCCTGTTCCTCACGGTTCCTCAGGCGCGGGCTGCCACCCGGCCGCTCCGTCCCGAGCGTTCCGCCACGCAGCCCGACCTCCAGGAGCCCCGGCAGAGTGCGGAGCCGGCCGCCGCAGTCGGGTGACCGGCCGGACCAGCGTCAAGCGTCAGCAGCGGACGGGAGCATGCCGTGCCGGGCCAGAACGAGGGGGCCGACGCTCACCACTCAGGCGTGCGGCACGAGGAGCCACGGGCACCCCGCCGTCTCCCGCCACCCGCCCTCCACACCACCACCAACGGCCCTGCCGGCGTTGGCGCGGCCGGCCTTGCCAACGGCACGGCGCAGGCCGTCCTGGACGGTTCGGCAGAGGTGGACGGCCGGGCGATTCCGGCCACCGCCCCGCAGGGCGCCGTGGTGGACGGTGGCACCCTGCTCTGCCCGACCTGCTCACGACCGCTCTCCGACGGCGCCCACCGCGCCCCGGGCGACGACCTCGGCAGCGGCCCGGCGGACGCGGGACCTACCGCCACCGAGGGCGGTGACCGGCTGCTGGCCGCCCTGCGGGTGAGCGAGTCCCGCCTGCGGGCCGCCTTCTGCGACGCCGGCATCGGCATGGCCCTGATCGACCCCGAAGACCGGATCATCGAGGTCAACCCCGCCTTCGCCGCGCTGACCGGCCGCACCGTCGGCGAGCTGGTGCAGACCCACATCCACGAGATCGTCGACCCCGAGGGCATGCCGCGCCGCCTCTTCGCCGCCCTCGTCAACGGCGAGCGCGACCGGCTCCGGGTGGAGAAGCAGCTCAAGCACCGGGAGGGGCGGACCGTCTGGAGCAAGGTGACCGTCTCCCTGATCCGGGACCCCGGGGGCAGCCCGCTCTACACGCTGGCCCTGGTCGAGGACATCACCGAGCAGCGCCGGCTCGGCGACCGCCTGGAGTACCAGGCCCTGCACGACCCGCTGACCCGCCTGCCCAACCGGACGTCCTTCTTCGAACGCCTCGACGCCGCCTGTCTCACCGCCGACCGGGCGACGGGGCCGCTGCGGGTCCCCGCGACCCCGAGTCCGGCCACCGGGGACGGCGCCGTCGCGGGCGCGGCCGGGGCCGGGGCCGGACTGAGCGGCACTTGGGTGGACGGACCGCGTGTCGGGGTCTGCTACCTGGACCTCGACGGGTTCGCCGCGATCAACGAGACGCTCGGCCACCACATCGGTGACCAGCTGCTGATCGCCGTCGCGACCCGCCTGCGGCGCGGCTTCTCCGCGCACGGCACCCAGCTGGTGGCGCGGATGGGCGGTGACGAGTTCGCCGTCCTGGTGACCGACAGCCGGGGCAGCGACCAACTGACCGACCTGGCCGCCCGGATCCTCGAAGCCCTGGAACGCCCCTTCGACGTGGCCGGCCACCGGCTGGTGGTCACCGCCAGCGTCGGCGTCGTCGAGCGCTCCGTGCACGAGACCACCCCCACCGACCTGGTCAAGGACGCCGACGCCACGCTGTACTGGTCCAAGGCCGACGGCCGGGCCCGCTGGACCCTCTACGACCCCGACCGGGGCGCCCACCAGCTGACCCGCCAACTGCTCGCGACGGCGCTGCGCCCGGCGCTGGAGCGCGGCGAGTTCACCATCGAGTACCAGCCGCTGGTCGGCCTCGCCGACGGCGCGGTGCACGGGGCCGAGGCCCTGGTCCGGTGGCGCCACCCCCGCTACGGGACGCTCTCGCCGGACCGCTTCATCCCGCTCGCCGAGGAGTCCGGGGCGATCGTGCCGCTCGGCAAGTGGGTGCTGGAGGAGTCCTGCCGCCAGGCGCAGCAGTGGCTCACCGAGTTCCCCGAGACCGAGACCTTCGTCAGCGTCAATCTGGCCGCCCGCCAGATCTGGGACTCCGACGTGGTCGCCGATGTCGCCCAGGCCCTCGAACGCACCGGGCTGCCGGCGCGGCTGCTGCAGCTGGAGATCACCGAGAGCGCGCTGCTCGGCCCCGGCGGGCGTCCGCTCCAGGCGCTCCAGGCACTCGCCGACATGGGCGTCCGGATCGCGATCGACGACTTCGGGACGGGCTACTCGAACCTCGCCTACCTCTCCCGGCTCCCGGTGCACGTGCTGAAGCTGGACGGCACCTTCATCGAGGGGTTCCGCGACCCGTCCCCCACCGGCGCCCGGGCGGAGCTCCCCGAGCTCGGTTCGCGCCGCAGCGATGCCGACGAGCAGATCGTGGGCGCGATGGTGCAGCTCGCCCACACCCTCGGGCTGACCGTGACCGCCGAGGGCATCGAGAGCGCCGCCCAGGCCGAGCGGCTGCGGCTCACCGGCTGCGACACCGCCCAGGGCTGGTACTTCGCCCGCCCGGGCGAGGCGGCCCTGGTCGCGGCGATACTCCGTGACAACCGGGAGAGCCGGCAGAGCCGGCAGAGCCGGGAGAGCCGGGAGACCCCGGGCGGGCGCTGAGCGGAGGCGGGCGCCGACCCGGGTCGGCGCCCGCCCGGACGGCGCTCAGACGGTCGCGACCCGCGCCCCGGTCAGCCCGTACGCCTCGGCGATCAGCCCGTAGGAACGCAGCCGGGCCTCGTGGCCGTGGATGTGCGAGGTCACCATCAGCTCGTCCACCCCGGTTCGCTTGCGGAGCGCCTCCAGCCCGTCGGCCACCTCACCCGGCGACCCCAGCACGACGTTGCCCAGCCAGTCGTCGATGAAGTCCGCCTCCACCGGGCTGTACGGGTAGGACTCGGCCTCCTCGGGCGTCGGGATCGGCCCCGGGTTGCCCCGGCGCAGCCGGAGCATGCCGAGGGCGGCGGAGCGGGCGAGGCGGCGGGCCGCGGCCTCGTCGTCGGCCGCGACGGCGCTCACCCCGATCAGCGCGTACGGCTCGTCGAGGACGGCCGAGGGGCGGAACTCCGAGCGGTAGAGGTCGAGCGCGGGGAGGGTATTGGCGCTGCTGAAGTGGTGCGCGAAGGCGAACGGCAGGCCGAGGCGGCCGGCCAGCTGGGCGCTGAAGCCGGAGGAGCCGAGCAGCCAGATCGGCGGCCGCCCCTCGCCCTTCGGGACGGCGGTGAGCCGGGCGTACGCGTGCTCGGCGGGAAAGCTGCCGTCGAGGAAGTGGGTCAGCTCGGCGAGCTGGCGGGGGAAGTCGTCGGCCCCCTCGCCGAGGCCGCGGCGCAGCGCTCGGGCGGTGGCGGTGTCGGTGCCGGGAGCCCGCCCGAGGCCGAGGTCGATCCGGCCGGGGTGGAGCGCCTCCAGCAGGCCGAACTGCTCGGCGATCGCCAGCGGGGCGTGGTTGGGCAGCATCACGCCGCCCGAGCCGAGCCGCAGGGTGGTGGTGTGGGCCCCGAGGTGGGCCAGCAGGACGGCCGGCGTGGAGCTGGCGACGCCGGGCATGCCGTGGTGCTCGGCGACCCAGAAACGGTGGTAGCCCCACTGCTCGGCGCTGCGGGCGAGGGCGGTGGTCGCGGCGAGCGCCTGCGCGGGCGTGTAGCCGCTCCCGACGGTGGCGAGGTCGAGAATCGACAGCGGAGCGGGCGCCGATCCCCGGGTGCTGCCCCGGACCGGGTCCGTCCCGGGTGCGCCGGTCCCGGGTGCGCCGGTCCCGTCCTCCCGCTGCTCCGCCTGCCTGTCCTCGCTCGTCATACCGTCCGTCCTCCTGGCCGTGGTCGGTTCCGTCCGCCGGCGCGGTTCACCGGGGCCGCCACCGGGGCGGTCGGTGCCGCCGCAGGCGCCGACTCTGGTCAACCCCGGTCGTGGGCCGCCTTGTTCCCGACTCCCCGGCCTGACCTCACCCCGCTCCTCCCGGTTCGGCCCGGCGGGCCGGGCTGACGCAGAGCCAGCAGGCGGACACCCGTGGCGACTTCACGCCAGCGCGGGAAGTCGCCAGCCGCAGGGCTCGCGGTCGGACTCCGGCGTCCGGCAGGCTAGGGCCCAGGCGGATCACCCAACCGGATCCGCACTCACCAGCAAGATCGTCGGGCTGGACCAGCGCCGACAGATCCCCGCGAGCCCTCGGAGCGGCACCCCGCCCCGGGGGCTCGTGCCATTGCGCGACCCTGGCCCCGCGGAGCGCGCCTGTGACCCCCGTCACCTGTGAGCCGTCGCACAGTCGGGGTGCTTCATGGCATGAAACGTCGAGGCGCTAGCGTTGTCCCTTGAACCACTGCTCCCCCGGGCAGCCTGGAGGGAGACGGACATGGACATCGCGACGCTGGTCGGATCCTCGTGGATCTGTGCCTTGGCGCTCTGCGCCGTCCTCGGTGACGCCTTCCTCCCCTTCATCCCCAGCGGGACTCTCGTCATACTCGCCGTGCTCAAGACGGCACAGATAGACGGAGCGCCCGTGATGCTCGGGCTCGGGGTGGCCCTGGCCTCCTTCCTCGGCGATCTGCTGCTGCTCCGGCTGGCCCGGCGCGGCGCGCCCATGGTCAGCCGACGCCTCGAACACCGCCCGAAGCTCGCGGCGAGCGTGGCGCGGGTCCAGCAGGCGCTGGACGAACGCACCACCCCGGCGGCGGCGGCCATGGTCGTGATCGCCCGCTTCGTTCCCGCCGGGCGGACCATCCTCGACCTGGCCATCGGCCACTCCCCCGCGCACCCCCACCGCTTCCTGCGGTGGTCGGCGCTGGCCGCGATGATCTGGGCGGCGTACATCGTGACGCTGGGCTGGCTCAACAGCCACTGGTTCGACACCGCCTGGCTGAGCCTCGCGGTCTCCTGCACGGCCGCCACCGCGGTGAGCACCACCATCGCGCGGATCGTGCGCCGCAACCGCCGGCTCTCCCTCGGCTGAGGCCGCGACGGCACCGTGACGGCACCGTGACGACACCGCCCCCTCGAAACGGGCGAAACGTCACGGGACGGCAACAGAAGACATTCCTTCGCATCCCGCACAGGCGTGCCGCGCGTGTTCATGTCCGGCGGACCCGGACTCCTTGGTGACCCTTGCGTCCGCATGCCATGCTAACGACGGATAATCAATCAATTGTCCGATATGACTGGCGCGGATGCGGCCCTGACCGCCATCCGCTCCGGACCAGGGGAGACGATGGGCAGCATCTCGCGCAGGACCGTGCTCACAGCCACCGCCGCGACTGCGGCTCTCGGAGCGGTGGCGGCCTGTTCCGGGGGCGGCTCGGGGGCGGCCTCCGCCTCCGGTTCCACCTCGGGCCCCGCCCCCGCTCCCACGACCGGCGGCGGGAGCACCGGGGCGAGCGGCACCCCGACCGGAACCCCGTCCAAGGGCACCCCGATCGGAGACGGCTCGACCTCCGACACCGGCCCCCAGCCGAAGCAGCCCAAGCCGGAGAAGCTCAAGCCGGGCGAGCGCCCGCCGCAGTTCGTGGTCTTCTCCTGGGACGGCGCCGGGGCGACCGAGGACGGCCAGTTCCCCCGGTTCCTCAAGCTCGCCGAGGAGCACAAGGCCTCGATGACCTTCTTCCTCTCCGGCATCTACGCCCTGCCCAAGGGCAGGTCCGAGCTGTACCACCCGCCGAAGCACTCGGTCGGCGCCTCCGACATCCCCTACCTGTCGGACGGCGCGGTCAAGAACACCCTCAAGCTCATCAGCCAGGCCTGGCTGGCCGGCCACGAGATAGGCACCCACTTCAACGGCCACTTCTGCTCGACCCGGTCGGACGGCAACGGCGTCAACAAGTGGACCCCCGAGGACTGGCAGAGCGAGATCGACCAGGCCATCGGCTTCGTGACCCAGTGGCGGACCAACACCGGCTTCACCGACGTCGACCCGCTCCCCTTCGACTACAAGAAGGAGCTGATCGGCGGCCGCACCCCCTGCCTGGAGGGCCAGAAGGCCCTGCTGCCGACCGCCGCCAACCTGGGGTGGAAGTACGACGCCAGCTCCGCGGGCGGCCAGCAGATCTGGCCCCAGAAGGTGCAGGACGGCAAGGTCTGGGACCTCCCGCTGCAGAGCATCCCCTTCCCCGGGCACACGTTCCAGGTGCTCTCGATGGACTACAACATCCTGGCCAACCAGTCGAAGACCACCAACGGCGACCCGGCCAAGTTCGGCGAGTGGCGCACCCAGGCCCGGGACTCCTACCTGGCCGGGTTCGACCGCGCCTACAACGGCAACCGCGCGCCGTTCTTCATCGGCAACCACTTCGAGCAGTGGAACGGCGGCATCTACATGGACGCCGTCGAGGAGACCCTCAAGACCATCGCGGGCAAGCCCGAGGTCCGGCTGGTCTCGTTCAAACAGCTCGTCGAGTGGCTGGAGGTCCAGGACCAGTCCACCCTCCGCAAGCTGCGCACCCTCAACGTCGGACAGGCGCCGGCCGGCGGCTGGGAGACCTTCCTCGGCACGGCCGGCTAGGCCGGGTCAGCGGCTGCTCGGCGGCTGCTCGGCAGCTGCTCGGCAGCTGCTCGGCGGCTACCCGGCGGCGAGGCCGGCGGAGGACGGGCCCAGCAGGGCGCGGACCACCGCCTCGGCGCCGGGGCGCCCCCAGAGGATCGAGTAGTGGTTGCTGCCCGGCACCGGCGACACCGCCACCGGATGGCGGCCGTCCAGTCCGGCGGCCGCGAGCCGCTTCTCGTCGTAGAGCCCCTGCGGCTCGTCGAGCAGGCCGCGCTCCGCCCACAGCAACGCGCCCGGGCAGGGCAGCCGGTGTACGGCGGTGGCCGCCTCCTCGTCCAGCAGGACCTGCGCGCCGTCGGTCTCGACCGCCGCCGGCACGCAGGCGGAGCGCAGTTCGGGTTCCTCGCCGACGAGATCGCGCTGGGTGTAGGCGTCGATGTCGGCGGACCAGTCGGCGGCGAAGGCCGGGTGGCGCTGCCAGAACTCCCGGTACGCCTGCCGGTCGGCGAAGGTCATCGACAGCCGGGTCAGCGCCGGGCCGAGCACGGCGGCCAGGGCGTCGTGATCGCTCACGCCCTCGGGCAGGGGGAAGCCGACCGCGCCGTCGATCAGCACCACCCGGCTGACCAGCTCCGGGTGCCGGACGGCCGCCAGCGCCGTCACCCAGGCGCCCATGGAGTGCCCGATCACCGCGGTCGGGCCCAGGCCGAGCCCGGCGATCAGGGCTGCCACGTCGTCGGCGTGGCGGGCGAGGCCGTACGGCTCGCCGAGACCGCGGCTGTCGCCGCGCCCCCGCAGGTCGGGTGCGAGCAGGGTGGCACGCCCCGCGAGGCGGCGGGCGACCTCGAACCAGGCGAGGCCGTTGGCGGTGATGCCGTGCACCGCCACGACGGTCGGGGCGCCGGGCACCGTGGCCGGCCAGCGGAGCACGGCCAGGTCCCCGCCCGGCACGGGGACGCTCAGCTGTTCGGGGCCCGCCGGGCCGCCACCGGCGGCCGACCGCTCGGACGGCGTCCTGGTGGGGACTGTCGAGCTGCTCATGATGACCGGCTCCTGAGGGTGTTGCGGGGGTGGATGCCGGAACCGTAGGTGGGGTGTGCGGGCGGCGACATGTGCCCGGGGGACGTATCGGCCCGCGTCGTTGTGGCGGTCGGCCCCATGTCGCGGGGCCGGTGGCGGTCCCGCGGCGGGCCGGTGTGGTCGTACGCCATGAGGTCGCGGCGGGGCGTGGCGGCGTCCGCCATGGCCGCGGCGGGCGACCGGGCGTGACGGTTGGTGCGGCGGGTCACGGTCGCCCTGCCCCTCACCCTCTTCCGCTCCCTTCGCGAGGTGACACCTTGGACAAGGTCCTGGACTCCGCCGCCGACGCCGTCGGCGACATCCCCGACGGTGCGGTGCTCGCCGTCGGCGGCTTCGGTCTCTGCGGCATCCCCAGCACGCTGATCGGCGCACTCGCGGCCACGGACACGACCGGTCTGCGGGTGGTGTCGAACAACTGCGGCGTCGACGACTGGGGCCTGGGGCTGCTCCTGCGGGCCGGACGGATCGCCCGGATGGTGTCCTCGTACGTCGGGGAGAACAAGGAGTTCGCGCGGCAGTACCTCTCGGGCGAGCTGGAGGTGGAACTGACACCGCAGGGCACCCTCGCGGAGCGGCTGCGGGCCGGCGGTGCGGGGATCCCCGCCTTCTTCACCCCGGCCGGGGTCGGCACCCAGGTCGAGGAGGGCGGACTGCCCTGGCGGTACGCGGCGGACGGGTCGGTCGCGCTGGCCTCGCCGCCGAAGGAGGTCCGGGAGTTCGGTGGCCGCCGCTACCTGCTGGAGGAGGCCATCACGGCGGACTTCGCGCTGGTCCGGGCCGAGGTCGCGGACCGGCACGGCAACTGCGTGTTCCACGCCGCCGCCCGGAACTTCAATCCGCTGTGCGCGACGGCCGGACGGATCACCGTGGTCGAGGCGGACCGGATCGCCGCACCCGGCGCGCTGGATCCGGACGCCGTCCACCTTCCGGGGGTGTACGTCGACCGGGTGGTCGCCGCCGATCCGGAGGACCGGCGGATCGAACGCCGCACTGTTCGCACGATCCGCACCGCCCTCGCCGCCCCCGACAAGCGGAACGCGCTCGACCCCCGGAACGCGCTCGCCGCGCGGGCGGCGCGCGAGCTGCGCGACGGCCAGTACGTCAACCTGGGCATCGGGCTGCCGACGCCGATCCCCGATCACCTCCCGCCGGGGGTGCATGTGGTGCTGCACTCCGAGAACGGCATCCTCGGGGTCGGTCCGTACCCGGCCGACGGGGGCGAGCACCCCGACCTGATCAACGCCGGGAAGGAGACCGTGACGGTCGCCGCCGGAGCCTCCTTCTTCGACTCGGCGCTCTCCTTCGGCATGGTCCGGTCCGGCCGGATCGACGTCTCGGTGCTGGGCGCCATGCAGGTCTCGTCCGCCGGGGACCTCGCCAACTGGACGATCCCGGGCCGGACGGTCAAGGGCATGGGCGGCGCCATGGACCTGGTGCACGGCGCCCGGCGCGTGATCGTGGTGATGGAGCACACGGCGCGGGACGGTTCGCCGAAGCTCGTCGAACAGCTCTCCCTGCCGGCGACGGGGCGCGGGGTGGTCGACCGGATCGTCACCGACCTCGCGGTGGTCGACGTCACCCCGGAGGGACTGCGGCTGGTGGAGACGGCGCCGGGCGTGACCTTCGACGAGGTGCAGGCCGCGACCGGGCCCGTCCTTCTCCCGCCGGCCCGATCCGTCGGATGAGCCGCGCGCGCGGGCGGACAATCCGGAGGCTCCGATGGGCAATTCACCACCCATAGCACCAACAAGCCTTCATTTGGCCGGGATTCGCCATATTTTCGTGCTCACACAATGATCATTTTTCAGATCGGTTGCCACCGAGCCTCCCCTCCGCAACAGTTGAAGAGGCTGGAGGATCCCGGTCCGCCGCCGTGGAACCGCGCGGCGGACCGGATCGCACACCCCCGGTCGGAGTACGCACCATGGGTCGGTCCGCGTGGTCGGCCTCCGGGGGGAGCGCACATGATCGGGCCGTTCTCGCGCCGGGCGGATGCCGCGGAACCGCCCGCCCACACCCCGGCACCGGAAGCGGAGCCGGAACTCGAACCCGAGCCGGAACCCGCTTCGAGCGCCACCCCCGAAGCCCCGTACGACTACGCCTACTTCAGCCGCCTCGCCGGCCCCGCGGTCGCGGCCACCACCCCGGCCGAGGACTCCGGACGGGGCGAGCCGTACCGGGTGCGGTACCGCAGCCTGCTGAGCCGCGAACCGCACCGGATCCGGGCGGCGCTGCTCCTGCTGGCCGCGCCGCTGGTCGAGGGCCTGCTCCTGGTCTGGCTGCTCCGGCCCAGCCACTGGCCGGTCCGGCCCGGCGAGACGGACAGCTGGCTGCTGATCGGCGACAAGGTGATGATCACGATCATCGCCGTGGTCGAGGCCTTCCGGCTGGTCAACGTCGTCTCCAACGCCCACGCGACGCTCGCCGCCCGCGACCCCGTGCCGGTGGAGCCCGAGGCCGGTACCCGGGTCGCGTTCCTCACCACCTGCGTCCCGGGCAAGGAACCGCCCGCGATGGTCCGCGCGACGCTCACCGCCGCGCTGGCCGTCCGGCACGACGGCCGGTACCACGTCTGGCTGTTGGACGAGGGAAACGATCCCGCGATGCGCGCGCTCTGCGCCGAACTGGGCGTGCGCCACTTCAGCCGGTACGGCGTCGAACGGTGGAACGCGCCCGAGGGCCGGTTCCGCGCCAGGAGCAAGCACGGCAACTACAACAGCTGGCTCCAGGCCCACGGCGCCGGCTACGACTACTGGATCTCCGTCGACACCGACCACGTCCCGCTGCCCGGGTTCGGCGAGCGCATGCTCGGGTACTTCCGCGACCCGGACGTGGCGTTCGTGGTCGGCCCGCAGGTGTACGGGAACTACCGCAGCTCGGGCTCGGCGGTCACCCGGTTCTCGGAGAGCCAGCAGTACCTCTTCCACGCCCTCGTCCAGCGGGCCGGGAACCGGTACGGGGCGCCGATGTTCGTCGGCACCAACAACGCCGTCCGGATCGAGGCGCTGCGCTCGATCGGCGGCCTGTACGACTCCGTCACCGAGGACATGGCGACCGGCCTGGAGTTCCACCGGCGCCGCAACCCGGCCACCGGCGCGCGCTGGAAGTCGGTCTACACGCCGGACGTCCTGGCGGTCGGCGAGGGGCCCTCGTCGTGGACGGACTTCTTCTCGCAGCAGCTGCGCTGGAGCCGGGGCACCTACGAGACCCTGCTGACCCAGTACTGGCGCGCGGTGTGGGGGCTGTCACCGGGGCGGCTGCTCAACTACACGCTGATGGTGTCCTTCTACCCGATGGCGGCGCTGACCTGGCTGCTCGGCGGGGTGTCGAGCGTGCTCTACCTCGGGTTCGGCGCCTCGGGGGTGCACGTGTCCTCGGAGAGCTGGATGGCGCTCTACAGTGACGCCGCCGCGCTCCAACTGCTGCTCTACACCTGGAACCGCAAGCACAACGTGAGCCCGCACGAGCCGGCGGGTTCGTCGGGGGTGGCGGGCATGGTGATGTCGGCGCTCTGCGGTCCGATCTACGCAGCATCGTTTCTGCACGCGCTCCTGCGGATCCGCGGCCGGTTCGTGGTGACGCCGAAGGGCGAGTCGGCGAGCCCGGACCGGGTGTCCACCTTCCGCCTCCACCTGTTCTGGGCCCTGGTGTTCGGCGGTGCCGTCGCGGCCTCCTTCCGCACCGGCCACGACCACGTCGCCATGCGGTCGTGGGCCTGCCTGGCGTTCCTGCTCTGCCTGCTGCCGATGCTGCTGCTCGCCGTGGACGCCGTCCGCCGTCGCCGGACCGGGCCTCCGACCTCCACCCTCCCGCTCGCGCTCGCGCCGGCCCGAACACCATCGCCCGCAACCACCCGTCACCGCACCACACCGCGAGGGGACGACCCACCGTGAAGATCCGCACCGCCGGCCGCACCCGGCGCCTCGCCCTCGGCAGCACCCTCGCCCTCACCGTGGCCGGGATGAACGCCCCCGCCGTCCTCGGCTTCGCCAACGAGCGGTACCACCACTACGTGATCAACCGCCCCGCCTACAAGGCCGAGTACGGCCACTGGCAGACCCTCGTGCTCCCCGCCGAGTTCCGGATCAACGCCATCCACTCCGCCCTGCTGCGCACCGGCAAGGTCCTGATCATCGCCGGTTCCGGCAACAACCGGAGGAACTTCGACGCGGGCACCTTCAAGAGCCTGCTCTGGGACCCGGCCGCCAACACCTACAAGGCGGTCCCCACCCCCGCCGACATGTTCTGCGGCGGTCACACGGCGCTGCCCGACGGCCGGATGCTGGTGGCCGGCGGCACCCGCCGCTACGAGGCGCTGGACGGCGCGGTGAAGAAGGCGGCCGGCACCATGCGGGTCCGCAACGAGAACCCGGACGCCTCCCGCAGCCTCCCCCGGGGCACCGTCTTCCACGCGCCGAACGGCCGCGCGTACGTCTCCACCGCCGACCTCACCGTCCCGGCCGCGACGAAGACCGGTTCCGGCGCGGCCACCGTGGTCAAGGCCGGCGAGGTGAAGGTGTTTGTGGAGGCGGTGGCGCCCGGCCCGGACTCGGTGCTCAACTCCCCCGCCCAGTACACGATCGAGGGCCTGACCGGGCTCGACGCCCGCAACCTCTACGGCACGGCCGAGCGGATGACCCTGGAGAAGCAGGACTACCAGGGCATCCGCGCCGCCTTCGAGTTCAACCCGGACACCGAGATGTACGAGCAGGTCACCGACATGGCCTACGCCCGCTGGTACCCGACGCTGACCGGGCTGGGCGACGGCCGGGTGGTCACCGTCTCCGGGCTGGACGACACCGGGCAGATTCTCAGCGGCCACGACAACGAGATCTACGACCCGGCGAGCCGGACCTGGTCCAAGGCCCCGGACCGCTACTTCCCGACCTACCCGTCGATCTTCCTCACCGCGTCCGGCAAGCTCTTCTACTCCGGGTCGAACGCCGGCTACGGGCCCGCCGACCAGGGGCGCGAGCCCGGGCTCTGGGACCTCGCGGACAACAGCTTCCAGCCCGTCCCCGGCCTGCGCGACCCCCAGCTCGCCGAGACCTCCTCCTCCGTGCTGCTGCCGCCCGCACAGGCGCAGAAGGTGATGGTGCTCGGCGGCGGGGGCGTCGGCGAGTCCCCGCTCTCCACCGCCCGCACCGACATCGCCGACCTCGCCGCCGCGAAGCCCGCGTTCACCCCGGGCCCCGACCTGCCGGCCGGCGGCACCCGCTACCTCAACAGCGTGATCCTGCCCGACGACACCGTCTTCACCACCGGCGGCTCACGCGACTACCGGGGCAAGCACCGCAGCGACCTGCTGAAGGCGCAGACCTACCACCCGGCCACCAACACCTTCACCACCGCCGCCGAACCGGCCGTCGGCCGGAACTACCACGCCGAGGCCCTGCTGCTGCCGGACGGGCGGGTCGCGGTGCTCGGCTCCGACCCGCTCTTCAACGACCGGGCGGGCACCGAACCGGGCACCTTCGAGCAGCGGATCGAGATCTACAGCCCGCCCTACCTGTTCCACGGCGACCGGCCGAGGCTGACCGGCGCCCCGGCCGTCGCGAAGCTCGGCGGCACCGTCCCGGTGAACACGCCCACGCCGGGCGGTATCGCCACCGCCAAGCTCCTCCGGCCGAGTTCGGTCACCCACGCGACCGACGTCGAGCAGCGCTCGGTGGCCCTGGACATCACGGCGCGCAGCGCGGACGGCCTCTCGCTGACCCTGCCCGCCAACTCCAGTCTGCTGCCGCCGGGTTGGTACCTGCTCTTCGTCACGGACACCGCCGGCACCCCGTCGGAGGCCCGCTGGATCCGGGTCACGCCCTGACCCCTCAGCCGTCCCCGCCGCGCTACCCCGCGGCGCCGGGCGTGGTCGCCAGCCCCAGCGCGTACGGGAGCCAGAACTCGCCCGCCCGGGGCTCGCCGCGACCGCACTCGCCGTCCGACTCGCCCGGGTTCTTGATCCAGAGATACGCGTCGACCCCGGGCCGCCCGGTCTCCGCCGTGGGCGGCGCACCGAGCGCGCGGCCGGGCGGGTTGCACCACGCCTCGGGGCTCAGCGGGCCGTTGCCGTTGCGGCTGGTGTCGACGACGAAGTGCTTGCCGTCCAGCAGGGCGGACAGTTGGGCGCCGTAGGCCGCGTCGCGGTCGGTGGAGTAGAAGTTGGAGACGTTCACCGCGAAGCCGTCGGCGGCGGCGATCCCGGACTTGCGCAGTGCCTCGGCCAGCGCGGACGGGTCCTGCGCCCAGCCGGGGTTCCCCGCGTCCAGGTAGACCCGTACCTGCGGGCGCTTCTTCAACTCCTGGACGGCGAAGGCCAGCAGGCCGTACCGCTCGGTGGCGGTGTCGCCCTTGACCCCGCAGCTGTCCAGGGTGTGCGCGACGGCGTCCGGCTCCAGCACCACCCAGGCCCGGCGGTCCCCGAGTGCCTCCGCCAGGCCGGTGATCCAGGCCCGGTACGCCGTCGCGTCGGGGGCGCCGCCGGCCGAGTAGAGGCCGCAGTCCCGGTGCGGGATGTTGTAGGCGACGAAGACCGGCGTCCGGTCGGCCTCGGCGGCACGGCGGCTCACCTGCTCGGCGAGGCCCCGGGCGGCCTGGTCGGTGAGCCACTGCGAGGAGGGTTGGTCGGCGATCCGCAGCAGGGTGTCGGCCTCCGCCGTCCGGCCCTGGCCGCGCAGGGCGGCCACCTGACGGGCGGCGGAGGTCTGGTCGGAGACGTAGAAGGTCTGGCCGGGGAGCTGCGGCAGCGCGCCGGCCGCCGGCGTTCCGGGTGCGGGCGCTCCCGTCGGAGTCCCGCCGACAGAGCCGGCCTTGCCGCTGTCGGCCGAACCCCCGCCGCTCCCCCCGTCACTCCCCCCGGAGCACCCCGCGACGCCCGCCAGCAGCCCCAGCAGCGCCGCCCCCACGGCCGGCCGGAACCCCGCCCCTCGCCCACCTCGGCGCACGTACCGCCCCTCCCCGCCCCGGTCCGGTGCCCCGGCCGGCCCTCAGCTTCGCACACCGGTCACCGCCCGCCGCCCACCGGAAGGTGAACGGCGGGCGGCCCGCAGCGAGGAGACGGACCGTCAGGAACGGGGCACCGCCCCGAGGGCTCAGGCCTGCTTGAGGTCCGGGACCCGCCAGTCGATCGGGTCGACCCCGAAGCCCTCCAGCGCGGTGTTGATCTGCGAGAACGGCCGGCTGCCGAAGAACAGCTTGGCGGAGAGCGGCGACGGGTGCGCGCCCTGGACCACCACGTGCTTCTCGGTGTCGATCAGCGGGAGCTTCTTCTTGGCGTAGTTGCCCCAGAGCACGAAGACCACGGGCTCCTCGCGGGCGCTCACGGCCTTGATCACCGCGTCGGTGAACTTCTCCCAGCCCTTGGCCTTGTGCGAGTTGGCCTCGTGCGCGCGGACCGTGAGCACCGCGTTGAGCAGCAGCACGCCCTGCTCGGCCCAGTGCATCAGGTAGCCGTTGTCCGGCGTCGGGATGCCGAGGTCGGCGTCCAGCTCCTTGAAGATGTTGCGCAGCGACGGCGGCGTCCTGGTGCCGGGCAGCACCGAGAAGCTCATGCCGTGGGCCTGGCCGTCGTCGTGGTACGGGTCCTGGCCGAGCACGAGCACCCGGACCTTCTCGTACGGCGTGGCCTCCAGCGCGGAGAACTCCTGCCCGCTCGGCGGGAAGACCTGGTGCTCCGCGCGCTGGGCCGCCACGAAGGCCGCCAGCTCGGCGAAGTACGGCTGCTCCGTCTCGGCGCCCAGCACCGCCCGCCAGGACTCCGGCAGTTCCAGCCCGGTACCCGTTCCCCCCTCGCCCACGTTCGCCTCGACCGTCCCCGCCTCGACCGTGTCCGTCACGACGACCTCTACCTCCCACCGGGCGGCCACTCACCGCCGCACGCCCCGACCTGCGGGCATATCGCGCCCCTCGCGCCGTACGCCCTCTTTCACCCCGAACGCTACACAGGCCCACCGACAACCCGGTCCCCGACCGCTTCCCCGGCCGACTCCGACGACGGCGCCGCCGCCCGGGTCACCCGCAGGTGCTCGACCACGTTCAGCGCCACCAGCACCACCGCGAGCGCCACCAGCGCGGCGAGCGCGGGCCACCGCACCACCACCGGGACGAGCGCCAGCACCACCCCCGCCGCCACGATCCGGGTGGTCGCGACCGAGCGGAACATCATCCACCGCGTGTAGCCGAAGGTGAGCAGGTACAGCCCGCAGCCCCCGTACAGCAGCCCCACCGAGCCCGCGCCGAGCGCCGCGCGCGGATCGGCCACCGTCTCGCCGAAGCCGACCGCCACCGCGATCACCGCGGCGGCCAGCGCCAGGTGCCCGTACTGGAAGACCCGGCGGACCACGTCCCGGCGCGAGTCGGCGACGACGACGGCGTGCCGCATGGCGTCGGCCGCGTAGACGAAGTACTGCCACCACAACCCGGCCGAGATGGTGAACGCCGCCGTGACCGCGACGAGTTCGGCCGCGTCGAGCCGGACCGCCGCCGCGCTCGCGCCGATGCCGACGATCGACTCGCCGAGCGCGACCAGCAGGAACAGGGCGAACCGTTCCGGCATGTGCGCCGGGTGGTAGGAGACCGCGGCCAGCTTGCTGCGGAACACCACCGGCCCGGACAGGTCGCAGAGCGCCGCCAGTGCCCAGAGCCAGACCCGCGTCCCCTCCGGCAGCAGCCCGCCCACCACCAGCAGCGGCCCGCTGACCAGCACGCCCACTCCGTACGGGCCGCGCCAGACGCCCGGGACGCGCACCAGCAGGAGCAGCAGCACCACCCGGGCCGCCCAGTATCCGGCGCCGAGCAGCACGCCCCGGTTCCCGTACGCGCCGGGCACGGCGAGCGCCATGACCAGCCCGGTCAGCCCCACCGCGAGGATGCCCAGCCGGTCGCGCGCGGTGTCCACGTCCCGGATGTTGGCCTGCACGGTGGTGCCGACCCAGCACCAGTACACCGGGACGAACACCACCAGGGCCTGCACGACCCCGGCCCAGTCGTGGTGGTGGTGCAGCAGCCCCGACACCTGCGTGATCGCGAAGACGAAGATCAGGTCGAAGTACAACTCCGCCCAGGTGACCCGCTTCTCCGCCGGTTCCTCGGCCGGCCGTCTCCCCGCCGCCCGCTCCCCCGGTCCGACCGGCGACTCCTCGGCTCCCACCGGCAGCTCCCCCGTAGTGCTCATCCGCCCCTCCTCGGCGCACAGCGGACGGGTCCCACTCCCGGTCGTCGGCCGGGGGCGGGACCCGCAACAGCAGTGCCGAGGCTAGACCAGCCCGACGAGGTCCGCGATCGACTTGACCACCCGGGGCCACCCGGCTCCGAGCGGGTAAGCAGCAGGTGGGCCCACCGGTGTCCACCAGTTCGACAGCCCCTACGGCCCGAGCCCCGGGGCGACTAGGCTGGCCGCAGTTGGGGCAGCCCCGTGGCGCCCGGGCCGGCCGCTGGTGTCCGTTCCGGTGCGATTTCGAACCACCGCAAGACCTAGGAGACACCACAGTGGCAGACCGCAAGCCCATCGAGTCCTGGCTGACCGACATGGACGGCGTCCTCATCCACGAGGGCGTGCCGATCCCCGGGGCCGACGCCTTCATCAAGCGGCTGCGTGAGTCCGGAAAGCCCTTCCTGGTGCTCACCAACAATTCCATCTACACCCAGCGCGACCTGCACGCCCGGCTCTCCCGGATGGGCCTGGACGTTCCCGCCGAGCACATCTGGACCTCCGCGCTGGCCACCGCGAAGTTCCTCTCCGACCAGCGCCCCAACGGCACCGCGTACGTGATCGGCGAGGCCGGCCTGACCACCGCGCTGCACGACGTCGGGTACGTCCTCACGGACACCGACCCCGACTTCGTCGTCCTCGGCGAGACCCGGACGTACTCGTTCGAGGCGATGACCAAGGCCGTCCGCCTGATCAACGACGGTGCCCGGTTCATCGCCACCAACCCGGACGAGACCGGCCCGTCCGCCGAGGGGGCGCTGCCCGCCACCGGCGCGGTGGCCGCGCTGATCACGAAGGCCACCGGCGTGGAGCCCTACTTCGTGGGGAAGCCCAACCCCCTGATGATGCGCGCCGGCCTGAACGCCATCGGCGCCCACTCCGAGAACAGCGCGATGATCGGCGACCGGATGGACACCGACATCGTCTCGGGCATGGAGGCCGGCATGACGACCTTCCTGGTCCTCACGGGCCTGACCCAGGCCACCGAGGTGGAGCGCTTCCCGTACCGGCCGACCCGGGTGGTCGACTCGATCGCCGATCTGGTCGACCTGATCTGAGGTGCCGGGGGTCGTCCCACGAGGGGACGGCCCCCGTCCCACGGGGCGCGCCGGGCCCGGCCCCCGCCCGCACACCGACGCCGAAACCGGGGCCGACCGGGCGCGTCGTGGTTGAGTAGAGCGCATGACCACCTCCGCGCGCCCCGCACCTCCCGGCCCTCCCGGCTCCCGGCCGCCGTTCCGCGTCGGTCTGATCGGCTACGGCCTGGCGGGCTCCGCCTTCCACGCCCCGCTGATCGCCACCACCCCCGGGCTCCGGCTGGACGCGGTGGTCACCGCCAACCCCGAGCGCCGGGCCCAGCTGCGGCACGAGCACCCCGAGGCCCGCGCCGTCGACACCCCCGAGCAGCTGCTCGCCGACCCCGACGCGCTCGACCTGGTCGTCATCGCCTCCCCCAACCGCACCCACGCCCCGCTCGCCCGCGCCGCCCTGGCCGCCGGACTGGCCACCGTGGTCGACAAGCCGATCGCCGGCACCGCCGCCGAGGCCCGCGACCTCTGCGACCTCGCCGAGTCGAGCGGCACCCTGCTCACCGTCTTCCAGAACCGCCGCTGGGACGGCGACTTCCTCACCGCCGCCCGCCTGGTCCGCGAGGGCGCGCTCGGCCGGGTGCACCGCTTCGAGTCCCGCTTCGAGCGCTTCCGGCCCAAGCCCAAGCCCGGCTGGCGCGAGCTCGCCGACCCGGCCGAGGTCGGCGGCACCCTCTACGACCTCGGCAGCCACCTCGTCGACCAGGCGCTCACGCTGTTCGGCCCGGTCGACACGGTGTACGCGGAGATCGACGTGCGGCGCGACGGCGCGGTGGTCGACGACGACGCCTTCCTCGCCCTCACCCACGCCAACGGCACCCGCTCCCACCTGTGGACCAGCGCCGTCACCCCGCTCGTCGGCCCCCGGCTGCGGGTCCTCGGCGACGTCGCCGGGTACGTCAAGGCCGGCATGGACCCGCAGGAGGCCGCCCTGCGGACCGGCCTGCGCCCCGACGGGACCGTCCCCTGGGGCGCCGACGACCCCGCCCAGTACGGCACCCTCGGCACCGACGAGTCCGCCACCGCCCTGCCCACCGACCCCGGCGACTACCCCGCCTTCTACGCGGCCGTCGCCGCCGCCCTGGCGGCCCCCGGCACCCCGCCCCCGGTCGACCCGCGCGACGCCGTCGCCACCCTCACCGTCCTGGAGGCCGCCCGCGCCTCGGCCGCCACGGGCACCACCGTCCGGCTCGACGGCGCCCCGGCCTGACCGTCCGCCGCGCCCCGCGCACACGCACGTCCGGCGCGCGGGGGCGGCGGACCCAGCCGAGCAGCAGCGGACGGTCCGCTCAGATCCCGATGACCTCGACCGCCGAGCCCAGCCCCTTGAAGTCCGAGATGTTGCGCGTGTACAGCGGCAGGCCGTGCGCGGAGGCGATCGCGGCGATCATCAGGTCGATCCGGCGCGGACGCGGCTGGCGGCCGGCGGCGATCGTGAGCGTCACCAGCGTGCCGTACCGGGCGGCGGCGGCCCCGTCGAAGGGGAGCGGGTCGAAGTCCGCCATCGCCGCGCCCAGCACCTCCAGCCGCGCCGCCCGGCTGACCGGGTCGCGGGCCATCGACACGCCCTGCTGCAACTCGGCGAAGGTGATCGCCGTCAGCTCCGGCACCGCCGGCAGGTCGGCCGGGCTCAGCAGCGCCAGGTCGATGTAGACGCAGGTGTCCAGCACCCCGGCGGGCCGCCGCCGGGGCGCCCGCCGCCGCTCAGCCACGCGGCCGCTCGAACGGGTCGCCGTCCTCGTCCCCGACCAGCTCCTCCGGCCCGAAGTACTCCTCGGACTCCTTGCGCATCTGCTGGTAGTCGACCCGCGGCAGCTTCACGTGCCGCGCCACCAGCTCCTCCGCGGTGAGCCGCCGGCGCCCCGCGACCGGCCGCAGCTCCGCGACCTCGACCCCGTTCCTGGTGATGTGGAAGGTCTCCCCCGCCTCCACCGCGTCCATCACCGCGGCGGAGTTGTTCCGGAACTCCCGCTGGGTAATCGTCTTCATGCTCTCCACGGTAGCCCCGTGTAGCACCCACGGCTACACCCCGGGCGCGCACCGATCCGCCGGAAACCCGCCGCCCCGGCGCCCCGATCGCGTTACCGTACGGAGACGACCGATCACGCTGGGGGGCACCGCACATGGCCGACAACGCCGAGGCGCAACGAAATCCGTGGCTCTACGGCCAGGACGGCCCACCGCCCGGCCTCCCCCGCCCCGCCGGCGGCCCCGGCCCCTGGGCCGCCGGCCCCTCGGCCGGCGCCCCGGTCCACGTCGAGCCCGCCGCGCTCCGCCGGGCCGCCGAGGTGTCGCGCGGCCTCCGGGGCGAGCTGCGGTACGCCGTCGGCCACGCCGCACCGGACACCGGCGCGGCCGCCCAGGCCCTCACGGCGCGGGGCTTCGGCTCGGGCGCCGCGCTCAGCCAGGTCCTCTCCTGGTGGACGGCCCGCTGGAACAGCCTCGACACCCGGCTCGGGCTGACCGCGGACCGGCTGGAGGCCACCGCCGCCGCCTACCGGTCCACGGACACCTCCGCCGCCTCCGCGTTCAAGGCACCGTGAGCCGGCCGTGGTGACCTTCGCGCAGTTGCGGGACGCCTCCTTCGAGACGCTGTCCAAGGCCGGGGACACCTGGAACGGGATCGCCGGACAGGCCGAACAGATCGCCGGCCGCCTGCGGTCCGGCGTCCTGCACCCGCTCACCGGCGCCGGCCCGAGCCCGCTCGCCCCCACCGGCGCCCGCGCCTGGACCGGCCTCGCGGCCGACGAGGCCACCCGCGAGATCGGCCTGCTCGCCGACGAACTGGCCGCCTTCCACTACGAGGCCCTCGCCGTCACCGCCGCCCTGCGCCGGGCCGGCTCCGCCTTCACCAAGGCCCGGCAGGACCTCCTGCGCGCCGTCGGCGACGCCGAGGCCCTCGGCGCGACGGTGTCCGCCGACGGCACCGTCACCCTGCCGCCGCTCCCACCCGAGGACCGCAACGACCCGGACGCGATCGCGTACCGGCGGCGACAGTGGGACGAACTCCAGCAGCACATCGAGGCGATGCGGAAGGCCGTCACGGCCGCCACCGAGGCCGACACCACGGCCACCACCGCCCTCCGCACCCTCGACCCCGCCGACGTCGACCCGGCGACCCGCCCGGGGGCGGTGGCGAACGCCAAGGCCGATGTGATCGGCGCGGTCGGCATGCCGAAGGACCGTAAGGACATCCCGGCCTGGTGGGCGACGGTGGACCCGGCCGTCCGCGCACAGCTGCTGGAGCTGGCACCGGGCCGCCTCCTCGAAGCCGGGGTCCTCGACCCGACCTATGTGTGGACGGCGCCGGACAGCGGGGCGGGTCCGTTCTACTCCCGCGAACCCGGTATCGAAGAACGGTCGTTCCGCGCGTTCGCCGGGCTGCTCCTCGCCGGTGGCACTTTCTCGGGCCGCACGGACGCGGCCCGCAATCTGCAGCACTTCCTCGACGGGACCGGTGAGCCACTGACCGTGGACGTGGACCGGATGCTGCGCGACGACCCGAGTTTCCGCGGCCATGTGGAGTCCCTGCTCGTCGCGAACGACGCCCAGTGGCGGGAGACGGCACTGGCCGCCTACCGGAAGTCGGGCGGCGCTCCGGTCGCCGTCCCGGTGGAGACTCCGCGCAACCAGGACAACGACTACACGTTCCGGGCGGACAGCCAGCCGAACTGGTTCACCGCCGTGGGCAGTCAGGCATGTGTGCTGTCGGGCGTGGTCACGGTGCGGCCCGGGCCCGACGGCAATCCCTCGGTGTCCATGAGGTACCAGGTCAATGTGTGGGACCGGTACAACTGGGACGCGGGCAAGACCACCGACATCGCCGGTGTGAGCGTCTCGGACTCGGACATGCAGGGCCTCCATCAGACCGGACTGGCGCAGGAGTACGACATGAGCGGCCGAAGCACTCCCTACGACCGGGTGGTCGGCGGCGGTGCACCGCTCGTACCGGCGGGCACGGGTGAGCGGTACAGCGACCGCGAGGGCGGGCCCGCCGATCCCGGGAGGGAGACCCGATGAGTTCCACGACCCGCCCGGCACCCGCGGCCCCTCGCTCCCGCCGGAGGCTGCTGCTCGGTGTGCTCGCCGCGTTCCTCCTGTTCCTGGCCGCCGGGGTGGCCGGGCTCTACTGGCTGGACCACGAGTTCCGCCATCCGAAGCCGGACAGCGGGCGGCCGGGAGCCTGGATGACCGTCGACCGGGACGAAGTGTCCCGCTTCGCCCACGTGACGGTCCCGGTGTCGGCGGAGGATGTCCGATGGGGTTACCTGAACGGCCTCCAGGACGACTTCGCCGTGCTCGCGTTCCGGATTCCGCAGGGCGAGCTGGAGGGATACAAGAGCTCCCTCCCCGCTTCAGAGTGGGCTGACAGGCGATATGTCCAGGGGATCGACCTCGAAGGCTTCCAACACATCGGCGCCCCCGATCCTTCGACCACCTCTCCACTGACCTGCGGAGGCTTCTACACCCCGGGCCAGGCCAAGAACATCGGCACCCGGGTCTGCGTCGCCTCCCGGTCCGACGGGAGCAGCCAGGTGTGGGTCAGCGCCGTCCACACCCCCTGAGACGGGGGTCCGGTCGGCGGCCTCGTCTGGCATCATCATTGGCAGTACTGGTCCGGAGCGCAGAGGAGGCAGGGACGTGACGGTGGTCGCGATGCTGCTCGGGCTGCTCCGGGTGCTGAGTGGGGAGTGGCTCGCCGAGGGTGGCGGGTCGCTGACGTCGGTGGCGGCCGCGGCCGCCGTGGTGCTGGTGGCCGGGGCGGTCGCGGGGGCGCTGGTCGTCGCGCGGCTGCTGGGGGCGCGGGCGCCGGCGAGTGTGCGGGCCGGGGTGCTGCGCAGACGCGCGTTCCGGACGGCGTTCCTTCCGCAGCGTGATCCGGACGCCCGGGGCAGGCGACGCCCGAGGGCGCCGGGAGCGGCCCCGGCGGCCGCGTAACACCCCGGAACCGTTCATCCCTGGGCCCCGCGCGGCCGTCCTCCGTCGATCACTCGTCTCCCGAGACCCCGGAGGGCTCGCTCCACCATGTCCGTTTTCGCAATCCTCGACCCGGCCGTCGGCCTGGCCCACGATGTCGTCGCCGCGCTCGCGCAGGTCGTCCCGACGGCGCTGGCGATCGTCCTGTTCACCGTCTGCGTCCGGCTGGCGCTGCACCCGCTGGCGCGGGCGGCCTCGCGCGGCGAGAAGGCACGGGCCCGGCTGGCCCCGCGGATCGCCGAGCTGAACCGCACGCACAAGGGCCGCCCGGAGAAGCTCCAGGCCGCGCTCGCCGAGCTGTACCGGGAGGAGCAGGCCTCGCCGTTCGCGGGGTGCCTGCCGATGCTGGTGCAGATCCCGTTCTTCTCGGTGATGTACCGGCTGTTCACCACCCCGAACGACCTGCTCGGCCACACCCTGTTCGGCGCCCCGCTGGGCCTGCACGTGGGCGAGGTGCGGGGCGCGGGCCAGTGGGCGGTGTTCGTCGTGCTGTACGCGGGGCTGGCGGCGCTGGCGTACGTCAACTTCCGGCGGGCCCGGCGCGCGCAGGCCGAGCAGGCGGCGCGGGCGCCGAAGGACGCGGCGCCGCAGCCGGGTCTGGCGTTCCTGCCGTACCTGTCGTTCGGCACGGTGCTGTTCGCCGCCCTCGTCCCGCTGGCGGCCGGGATCTACCTGCTGACCACCACCGCGTGGTCCGCCGCCGAGCGCGCCTGGCTGTACCGGGACGGGGCGCCGGAACCGGCGGCGGTGGCGCTGGTCTGAGGCCGGGTCGGCCGCGGCGGCGGACCGGACCTCCTCTAGCCTGTGTGATCGTTTGGGCCGGTCGGCCGGACGATCACACAGGCACTCACGGGTGCGCACAGGTGAAGGGAAGGGTTGCGCCATGGCGGTCGCTGCTCCGGCGTTGGCCGACTTGCGGGAGGTCTGCCAGCCGCAGGCGAAGCTGGCGAGCCGCAACGGGGAGCACTGGGCCGGTCGGCTCTACATGCGCGACGTGTCGTTGCGGGTCACCCGGCAACTGGTGCGGACCTCGGTGTCGCCGAACACACTGACCTGGCTGATGGTGGTCTGCGGGGTCGGCGCGGGGGCGGCGCTGGTCGTCCCCGGACCGGTGGGCGCGGTGCTGGCGGCGGTGCTGTTCCAGGGCTTCCTGCTGTTCGACTGCGTGGACGGCGAGGTGGCCCGCTGGAAGCGGCAGTTCAGCACGGCCGGGGTGTACGTGGACCGGCTCGGCGCGTACCTGGCGGACGCGGCGCTGATGATCGGCGCGGGCGTCCGGGCGGCCCGGGGCGGGTCGGAGCTGTGGGTGTCGGTGGGCCTGGCGGCGGCGCTGGGGGTGGTGCTGCTGAAGGCGTCGACCGATCTGGTGGACGTGGCGCGGGCGCGCAGCGGGATGGCACCGGCCGACGAGGAGTCGACCCAGCCGCGCTCCCAGGGCATGGCGACCGCGCGCCGGCTGGCGTCGGTACTCAAGATCCACCGGGTGACCAACGGCATCGAGGCCTCGCTCGTGCTGCTGGCGGCGGCAGTCGCGGACGTGGCGGTGGGCAGCACCGATCCGACCCAGGCGACGGTGGCGGGCATCGCCGTGATCACCTGGGGCATGGTGGTCGCCCACCTGGCGTCGATCCTGTCCTCCTCGCGACTCCGCTGACCTGCGGGGCGGGGCGGGAATGGAGTGCCGTCAAGCCTCCGCGCGGTGATTCGGGGGCGTGCGGCGTCCGACTCCGCCGGAAGCAGTGCGATGCCCTCCGGAGGAGGAGGTACGCCCCGCCGATCGGCAGATGGACGGGGCTCCTGGCTGCGGGGACGATGAGGTGCACCCGACCTGGCCGACCGGGCAGCCGGTCAGGCCGGGCGTGCGGTGAGGGCGACTACTCGGGTAGGTGGTGGTCGTCCTCGCGGCGACGGTCGTGGAGGAAGTCCGACCGGAGCCGGCAGACGGCGCCGAGGACGGCTGCGACGATGATGAGGATCAGCAGCCCCAACGTGGTCACGCGGCGTGGTCGAGCTCGAACCACACCAGTTTGCCGCGCTTCTGGGGTTCGGTGCCCCAGCGGTGGGTGAGGCCCTGGACGAGCTGAAGACCCCGACCGGATTCGGCGAGGTCCGCGAGGGTGCGGCGCTCGGGGAGGTCGGAGGAGTCGTCACCGACGGAGACGCGGAGCGTCCGGCCGAGGATGAGGACGAGGACGACGGGCGAGGCCGTACGGCCGTGGCGCCAGGCGTTGACGATCAGTTCGGCGAGGGCGAGTTCGGCGTCGGCGATGGCGTCGGGACGGAAGCCCGCGATGGCCATGGCAGAGCGGAGCGCCTCGCGGGCGACGGTGAGGGAGGGGGTGTTGCGGTTACACATGGGGACTCCCAGCGGTGCAGGCGGGGGCGCACCGGACGGAGGCATGAGGGCGCCAACTGCCCTGTTCCGGAGCGTTGATGACGATCCGTCCGGTGAGCGGTGCATCACTGACTGTAGGGCAGTGGACGGCAAATTTGCCAGCCAACCGAAGAAGATGTGCCTAGCTGCGGGTTGGACTGGCACACTCACACCGGTGGATGCTTGGCGCATGCCACCTACCCCAACTGCCCGTCGCAAGCGGGTCGGCATCGAGCTTCGCAAGATGCGCGAAGCCGCCGGCCGCACAGCAGGAGAGGCCTCTGCAGTTCTCGGCGTGGATCGAAGCAAGGTCACGCTGATCGAGCAGGGCACCTACCCGATCAGCGCCGAGCGGGTCATCACCCTCGCCGACGAGTACGAGGAGGGCGACGCCGAGTACGTCGATGCGGTCGCCACGATGGCCTCCGACAAGTCGAAGGGCTGGTGGGAGGAACACAGAGGCCTGGTGCCTGCCGGAATACTGGAGATCTCCGAGGTAGAGCACTATGCGCACGGCCTCGTGACCTACCAGATCTGCCATGTCCCGGGACTGATGCAGACCGCGGACACGGCAAGGGAGATATTCCGTGAGGTCTATCCACCACTGCGCCCGCTGAGTGTGGAAGCACGGGTGGAGAATCGCGTTCGCCGGTCCGAGATCCTGTCCCGCAGCGATGAGAGCTATGAGGCGATCGTCCACGAAGCCGCGCTACGGATGGAGTTCGGCGGACCAGGCGTGGCCCGAGCACAGCTCAGGCACATGCTGGCCCTCGCCGAACAGCCCAACGTTACCTTGCGGGTTCTGGAGTTCCGGTCAGGCGGCTTCAAGGGCGCGGGCCAGGCTGTCATGTATGCGCGTGGCCCCGTAGCTCGCCTCGATACGGTCCAGCTGGACTCCGTAGGATCGCCCACGTTTCTGACCGAGGTGAACCAACTCGAGAACTACCGGAAAATCATCGGTGCGATGCGAGACCGCGCTCTCGGCCCGACTGAGTCGCGTGATTTCGTCTCCGACATCCTGAAGGATCTGTGAGGAACCAGTGGAAGAACTCCAGTGGCAGAGGCCGAGCCTCTGCGGTGACGGCAACAACTGCCCGGAGGTGGCCGTCACCGGCGACGCCGTTTATCTCCGAAGCAGCCTCCGGCCCGCCGAGGTAACCCAGTTGACCCCTACGGAGTGGCGCGACCTCCTCGCCGGAATCCGCAACGGGGAGTTCGACGTCTGACCCGTCGCCTTCCAGGCCGGCACCCCTCCCCCGGGGTGCCGGCCTTCTCAACTTCCCCAAGATTCCCTGGAACCCTCTCCGCCCTGCGGACACCAGATCTGCGTGGAGTCCTCCTTGTCCAGTAAGCAGACGCAGGCCGGCGAGCGCCAGATCTTCGCCGAGCTCTACGATCAGCACGCTCGCACGGTCTTCGCGCACGCGTACAGATCGACCGGGGACCGCGACATCGCCGACGACATCGTCTCGCTCACCTTCCTCGAAGCCTGGCGGCTCCGGAAGAAGTTCCGCGACGAGGTGCTCCACCCCCGGGCGTGGCTGCTGGCCATCGCCACCAATGTGCTCCGCAACACCGCCCGCACCGCG
The DNA here is from genome assembly GCF_042656005.1 of Kitasatospora misakiensis. Lineage (NCBI taxonomy): Bacteria > Bacillati > Actinomycetota > Actinomycetes > Kitasatosporales > Streptomycetaceae > Kitasatospora > Kitasatospora misakiensis. The sequence goes on along the minus strand of NZ_JBHSOF010000020.1, from coordinate 67,566 downwards.
CGCCGGCACCGCGATGCGATGTCCCGCCTCCCGCGCCGCGATCCGATCCCCGACTTCGCCGACGAGGTGGTCGGCCGGATCGCCGACGCCAATACGGCCGCGGCCGCCGTCCGCGCGCTCGACCAGCTCGGCGGTCCCGAGCGTGAGGTCTTCACGCTCGTCGTCTGGTCGGGGCTCGGCTACGCGGAGGCTGCCGAGGCGCTGGGCATACCCGTCGGCACCGTCCGCTCCCGGCTCTCCCGGGTCCGGGACAAGCTCCGCCGGATCGTCGACGCCGAGGATCCCCCCGCCCGGCGGGTCCCCTCCGCCTCGTCGACGTCCGCCGGTCTCGCCATCAGTCATCAGTCCGTGGGCCACCACCAGGAAAGGCGGCCATGACCAACCCACGCACCGACCACACCGAGTGGGACGAGCACTGCGAGCGCCGTGACCTCGCCCGGCTGCTCCCCCCGCCGCCCCACCCGGAGCCCTCCCCCTCCCAACTGGCCGCCCGCCGTGACTTCCTGCTCGACGAGTTCGCCCGGCCCCGTCCCTTCTCCGGCCTCACCACCCGGTGGCGGAGCCTGGTGGTGGTGGCCGCGGTCGCCACCGCCGCGGCCGTCACCGCGATGACCCTGGCCCCCGATTCCTCCACCGCCGAGGATCCGGCGCCGCCCGCCACCGCCGCCTCCGTGGAACTCCTCGACCGGATCGCCAGGGTCGCCTACACCCAGCCGCAGCCCTCGGCCCAGGACGGCCAGTACACCTACATCAGGACCGTCGGCCACAGCACCGCGCTGGCGGAGTCCGCCGACGGGTCGATGCGGCGCAGCACCACCACCACGAACACCGAGCGGTGGACGGCGGTGAACGGCACTCGCCCGGGCCTCCAGCGCCGGGACGGCGGCGAGCAGCCGCTGCCCGCGCCCGATCCGGCCTCGCTGACCGCCCCCACCTACCGCATGCTGGCCGGTCTGCCGAGCGACCCCGAGGCCCTGGCGAAGGTCATCTACGCCGACGCGGAACGCAATCACGGCGCCGGATCCGGTTCGACCACCGGCCCCGACCAGGAGGCCTTCGTCACCATCGGCGACCTGCTCTGCAACACGGTCGCACCGCCCGCCGTCTCCGCCGCCCTGTACCACGTGGCCTCGCGGATCCCGGGTGTGACGACCGTCCAGGACGCGGTCGACGCGGTCGGACGCCACGGGGTGGCCGTCGCGCGCGTGCACGACGGCACCCGCTTCGAGTGGATCTTCGACCAGCGGACCATGCGGCTGCTCGGCAGGCGCACGGTGCTCGTCAAGGACGGGCCGTGGGGGCGCGCCGGGGAGGAGGTGGACTCCGTCGCGGTCGTCGCGCAGGGCATCGTGGGCGCTCCGGGCGAGGGGGTCGCCACCGAGACCGCAGAATCAAGCCACTGACCGAATTCGGTCAGCCATTGTCCGGTCCTCGTCGGAACTATTGTGCGAACGGGGGATCCGGCGTTGGGTCGTGGCAGCACCGTCCTGCCACGACTCACCAGGGGAGAAGTTGACCGTGCGTTCCTTCCGCACGCTCGCCGTCGTCACCGCTGCCGCCGGCGCGTTCGCGCTCGCGACTCCGGCGGCCATGGCGACGCCCGCGCCGTCCGTCCCGGCGGCTCCGTCCGCCGACGCCCCGCAGTCCGCCGGCCCGGCGAAGGCAACGCCGTCCAAGCCGGTGGTCGCCACCTACCGGGGCAAGCAGATCGACCTCTCCAGGGGCTGGGCGGGCGCCAGTGTCTGCACCGAGGTGAAGGGCGGTGCGGTGTACTGCCACGACAGCGTCGCCGAGGCCGACCATGCGCTCACCACCCTCGACCCGGCGGCGGCCCTGGCGGTGCGGGCCGCCAAGGGAGCGGACGTCGCCGACCAGGGCGGCCAGGGCGGCCAGGTGGCGCAGTCCACCGCGGACTGCCCGTCCGGCTGGGCCTGCCTCTGGGGGGACGCCAACTTCTCCGGCCTGCTGCTGCGCTGGTCCGAGCCCGGGACCAAGTACCTCTCGGACTGGTCCTTCCGCGACCGGGCCAGCTCCGCCTGTGTGTTCCGCTACAGCGGGGACCTGACGCTCTACGACGACCGCACCCTGCAGCCGGACCCGTCGGTCTACCTGTCGAACGGCAACTGCTACAACCTCACCGGTCTCGGCTACCCCTACGGCGGCAGCTGGAACGACAAGGCCGACTACATCGTCCTCTGAGTCCGCCGAGCCGCCCGGACCGCCCGGACCGCCCAGCCGCGCGGAACGACGACGACGAAGGCCGGCACCCCGGGGAGGGGTGCCGGCCTTCGTCGTGTCTCCGCGCCCGTCAGACCGCCAGCTCGGCGACATCCCCCTTCGGGGCATCCGGGGCCTCGGCGGCGCCCGGCCTCTTGTTCCGCAGCACCACCGCGGCCAGCAGGCCCGCCGCCACGACACCCACGGCGCTCACCGTGAGGGTGGTCGACATCGCCGAGGTGAAGGCGTCCCGGGCGGCGTGCACCAGACCCGGCTCGCCCTTGGCCTCGGCCAGCGCGCCGACGATCGACTGCTTGGCCTGCTCGGAGGAGCCGGCCGGCATCTTGTCGGCGTAGCCGCTGGCCAGCAGCGATCCGAGGATCGCGATGCCGAGCGCGGTGCCCGCCTGCTGGATGGTGTCGTTCAGGGCGGAGCCGACGCCCGCCTTCTCGGCCGGGATCTCCCCCATCAGCGCGCCGACCGCAGCCGGCATCGCGAGGCCGGCACCCAGGCCGAGCAGGGCCAGCGCCACCGCCGGGACGGTGAAGCTCGTGTCCGCGTCGACCGTGCTGAGCAGGACGAACGACCCGGCCATCAGCGCCATGCCGACCAGGACCAGCGGCCGGTGGCCGACCTTCGCGCTCAGGCCGGCGCCGGCGCCGTTGCCGATCAGCGCGGCGACCGCCATCGGCACGAAGGCCAGGCCCGCCTTGATCGGCGAGTAGTCCAGCACGAACTGGAGGTACTGGGTGAGGACCAGCAGCAGACCGCCGTTGCCGATCTGCACCAGGGTCAGCGAGAGCGAGCCACCGCTGAAGTTGCGCTTCTTGAAGAGCGCCAGCGGCACCATCGGCTCCGCCACCGTGTTCTCCCAGATCACGAAGCCGACCAGGGACACCACCGCGACCGCCAGGGAGATCAGCGAGTTGCCGCCGAACGCGCCGTGCTGCGGGATCTCGATGATCCACCAGATGAGCGCCGTCATGCCGACCGCGGAGAGGACCGCGCCCAGCGGGTCCGGCTTCTGCCAGGGGCCCTTGGACTCGGGCATCAGGACCAGCGCGGCCGTGATCGCGAGGACCACCACCGGCACGTTGATGAAGAAGATCGAGTGCCAGGAGAAGTGGTCGATCAGCACGCCGCCCAGCACCGGGCTGCCGACCAGGCCGAGCATGGAGACCGAGCCCCAGGCCGCCATGGCCTTGCCCCGCTCGTCCTCCTCGAAGACGGTGATGAGGATCGACAGGGTCGACGGCATGATCAGCGCACCGCCGACGCCCATCGCCACCCGGCTCGCGATGACCTCACCGGGGTTGGTGCAGAGCGTCGCCGCCAGCGAGGCCGCTCCGAAGAGCAGCAGGCCGATGATCATCACCTTGCGGCGGCCGAACCGGTCGCCGAGGCTTCCGGAGGTCAGCAGCAGGCCGGCGAAGACCAGGATGTAGGAGTCGAGGATCCACTGCGTGTCCTGCGCGGTGGCCTTGAGGTCCTCGGTCATCGACGGCACCGCCACGGTGAGCGCCATGCTGTCGACCACCAGGACGAGCGTGCTGAGGCACAGCACGATCAGGATCCACCAGCGCCGTGGGTTACGGCCTTCCATGTCTTTTCCCCTCCGAAGTACGCCCGGTGCGTACGATGTTCCGTCGATGCGAACACTGTACGCAGTGCGGAACAGTGTGCGCAACCCTGATTCCTGTACGCTTGATGCGAACGGTGTACGCAGGGATTTCCTCTGCCGATCCCAGGAGGACCAGCCGGTGGCCGCCAAGACGAATCCGATCCCGTCCGTATGGGCCCGCCGACAGCGCGAGCCCGAACAGCCCGTGCTCAGCCGGCACGCGATCGTCCGCGAGGCGATCGCCGTGCTCGACGCCGACGGCGTCGAGGCACTCTCGATGCGCAAGCTCGGCGCCCGGCTCAACGCCGGCGCGACCTCCCTCTACCGGCACGTCGCGACCAAGGACGAGCTGATCGAACTCGCGGTGGACGAGGTGTTCGGCGAGATCCCCGTACCGGACTCCGGCGCCGCCGACTGGCGCGCCGACGTCACCGCGACCTGCGAGTCCTTCCGGGCCACCACGCTGCGCCATCGCTGGCTGGGCTCCGTCATCGGCCAGGCCGGCCTGGTCTACCTGGGCCCCAACCTGGTGAACGTCTCGGAGCGGATGGCCAGGCTGTTCTCGGCCGCCGGCTTCCCGGAGCCCTCGCGGGCCATCGACACCGTGCTCTCCTTCGTGCTCGGGATGAGCACCTCGGAGGCCGCCTTCCTCACCACCGTGGCCCGCAGCGGAGAGACCGAGGGCGAGTTCATCGCCCGGCTGATGCCCTCCGCCCAGGAGGCGGTGGAAGGGCACGACTTCCTCGCCGAGGCCTTCGCCGAGGCCGCGGCCGACGCCGTCGAGAACCCGGCCCGCCTGCGCGACCAGAAGTTCACCTACGGCCTGGAGGTCGTCCTCGACGGCCTGTCGCTCCGTCTCCCGCACTGACCCGCCGTCGGACACCCCGGCCGGGCCGGACCTCCGGCCCGCCGGGACCCCCGCTCCCCCATCCCCCCGCTTTCCCCGTTCCCCCCTTCCCCCCGGACCCGCGACCGCCCCCCGTTCGGGCGGCCGCGGGAGTCATGCGCGCCGGATCACGATGTCACCGAGCTGCGTACGGGCCTTCACCTCGACCCGCTCCCCCGACCCGCCGGGCGCGTCCGAGGCCGCCAGTGCGTTCCGGACGCCGCCGACCTGGGTGTGCACGTCGAGCCAGGCGGCGGTGCCCTCGGCGATGCCGACCTCGACGGAGCCGATGGCGGTCTCCAGGACGGCGCGGCCGCGGACCAGCTCGCCGATCCGCAGGCCGCCGTTGGCGGACCGGACGTCGGCCCCGGCCAGCGCGGTGCCGACGGTGATGGCGCCGTTGGAGGAGCCGGCCCGGAGCTCGCCGCCGACCTCCCCGACGACGGTCTCGCCGTTGAGGTTCTTGACCGTCAGCGCGCCGGCGACGGTGCCGATCTCGATCCGGCCGGAGGAGGACACCTCGGCGTCCCCGTCGGCCCGCCCCAGCCGGATGTCCCCGTGGTCGCTCCTCAGGTCCACCGCGGCCGCGTCCTCGATCCGGATCCGGCCGACCGAGGTCTTGATCCGGCAGTCACCGACGACGCCCTCCAGCTGGAAGTCGCCCATCGGCGCGTCGGCGTCGACCGAGGAGCCGGCCGGCACCTCGACGGTGATGTCGATCGAGCCCGTCCGGCCGAAGATCGCCCGCTTCTTCGGGGCCTTGACGACCAGTTCGCCGTCGACGCAGGAGACCTTGGTCTGCTCGGCGAGCCGGACGTCCAGCTCGGCGCCGGGGTCGGTCGGGCGGACCTCGACCACGGTGTCGGTGCGCTTGGCGGCCGTGACCCGGACCGCGCCGATGTCGAACCGCAGGGTGGCGCGGATCGGTTCCGGAGTGTCGAAAGAAGGCATGGCTGTTCCGTCCTTGTGGCTCTGTACTGCGTTTCCGCAGGTGAAAGGGGTGACTGACGGATGAGCGGGGATGAGCGAGAGACGAGCGGGGGCTGGACCGGAGGGCTAGCGGACCCAGCCGGTGAAGCCCTGGCCGATCCCGTGGCCGGTCCGCGTCGCGGGCCGGGCGGGTGCGCCCGGCTCCAACGCGGCGGCGACGGCCCGGACCAACCAGGCGTTGACCGAGAGGCCCTCCTGCCCGGCGGCCTCCTCGACCCGGGCCTTGAGGTGACCGGGGAGCCGGAAGTTGATCCGGGCGGTGGCGCCGTCCTCCCCCTCCCCGGCCGCACCGGACGGCGCCACGGGTGGCGCCACCGCCGGTGCCACCGCCCCCGGCCCGGCCGGCTCCGCCCCGTGGAACGACGTGGCGGTCGGCGGCGCGGTGACCACGAACTCCGGATCCAGCCCGCGCAGCCGGACGTCCACCGAGCCGGGGGCCAGCTCCCGGGTCACCTCCCCCATCGCGGCGGAGAGCGCGTTCAACAGCGTGAGCCGGGTGGCCGACTCCAGCGGCAAGGTCAGGCGCTCGGCCAGAGCGCGCGCTTCGTCCCCGCCCGCGCCCGCGGCCACCGCGAGCTCGTGCCGGAGGTTGTCGACGTACGGCGTGAGGTCCATGCCCAAGAGCATGGCACATCGATGGCGCCATGTCGAGGGATTTGGCGCCACGCGATGGCGCCACTCGAACGAGTGAATGGCGCCACCCCGGGTGACGGGCCCCGCCCGGGACACCGAAGGCCCCGCCGGCAGCTGCCGACGGGGCCGAGGAGGTGCGGGAAACCGCAGGTCAGAGCTGGCGCCACCGCGCCAGGTGGGCGTCGATCTCGCCGGCCAGCCGGGCCTTGCCCGCGCCGTCGAGGAAGGACGCCTCCACGGCGTTCTTCGCCAGCCCGGCCACCCCGGCCTCGTCCAGGCCGAGCAGCCGCGCCGCCACCGCGTACTCGGCGTTGAGGTCGGTGCCGAACATCGGCGGGTCGTCGCTGTTGACGGTCACCAGCAGCCCGGCGTCGACCATCCGCTTGATCGGGTGGTCCTCGATCCGCTCCACCGCGCGGGTGGCGATGTTGGAGGTCGGGCAGACCTCCAGCGGGATCCGGTGCTCGCCCAGGTAATCCAGCAGCGCCGGGTCCTTGACCGCCTGGGTGCCGTGGCCGATCCGCTCGGCGCCGAGCACCCGCAGCGCGTCCCAGACCGTCTCCGGCCCGGTGGTCTCGCCCGCGTGCGGGACGCTGCGCAGGCCGGCCGCCCGCGCGCGGTCGAAGTACGGCTTGAACTGCGGGCGCGGCACGCCGATCTCCGGGCCGCCGAGGCCGAAGCTGACCAGGCCCTCGGGCGCCAGGTCGACGGCCAGCCGGGCGGTCTCCTCGGCGGACGCCAGACCGGCCTCGCCGGGGATGTCGAAGCACCAGCGGAGCACCACCCCGAGCTCCTTCTCGGCGCGGTGGCGGGCGTCCTCGATGGCCTCCATGAAGGCGACGTCCGGGATGCCCCGGCTGACCGAGGAGTACGGCGTGACGGTCAGCTCGGCGTAGCGGATGTTCTGCCGGGCCATGTCCTCGGCCACGCCGTAGGTCAGGGCGCGGACGTCCTCGGCGTCCCGGATCAGGTCCACCACGCTCAGGTAGACCTCGATGAAGTGCGCGAAGTCGGTGAAGGTGAAGTACTCGGCGAGGGCCGCCGGATCGACGGGCACCTTCGTCCCGCCCGCGTGCCGGGCGGCCAGTTCGGCGACCACCCGGGGCGAGGCCGAACCGACGTGGTGAACGTGCAGCTCCGCCTTGGGCATCGCGGCGATGAACGCCTCGATGGAGCGGTCCGCGGGCTCCGCGGGGGTGCTGGTGGGGGTTCCGATCCGACTTCCGTCCGGCTGGACCACGGTGGTGCCCTTTCTTCCTCTGCCTCGACGAGCCGCCGCGCCACGCACCTCTACGCGTGTACCGGGCGGTGCTGGCAAGGATAAGGCGGGCACACCCCCGTGCCGCCCGCCGCACCACTCACCGCACCACCCGGTACGCGCACCGCCCACCCGCCGCCCGTCGAGGCACCGCGCCGGCGATGCCGTCCACGTCGCCGGCGCACCGGCGGTAGTCGGACGGAGCAACTCTGGCGCACGCCGCCGGGGTCGGTGGACCGTGATCGGCCGTCTCACCGCGTCTCCGCCCGGCGCCGACCGCGTTCCCGCAGGTGACCCGCCGGTTCCGGGGAGCGTCTCAAGCTGGGCTTGGAGACGCCCCCGGTGTCTCAGCCGCCGAACGCGACCGCCACCGAGTGGATCAGCAGTCCGGCGAGCGCGCCGACCACCGTGCCGTTGATCCGGATGAACTGGAGGTCCCGGCCGACGTTGGCCTCGATCTTGCGCGAGGCGTCGTCGGCGTCCCAGCCCGCCACCGTCTCGGAGATCAGCGAGGTGATCTCGGCACGGTAGGTCTCGACCAGGTACTGGGCGGCGTCCTGCAGCCAGCCGTCCGCCTTGGCCTGGAGCTTCGGGTCGGTGGCCAGGCGGGCGCCGAAGCCCCGCACGCCCTCGCGGATGCGCCGACGCAGCTCGCTGTCCTCGTCCTCGGCGGCGTTCAGCACCAGCGAGCGGACGGCGGCCCAGGTGGAGGCGATGAGGTCCTGCACCTCGGGCCGGGCGAGCAGTTCGCCCTTGGCCCGCTCGACCCGGGCGATGGTCTCCGGATCGGTCTGCAGCTCGGTGGCGAAGTCGGCGAGGAAGTTGTCGATCGCCCCGCGCGCCGGGTGGTCCTGGTCGTCCCTGATGTCGGTGACGAACCGCATCAGCTCCTTGTAGACCCGCTCGCCGACCTGGTGGTCGATGAACCGCGGGGTCCAGCCGGGGGTCTTCTGGGTGACCCGCTGGACCACCTCGGCGTGGTTCTCGGTCAGCCAGTCGTGCACCCGGACGGCGATCAGGTCGACCACCCCGTGGTGGCCGCCGTCCGCGACCACCTTGCCGAGCATCCGGCCGGCCGGCTCGGCGACCGAGGTGGCGGCGGCCCGCCGGGTCACCGCCTCGGCGACGACCGCCTGCACGTCCTCGTCGCGCAGCACGGCCAGCACGCCGCGCAGCGCCGCCGAGGCCTCCTTGGTGACCCGCTCGGCGCTGCCGGGCGCGGCCAGCCACTCGCCCAGCCGCCGGGCGATGCCCAGCGCGGCGAGCCGCTCGCGCACCACCCGGCCGGAGAGGAAGTTCTCGCCGACGAAGTCGCCGAGCGACCGGCCGAAGGCGTCCTTCTTGGTCGGGATGATCGCGGTGTGCGGGATGGGCAGGCCGAAGGGGCGCCGGAACAGCGCCGTCACCGCGAACCAGTCGGCCAGCGCGCCGACCATGCCGGCCTCGGCGGCAGCGGCCAGGTAGCCGGCCCAGGCGCCGGCGCCGGCCGCCTTCGCCCAGGTGGCCAGGGCGAAGACCAGGGTCGCGAAGGCCAGCAGGCCGGTCGCGATGGTCTTCATCCGGCGGACGCCGCGTCTCTTCTCCTCGTCGGCCGCGGTGAACCGCATCCCGGGGCCGGTCCCGCTGAAGGCTTCGTCGCTCACCCCGCCAGTCTGCCCGCTGCCCGGCGCGAACGGACGGCGCGCCCGGAGAACGCGCGCCGGTCGACCGCACCGCACGCCGGCCAGCGCCCCGCCTCGTACCCCGGCCCGCACCTCAACTCGGGCGCGCGCCGCAGGTCAGGCGCCCCCGAGTACGATCCGGCGCACCCCGTCCACGCCCGCCCAGCGGTCCGGATCGGTGCACCGCCGGCCGTCCAGCAGCACCCGGACGCCCGGCAGGTCGGCCGGCGCCAGCTCCCGGTACTCCGGGTGGTCCGCCTGCAGCACCGCCGCCACCACCGGCTCGCCCCGGTGCGCGGGCAGGCCCAGGGCCGTCAGTTCCTCGGCCGGGTACAGCGGATCGGCCACGTACGGCCGGGCGCCGGCCGCGCGCACCGCCTCCACCAGCGGGAAGATCCCCGAGTACGCGGTCTCCTTGACGCCGCCGCGGTAGGCGGCGCCGAGCACCAGCACGCCCTGCCCGGCCAGGCCGCCGTCCAGCGCGCCGTCCAGCACCCCGACCGCGTACGCCGGCATCTCCAGGTTGGCCGCCCGGGCCGCGCGGACCACCGTCGCCGAGGGGTCGTTCCACAGGTAGAGCCGCGGGTAGACCGGGATGCAGTGCCCGCCGACGGCGACGCCCGGCCGGTGCAGATGGCTGAACGGCTGCGAGTTGCAGGCGTCGGCGACGGCGGCGAAGTCCACCCCGATCCGGTCCGCGTACCGGGCGAACTGGTTGGCCAGCGCGATGTTGACGTCCCGGTAGGTGGTCTCGGCGAGCTTGGCGAACTCCGCCGCCTCGGCGGACTCCAGCTCCCACACCCCGTTGGGCCGGCCCAGGGCGTCCAGGTCGGGGCGCGGGTCGAAGTCCAGCACCGCCCGGTAGAACTCGGCGCCCCGCCGGGTCGCGGCCGGGTCGATGCCGCCGACCAGCTTGGGGTAGCGCCGCAGGTCGGCGAAGACCCGGCCGGTGCGGACCCGCTCGGGGCTGAAGACCAGGGCGAAGTCCCGGCCCGCGGTCAGCCCGGAGCCGGCCGCCAGTCGCGGCGCCCAGCGGTCCCGGGTGACGCCCACCGGCAGGGTGGTCTCGTAGCTGACCAGCGCGCCCCGGCGCAGCCCGGCCGCGACCGCGTCGGTGGCGGCGTCGAGCAGGGTGAAGTCGGGCGTGCCGTCGGCGGTGGTGACCAGCGGGACGACCAGGACGACGGCCTCGGCGCCGGCCACGGCGGCGGCGGTGTCGGTGGTGGCGCGCAGCCGCCCCTCGGCGACCACCCGCTTGAGCGCCTCGTCCAGGCCGGCCTCGCGGGGGAACGGCGGTCGGCCCTGGTTCACCGCCTCGACGACCGGCGGGGCGACGTCGGCCCCGGTCACCCGGTGGCCCTTGGCGGCGAACTGGACGGCGAGCGGCAGGCCGAGCTTGCCGAGGCCCACCACGCAGATGTCGAGCGGACTCATCGACGGACTCGTCGACGGACTCGTCAACGGCCTCATCGACCGCCTCCTTTCGCGCCGCCGGCGGCCACCGCGTCGGCGAGCCGGGCCCAGGCCGGGTGGCGGCGCAGCCGACGGCGCACCTGGGCGGGCACCGCGCCGCGCCAGAGCTGCTGCACCAGGGTGGGCGGCGGCGGCCCGGGGTCCCCACCGACCGCCGGCCCGGGATCCCCACCACCGGCCGCCGGCTCCCCAGCCGGCTTCCCAGCCGGACCCTCCTCCGGACGCTCCGCCGACCGCTCCTCCCCCAGCAGGAACAGCTCGTCAGCGAGCCCCACCGCGCCGTCCCGGAACCCCGGGTAGCCCGCGTACCGCCGCCGGACCGCGTCCGCCCCGGTCTCGGCCACGACCGGCGGCGCGCCGTGCTCGGCCTCGTACCCGATCAGCTCGCGCAGCGCCTCGTACTGCCCGGTGACGGCCAGCTCCAGCCGCACCCGGTCGGGCACGGCGAGCCGGTGGTACACGGCGCGGGCGTCGAACCGCCGGACGAGTTCGCCGACCCCGGCGCAGACCTCGTCCCGCTGCGCGGCGTCCAGGGTCAGGAGGTCGGCCCGGAGCAGCTGCGGCACCTCCCAGCCGAAGTGCCGCGCCTTGATCGCGTCCAGCTGCCCGCCGGGTGCGGCCAGCTCTGCGGCCACCCGCTGCACCGCCGCGACGCCGCGGATCCGGTCCAGCGCGCCGGCCCGCTGGGTGACGTTGCCCCGGTCCTCGCGCAGCACCAGGAAGTAGTGGTCGTAGTCGGCGAGGACGGAGATCCGGCGGGCCCGCAGGCAGGCGGCGAGGGTGAAGGGCTGGTCGGAGTAGACCTTGAGCTCCTCCTGGCGCACCAGGTCGTACCGCCGGATCAGGTCGAGCCGGAACAGCTTGGTGTCGGCGAGCGCCCAGGCCAGCGCGGAGTCCTCGAAGCCGACCGAGGCGGCGGTGGTGTCGAAGATGCCCTGCGGGACGAGCCGCCCGTTCACCCCGACCTGCTTGGGGATCAGGACGTCCGACTGCCAGCCGTCGGCGGAGGTCACCATCCGCTCCAGGGCCTCGTCGCCGAGCCAGTCGTCGGCGCCGAGGAAGAGCACGTACCGGCCGCGGGCGAGCGCCAGGCCGCGGTTGGTCGGGGCGGCCGGGCCGCCGGAGTTGGACTGGTGGACGACGTGGAACAGGCCGGGGTGGCGGGCCGCGTAGCGGTCGAGCAGTTCGCCGCCGCCGTCCGTGGAGCCGTCGTCGACCGCGACCACCTCCATGCGCGCGTGCCCGACCGTCTGCCGGACCAGCGAATCCAGGCAGGCGGTCAGGTACGGCATGGTGTTGTAGACCGCGATCACCACGGTCACATCGGGTACGGTCATCGGGCGCTGCCCTCCGGTGCGCGGGTCGCCGAACGGTTTCCGCCCGGCCGGGCGCGCCCTCCGCGGAGCGGGTCGGGGCGGCGCGTCGCCGAGCGATGAAACGTCAACTCGGCGGCGCGCCACGGGGTCACGTGCACCACCCGCACGAGCGAGGCGGGATCGAACGCCGGACCGACCGGCGAACGGTCGGCCGACGACGACCTCGGCGAACGCTCGGCCGACCGCGACGGCGACCACGACAGCGGCTCAGCCGATGGCGACCTCGGCGTACATCCGGGCGATCACGTCCTCGATCGCCGGCTCCCGCACCGACAGGTCGACCAGCGGGTAGCGGGCGGCGACGGCGGCCACCACCGGAGCCGCGCTCTGCTGCGCGGGGAAGGCCAGCCACTGGCGCGGGCCCTCCACCCGGACCACCCGGGCGCCCGGCACCTCGATCGGCGGGTGGGTCCCGGCCAGGTCGACGACCAGGGTCCGCTCGCTGTCGCCGACCGCGTGCAGGCCGTCAAGACCGCCGTCGTACACCACCCGGCCGTGGTCGATCACCATGACCCGGTCGCAGAGCTGCTCGATGTCGGTGAGGTCGTGGGTGGTGAGCAGCACGGTGGTGCCGCGCTCGCGGTTGACCTCGCGCAGGAACTCCCGCACCTTGCCCTTGCTGACCACGTCCAGGCCGATGGTCGGCTCGTCGAGGTAGAGCACCCGCGGGTCGTGCAGCAGGGCCGCGGCGAGGTCGCCGCGCATCCGCTGGCCGAGCGAGAGCTGGCGGACGGGCGTGTCGAGCAGCGCGCCCAGGTCGAGCAGTTCGACGCAGCGCTCCAGGTTGGCGCGGTACCGGTGGTCGGGGATCCGGTAGAGCCGGCGGGCCAGTTCGTAGGAGTCGCGCAGCGGGAGGTCCCACCAGAGGGTGGTGCGCTGCCCGAAGACGACGCCGATCCGCCGGGCCAGGGCGACCCGTTCGCGGGCCGGGTCGACGCCGGCGACGCGCAGCCGCCCGGCGGTGGGGACGAGGATGCCGGTGAGCATCTTGACGGTGGTGGACTTGCCGGCGCCGTTGGGGCCGATGTAGCCGACGCACTCGCCGGCCTCGACGGTGAAGGTCAGCCCGTCGACGGCGCGCACCTCACGCTTCTCCCGTCGCAGCCGGCCGGTCCTGGCGCGGACGGTGAAGGTACGGCGGACGTCGTCGAGTTCGATCAGTGCCATGGTGCTCCTCAGAGTCGGGGGGGGAGGGGTCAGCCGCCGGCGCCGCGGTAGGCGCGCAGTCCGGCGCGCCAGGCCAGGCCGGCCGCGGCCAGGGAGAGGACGGCGGCGAGCGGCGAGGCGTACTGGAAGGCGGCGGGCAGGCCCAGCGGGTCGGGCTGGTCGAGGATCCGCAGCGCGGGCAGCCAGTTGACGAAGGCCAGCGGCACGCCGAAGACGGTGCCGGCGACGAGCTCCTTGGCGAACACGGTCGGCGGGTACTGCAGCACGGTGGCGCCGCCGTAGGTGAAGGAGTTCTGCAGCTCCTTGGCCTCGCCCCACCAGAACTGGAGGCTGGCGAAGCCGATGAAGACCGCGGAGAAGATGAGGGTGCCGCAGACCACCAGGACGGGCATCAGCAGCACCCGGTCCCAGGTCCAGTGGACGTCCAGCACCGCCAGCGACCAGATCAGCACGGCCAGCGCCTGGGCGGGCCGGCCGAGCCGGCGCAGCGAGAACCGCTCGGCGCACAGCTGGGCGAGCGCCGGGGCGGGCCGGACCAGCATGATGTCGAGCGTGCCGGTGCGGATCCGCTCGCCGAGGGCGTCGATCGAGCCGACGAAGAGGTTCGCCAGGCCGAGGGACAGCGCCGAGGTGCCGTAGAGGAAGCCGAGTTCGGGCAGGGTCCAGCCGCCGAGCGTGTCGGTGTGCTGGAACATCAGGACGAGCACCGCGAAGTCGAGGAAGGTGACCACGAGGTTGGCGCCGAGCATCATCACGAACGACGCCCGGTAGGACATGATCGCCCTGGTCCACATGGCGGCGGCGAGCCACCAGGAGCGCACCGCCCACGCCGTCCGGGCGGCGGGCGACTCACGGGTGACGGGCGACTCACGGGTGACGGCGGTGCGGGGTACCCGGGTCACGACGGTCCGGTCAGCCACCCTGGACCACCACCTTGCGGGTCGCCAGCAGCTGGAGCAGGCGGCCGGCCGCGAGCAGGGCCGCGGCCCAGGCGAGCTGGAAGCCGAACGCGCGGAGCAGTCCGGTGCCGGTGACGCGCTCCAGGAACACGTCGGTGGGCACCTTGACCAGGGCCGCCCAGGGCAGCAGCGGGGCGAGCTCGCCGAGCAGTCCGGGGAAGAGCGCGAGCGGCAGCAGCATGCCGGAGAAGAACATCGACACCACCAGCGCCACCGAGCGCACGCCCTCCGAGTCGTGCAGCCAGAAGCCGGTGAGCGAGACGAGGAAGCGCAGCCCGAAGCTGACCACCACCGCCAGCAGGGTGGCGAGCAGGAACAGCACCCAGGTCAGCGGGTGTTCGGGCAGCCGGGTGCGGAAGACCAGGGCGCCGACCAGCACCGGCGGCACGCCCCGGGCGAGCAGGTGGAAGCCGGCCCGGCCGAGGTCGGTCGCCAGCCACCAGCCCTGGAAGTCCACCGGGCGGTAGAGGTCGATGGCGATGTCGCCGCTGCGGAACCGCTCCTGGACGTCGTCCTGGAAGCCGCCGCCCATGACGGCGACGGTGACCAGCAGCCCCTGGCTGACCCAGATGTAGGTGACGGCGGTGACCTCGTCGTAGCCGCCGAGGCCGGGCCGGGCCTGCCAGAGGGCGAGGAAGGTGGAGGCGAGGATGAAGCCGAAGACGGTGTTGGTGAAGGCGCCGGCCAGGCTGGCGGCCCGGTAGGTCGAGAAGCGCCGGAACGCGCCGCGGACGACGGCCGCGTAGAGGCGCAGCGCGGCGGCGCCCGGCCACGGCGCGGCGCCCGGGTACGGGGCGCCGGGTGCGTCGCCGGCGGGATCGGGGGGATGGAGCTCAGCCTTCTGCATATTGTCTCCTTATCGACAAATGGCGGCACAGGGAGGCCCCTGCCCGCGTCAGCGCATGCCGGACCGGCTCCGACCGCCGTCCCCCGGGGGTACCGGGCCTGGCGGGCGGGGCTTCACCGGGCCGGAGCCCGAAGTGGCCGCGCTATGTCGTTTGCACCTTTCACCGTACCGCCGCGGCATCCGGTGCGCACCCGGTTATTTCCCCACGGCCCGGAGCCGTCCCACCGTCTGATCCACGGTCAAATAGCACATAATCGCGGCATGACCATGAGCACCCGCCGCCGGGCCAGGCGGGCCGCCCGCCGCGAGGCGCGCCGCGCCCTGCCGCTCTGGCGGCGGCTGCTGCCCACCTGGCGGCTCTGCCTCGGCGCCGTGCTCGCCGTCCTGCTGCTCGCCATCGGCGCCTTCGCGGTGCTCTACGTCATCGTCCCGCTGCCCGACCCCAACGCCCAGGCCGTCGCCCAGAGCAACGTCTACCTCTACGCCGACGGCGTCACCGAGATCGCCCGCACCGGCACCGTCAACCGCACCGACGTCGCCATCGAGCGGATCCCCGTCAACACCCGGCAGGCCGTCGTCGCCGCCGAGGACCGCACCTTCTACCAGAACCGCGGCATCGACCTGGCGGGCATGGTCCGGGCCGGCTGGAACACCCTCACCGGCAAGGGCACGCAGGGCGGCTCCACCATCACCCAGCAGTACGTCAAGAACTACTACCTCACCCAGAGCCAAACCATCGAACGCAAGGGCCGCGAACTCCTCATCGCCCTCAAGGTCGACCAGCAGCGCGGCAAGGACGAGATCCTCGCCGGCTACCTCAACACCAGCTACTTCGGCCGCGGCGCCTACGGCATCCAGAGCGCCGCCCGCGCCTACTACGGCGTCGACGTCTCCGAACTCACCCTCCCTCAGAGCGCCTACCTCGCCGCCCTGCTCCAGGCGCCCAGCGCGTACGACGTCAAGACCGCCACCCCCGCCAACCGCGACCGGGCTCTCGCCCGCTGGCACTACACCCTCGACGGCATGGTCCAGCTCGGCTTCCTCAGCGCCACCGACCGCGCCGCGATCACCTTCCCCGACCCGATCGACCCGCAGCCCGCCACCGGCCTGTCCGGCCAGGCCGGCTACCTGGTCGGCGTCGCCGACGACTACCTGGTCACCAACCGCGTCCTCGACTCCGCCACCCTCAAGGCCGGCGGCTGGCGCATCACCACCACCTTCGACCAGGACAAGCAGGACGCCCTCGCCCGCGCCGTCCACGACGAACTCACCGCCGAACTCGACCCCGTCGCCCGCCCCGCCACCGACACCGACGTCCGGGTGGCCGGCGCCTCCGTCGAACCCGACACCGGCCGCGTCGTCGCCGTCTACGGCGGACCCGACTACGCCAGACAGCCCTACAACGACGCGCTGCGCCAGGACAACCAGATCGGCTCCACCTTCAAACCGATCGACCTCGCCGCCGGCCTCACCTCCCAGCGCACCAGCGCCGACGGCCTGCCGATCACCACCGAGACCCGCTACGACGGCACCAGCGAACGCCCCGTCACCGACGGCCCCACCCCCTACGCGCCGCCCAACGAGGACGACATCGACTACGGGCCCATCACCCTGCGCCAGGCCATGGTCAGATCCGTCAACTCGGTCTACGCCCAGGAGGGCGTGGACGCCGGACTCGACCACGTCCGGGAGACCGCCATCCGGCTCGGCATCCCGGCCGACGTGCCCGGCATGGACCCGGCCAACACCTCGATGACCCTCGGCACCGCCACCCCCAGCGCCCTCGACCTGGCCGGCGTCTACGCCGCCCTCGCCAACCACGGCGAGGCCCACCGGCCCTGGTCGGTGACCGAGCTCGCCCGGGTCAACCCCGGCACCGGCCCGGTCGACGTACCGGCCCTGCCCGACCACCCCGGCTCCCCCGCCCTCGACCGGGGCACCGCCGACGCCGTCACCGACGTCCTGCGCGAGGTCGTCGGCCCGCGCGGCACCGGCGCCGCCGCCCTCGGACTCGGCCGCCCCGCCGCCGGCAAGACCGGCACCACCGACGCCAACCTCTCCGCCTGGTTCGCCGGCTACACCCCCGAACTCGCCACCACCGTCGGCCTCTTCCGGGAGAACCCGAAGACCCACGCCAAGGAGCCGCTGGCCGGCACCGCCGGCTACGCCCGGATCAACGGCGGCGCCTTCCCCACCCGGATCTGGACCACCTACATGGACGACGTCCTGGACGGCACCGTCGTCCAGTCCTTCGACCTCCAGCCCACCGAGGGCAACAGCCAGCCCGGCACCGGCGGCGCCAGCGGCACCCCGACCACCACCACCCCGGCCTCCGCCTCCCCGTCCGCCACCACCGCCCCCGCCCCGTCGCCGCCGGCGGGCACCACCGGCGGAGCGACGGTCCCCACCGCCCCGGCCCCGTCCGGCCCCCGCCGGCCCACCGCGACCACCGGCCCCGACAGCCCCGAGCCGGCACCGGAGATCACGATCATCACCCCCGAGCCGACCGCCCCCGCGGCGACCACCCGGCCCGAACCCGCGCAGTCGCAGACCTCCCCCAGCCCGCGGCCCAGCACCGCGCGGCCCACCGCCGAACCGGCCACCACCGCGCCCAGCAAGGCCCCGGAACCGACCCGCACCCCCGGGCCGCCGCCACCACCGCCGCCAAGCCCCCGGCCACCGCCGAAGCGGCCACCCCGCCCCCGTCCTGACCCACCCGCCCCGGAGTCGCTGGTCACTCAGGCCACTCAGGCCACCAGCTCGCGCTCCAACGGCGTCCGGAACCGCGGCGTCACCCGGACCTCCCCCAACCAGCCCCGCAACCGCTCCGCCTCCCCCACGATCGCCGCCACCGCCTCCGCCCCCACGTCCTCGAACAGCCGCCACACCACCTCACCGTCCGCCCGCTGCGCCCAGCCGCCCACCACCCGGCCGCACCACCACACCGTCGGCCCCGCGTTCCCCGCCCGGTCGAACAGCGCCGGCACATCCCCCGGCCGCAGGTACCAGTCCCGCCCGCGCCACCCCATCACCGCCGGATCCAGCCCCGGCAGCAGCGCCGCCCACGGCTCCGGCTCCGCCACCGGCCCCTCGTCCCCCGGCAGCACCAGACCCACCACCCCGCCGGCCAGGGCCACCTCCACCGCGCCCACCTCGGCCAGCGCCCCGCGGACGGCCCCGAGCGTCCAGCCCGTCCACCACTTCACGTCCTCGACCGACCCCGGCCCGTACGCCGCCAGCCAGCGCCGCACCACCTCCGCCTTCGCCTCCCGCTCCGGCAGCTCCGGCCACTGCTCCACCGGCGCCCACGGATAGCTGCTGCTCAGCCACGACCCCCGCGGCCGGGAACGCCGCACATGCCCGTCCGAGGCCAACATCCGCAGCAGCCGGCTCCCCACACTCTGCTTCGCCTCGTACGGCTTGCCCGCCGACATCACCATCGTCTCGCGCATCGCCGGCACGTCCGCGCCCAGCTCCGCCGTCGTCGCCTCACCGCGCACCGCGAGCGCCGCCAGCACCGCCCGCTCGGTCTCCGCCAGCCGCGCCGCGCTCCACCCCTCGGCGAACTCCCCGAGGTGCTTCAGCAGCGTCGCCCGCTCCTTCAGCGCGATCGGCCGCGCCGCCGCCGCGCTCACGTACGGCGCGAACTCCTCCGTCACCGCGAAGAGCGTCCGCCGCATCGACAGCAGCTTCACCAGCGAGACGTCCTCGTACAGCGCCCGCTCCACCTCCGCCGCCGAGGGCTCCCGCAACCGCGCGCACGCCGACAGGTACACCGTCGCCGCGTCGGTGGCGTGCAGCCCGACGACCGCGTCGGCCACCTCCTCCACCCGCGCCACCCGCCCGGCCGGCGCCAGCAGTTGCCGCCGCCCGAGCCGCGCCCGCCGCTGCCCGTCGTCGATCGCCACCGCCCCGCTGCTCACCATGAGCGGATCCTACGATCCGTCACCGACAGCCGCCGGGCGTCGGGCCGCGGCCCCGACCGGGCTCAGGTGTTGGGCGACAGGATGAACAGCGGGAACACCCGGCGCTGCGGCACGTCGCCGATCTCCGCCAGGGCCGCCCGGATCTCCCGCAGATGATCGACGGTCAGCTCCAGCGGGGCCTCGTACGGCTGGTAGGTGTACCGGATCGGGTAGTCCACCCCCGGCTTCACGCTCATCTCGATGTGGCAGCCGAGCACATGGGTGACCGCCCGGCCCTCGCAGAACTCCACCAGCCGCCCGATCGAGCGCCCGAAGGCCGCCCAGTCCTGGATGTAGAGCCGCCCGGGATAGACCGTGTCGCCGGTCAGCAGGAAGCCGGTCCACGGGTCGAAGAACGTCACCGCCGCCTCGTGGTGCCCCGGCGTCGCCAGGCACTCCAGCACCCGGCCCCCGAGGTCGACCCGGGCCACCGCCTCCGCGTCCTCGTCGAACCCGAACCACGCCCAGGCCGTCGCCCGGTCCGCCCCCACCAGCACGGTGTCCGGACGGTCCGCGAACTGCCCGTCCCCCGCGACATGGTCGCCGTGCGCGTGGGTGTGCAGCACCAACAGCTCGTACCCGTCCCGCGGGTTGCGCTCCAGCCAGGCCGCGACCAGCCCGTCGACCGTCTCCCGCAGCGGGAAGAACTCCGCCGACGCGGTGGCCCCGGTGTCGATCAGCACCGCCCGCTCGTTGCCGAACAGCAGGAACAGGAACGGCGCCTCGTAGTTGACCGCCTTGTTCTGCCGCAGGATCACGGTGTGCTCGTCGTACGCGTGGACCTGGATGTCCGGGTCCGTGTTGTGCTTCGCCGACTCGGAGCCGTGGATCCACCGCACGCCGTCCAGCCCCCGCACCCGCGGAGCCGTCCCGCCGAAGTCGACCGAAGAGCGCCCAGCCATGCCGTCCCCTTTCTCCGAAGCCGCTCGGTAGCTCACAGGTAGAGCCCCGTCGAGCCCTCGGTGTCGCCGAAGCGCATCGCGGCCACCGCGTGGAGGTCGCGCTCGCGCAGCAGGACGTAGGTCGCGCCGCGGACCTCGACCTCCAGCTTGTCCTCGGGGTCGTACAGTACCCGGTCGCCGGGCTCCACGGAGCGCACGCTCTGGCCGACCGCGACCGCCTCGGCCCAGGCGCAGCGCTTGGAGATCTCGGCGGTCGCCGGGATGAGGATGCCGCCGGTGGAGCGGCGCTCGCCCTCGCCGGCCTCGGTCTTCACCAGCACGCGGTCGTGCAGCATCTTGATCGGCAGCTTCTCGCCCAACCGGTCGTGACGCGGCAGGTCGCTCTCGACGAGGAGGGAGTGCTGGGTGGGTTCGTCGTTGGTGCTCACGATCCCGACGGTACCGCTCCCGGGCGCGCTGCGTGACGCCAGCCCGGTCCCGGGGCACGGGACGGCGGGCCGGGCACGCGGTGCCCGGCCCGCAGGCGCGGTGCCCCCGCAGGCGTAGTACTCCCGCAGGCGTGCTGCCGCGGGTCAGCCCTTGCGGCGCTTGCGCGCCGAGGCGACCAGCAGCACCAGGCCGACGCCGACCAGGGCGGCCGGGACGATCCGCTCCTTGCGCGGCTGCCCCTTCTCGTCCACGAACTGCGCGCGGGCCTGCTCGACCAGCCCGCTGGCCGCCACGTACGCCCGGCCGGCCTTCTCCTCGACCGCGGCCACGGTCTTCGCCTTGACCTGGGCGGAGATGGTGGTCGGGTGCACCCGCATGGCGAGCTCGTCCAGGGTCGCCGCCAGCTGGGTGCGGGTGCGGGTGATGTCCGCCTCGATCTGGGCGGTCGTCCGCGCCGACTTGTCCGTAGTGCTCGCCTCGCCCACTCGGGCCACCCCATTCACTGATGTTGTCCTGTGCGACTGACCCAGTGTGTCAGCTGGCACGCGGGGCCGCGCGGCCCTACCCACCATCGGGGGTAAGTTGGCCGTGGTACGACTGCCCGCCCAGCACCAGGAGAAACCCCCGTGAGTGAGCGTCTCCAGCCCGGTGACACCGCGCCCGCCTTCACCCTGCCCGACGCCGACGGCAACGAGGTGTCCCTCGCCGGCCACCTCGGCCGCAAGGTGATCGTCTACTTCTACCCGGCCGCGCTCACCCCCGGCTGCACCAAGCAGGCCTGCGACTTCACCGACAACCTGGAGGTCTTCGCCGGCGCCGGCTACGACGTCATCGGCATCTCGCCGGACAAGCCGGAGAAGCTCGGCAAGTTCCGCGAGGCCGAGGACCTCAAGGTCACCCTGCTCTCCGACCCGGAGAAGAAGGTGCTGGAGGCCTACGGCGCGTTCGGCGAGAAGAAGCTGTACGGCAAGACCGTCACCGGCGTGATCCGCTCCACCGTGATCGTGGACGAGCAGGGCAAGGTCGAGCACGCGCTGTACAACGTGAAGGCGACCGGCCACGTGGCCAAGCTGCTGCGCGACCTCAAGGTCGAGGCGGCCTGACCCCGACGCGGCCTGACCCCGACGCGGGGCGACCCCGACGCGGGGCCGCCCGCACGGCGCAGCGGTGGCGGCGCACCCCCCGACCGGGTGCACCGCCACCGCCGTCTCTCACCTCGGGCGACCGCTGCCGTCAGGTCAGCAGGCGCCGAGGTCGCTCCAGACGCCCCAGGCGCCGCTCGCGCTCGGGTCCTCGCCCTTGGTCCACCACTTGTTCTGGTAGTAGTGGCCCTTCCAGGAGACCTTGGTCGGGGTGGCGTAGGTGGTGCCCGCGTCCCAGCCCGGCGCACCCGCGCAACCGGCCGGCGTCGTCGGGGGCGTCGTGGGCGGCGTCGTGGGCGGAGTGGTCGGCGGCGTCGTGGGAGGCGTCGTCGGAGGCGTCGTACCGCCGTCCACCGCACCGCGGGTCAGGTCGCCCTTGAGGCCGTACAGCGTGCCGCCCACGTTGACCGTCCAGTTGGACGGGGTGGACACCGGCAGGTAGTAGACGAAGTCCAGGTCGACCGAGGCGCCCGGGGCGAGCGACTGCCAGCCGGGCAGCTTGACCGAGACCCGGTTGTAGGTGCCCTTGAGGCCGCCCGTGTTCGGACCGGTGTGGTCCTGCTTGATCACCGTCAGGCCGAAGCCGGACTGGTCCTTGGCGTTGCCCGGGGCCGAGTTGCCGTAGTCGAACTGGAACTCCGTGCCGCCCGGCAGGGTCAGCGCCGAGTTGTTGACGATGTGGATCTTCGGGTTGATCGGGTAGTTCGAGTCGCCCAGCGCGAAGTTGGTGAACGACACGTCGACCGGCAGGGTCTGCTGCGGCAGCGCCGTGGTCGAACGGATCGCGCCGTACGGCGAGGCCGCCTTGAACTTGTCGTACATCAGCGAGGTCAGCGTGTTGCCGGGCACGTACTGGCCCTTGCCGCCGTTGGCGGCGGCGTCCCACCGGTAGTCGCCCGCGAGCTCCCAGATCATCGCGCCGCCGGCGCCCTGGTTGACGATGTAGTCGGCCTTGGCGCCCACCGACTGCTCGTCCTCGGTGGACAGGAAGACCTTCTTGGTGTCGTTCCACAGCCACGGCGCGACCAGCGAGGAGCTGTAGTTGCGGACGTAACTGCCCCGCAGGGCGGTGTCCGTCACGCCGTACTTGGCCAGGTAGTCGGGCAGGACGCCCTTCTCCAGGTTCTTCGCGTGCCACATCGGGTTCGACCCGGCCGGGGACTCCTTGCCCGCGTCGTCCTTGTCGTTCCAGATGTTGTCGATGCCGACCGCGCCGTCACCGCAGGAGGTCAGTCCTGCGCCGACCGGGCAGGTGGTCGCCGGGGCGGTGCCCCAGAGGCCGTTGGTGCCGCCCTGGACGTTCTTGAAGCCGCGGGTGTAGTACGGCAGGCCGACGTTGACCCGGCCGCCGGGCATCGCGCCGCGGAAGTAGTGGTACGACCAGTCGGCGTTGAGGTAGCCGATGCCGCCGTACTGGGCGGTGC
Organism: Kitasatospora misakiensis; assembly: GCF_042656005.1. NCBI lineage: Bacteria > Bacillati > Actinomycetota > Actinomycetes > Kitasatosporales > Streptomycetaceae > Kitasatospora > Kitasatospora misakiensis. The sequence goes on along the minus strand of NZ_JBHSOF010000020.1, from coordinate 44,616 downwards.
CGTAGACGTTGGCCGCCGCCAGCTCGCCGTCCTTGCCGTCGTCGTACAGCGAGGCGTTCGGGCCGACGTACTTGTTCCAGGCGCCGTGCAGGTCGTACGACATGATGTTGACGTAGTCCAGGTACTGCGCCACCTGGAAGGTCTCCATGCCGCGCAGCAGGTAGCCCGAGGACGGGGCCGCGACCGAGAGCAGGTAGTGCCGGCCGTCGGCGGCGCCGGCCCGGTCCAGCTTCTCGCGCAGGGTCTTCATCAGCGCGGCGTAGCCCTTGGCCAGCGAGCCGCGCTTGCTGTTGGCGAGTTGCCAGTCCAGCGGGTTGCCCGCGTCCTTCATCGAGGTCGGGTACTCGTAGTCGACGTCGACGCCGTTGAAGCCGTACTTCTTGACGAAGTCGACGGCCGAGGTGGCGAAGGTGTCGATGCCCGCCTGGTTGACGCTGCCGTCCGGATTGACGGTCATCGAGTAGAAGCCGCCGGAGTTGACGCGCTTGCCGTCGTCGCCGAAGTACCCGCCGGTCTCCGTCCAACCGCCCACCGAGATGAGGGTCTTGACGTTCGGGTACTGCTTCTTGAACTTCGTCAGCAGGTTGAAGTGGCCCTTGTAGGGCAGCGACGGGTCGAGCTCCGCACCGGGCACGCCGGGGAACGAGATGCCGGTGGCCTCGTTCTTGTCGTTGTCGGTGCCGACGGACAGCTTGTTGTCCGAACCGACGTGGCCGAAGGCGTAGTTGAGGTGGGTGACCTTGTCCCACGGGACGTCGCTGACCAGGTACGGCGGGGTGCCGTCCTTGCCGGTGCGCCAGCCGGTGAAGTAGCCGATGATGCGGCGCTGGTGGTCCGCGCCCATCTTCTCGCGGCCGTTGGTGTCGTAGACGCTGCAGTACGGGACGTCGACACCGGGCGTGGCATAGAGGCCGTCCGGCCGACAGGCGGCGTTGTCGACGGCGGCGGACGCCTGGGAGGGCGCCGCGCCCAGCGTGGCCACCAGCAGGCCGGCCAGACCGGCGGCCGCCAGCGAGGCCAGGCCGGCGCGGGCCGGCGGGCTCGTGGACCGACGGGCAGCGGTGGGACGCCGCTCCGCCATGGATCGGATCAACACTCGGTCCTCCGGGCAGAGTGCCGGCGCGTGCCTGGGGGAGCACGCACGTGGGGGAAAGCAGATTGGCGCCGAAGCTATGTGGTCTGAACCACATAGGTCAATAGGTCTGTACCAATTGGCAATCAATTCCCCAACCCCACCCATCGAACAGCCGATCACCGACACCCCCGCCTCCACACCCGCCCCGACCCACGTCCGGCAAGGCCGTAACCGAACGCCCCCACGATCGTTCGCACACACGGGGGACGGGCACACACCAGCCCGAAGGGGAGAACCATGGCCGTCGAATACACCCGTGCACTGCTCGCGCAGACCGCCGCGACCGCCGCCTCGCTCGACGAGATGCTCGTCGCACTCGGCAAGAAGCCGAACAAGGACCGGCGCAAGTACCTGCGCCGCAAGCTGACCGAGTACGCCATCGACACCTCGCACTTCCGCCCCGGAGGAAGCGTCTACACCCGCGAGCTCCTCCAGGAGGCCGTCGACGCCTCGCACAGCATCGCCGGGACGGTGCGTCACCTTCAGCTCCGCCAGGCCGGCGGCACCCAGGCCCACATCGGGCGCCGGATCAAGGCCCTCGGCATAGACATCTCGCACTTCACCGGGCAGGCCCACAATCGCGGCAAGCACTCGACCCGGCGGCTCTCCCCCGCGGAGGTCCTGGTCCAGCGGCCACCCGAGGCGAAGCGGCTGCCCGGCTCCCGCATCCGCGTCGCGCTGGCCGAACTCGGCCGGCCGGAGCTCTGCGAGGGCTGCGGCACCGGGCCCGAGTGGCAGGGGCGACCGCTGACCTTGGAGGTGGACCACATCAACGGGGACTGGTCCGACAACCGGCCGGACAACCTGCGACTGCTCTGCCCGAACTGCCACGCCGTCACGGACACCTACTGCAGGCGGAACAGGAACCGCCGCACGGAGTCCCCCGACCGCGTTCGCCAGGGCGACGCCACAAGCCGAAATGGCGGTGTTCCCGCACCTCGCGAGCCCCTAGACTGAAGGCCTTGCGGCCTTGGCGTAATCGGCAGCCGCGCGGGTTTTAGGTGCCCGTGGGAGAAATCCCGTGAGGGTTCGAGTCCCTCAGGCCGCATTGGGCTTCGAATCGAAGGCCCGCCCGGAGATCACTCCGGGCGGGCCTTCGGCGTTCGCGGGGTCGCGGGGTCGGGCGTCAGCCGATGAGCTCGCGGAGTACCGGGGCGAGGGCGCGGAAGGCCTGGCCGCGGTGGCTGATGGCGTTCTTCTCGGCGGGGGTGAGTTCGGCGCAGGTGCGGGTCTGGCCGAGGGGCTGGAGGATCGGGTCGTAGCCGAAGCCGCCGTCGCCGGCCGGGGCGGTGCGCAGGGTGCCGAGGAGGCGGCCCTCGACGACGCGTTCGGTGCCGTCCGGCAGGGCGAGGGCGGCGGCGCAGAAGAAGTGGGCGCCGCGGTGTTCGGGGGCGATGTCGGAGAGCTGGGCGAGCAGCAGGTCGAGGTTGGCGCGGTCGTCGCCGTGCTTGCCGGACCAGCGGGCGGAGAGGATGCCGGGGGCGCCGCCCAGGACGTCGACGCAGAGGCCGGAGTCGTCGGCGACGGCCGGCAGGCCGGTGGCGCGGGCCAGGGCGTGGGCCTTGAGCAGGGCGTTCTCGGCGAAGGTGACGCCGGTCTCCGGGACGTCGGGGATCTCCGGGTAAGCGTCGGCGCCGACCAGTTCGACGTCCAGGCCGGCGTCGCCGAGGATGTCGCGCAGTTCGGCGACCTTGTGCTGGTTTCGGGTGGCGAGGATGAGTCGAGTGGTCATGGACCCACCCTAAACGGACAGGCCACAGGCTCCCGTGTGAACCCGGGTGACCCCGCGTCAGCCGGTGCAGACCTTGGTGAGGTTGGAGGCGGCGTCGCCGAGCGGCTTGAAGTCCGGCACCTGCTTGTTGTTGACGGCCTGCTGGACCTTGTCGACCTGGGTGCTGAGGTCGGTGATGGCCTGGGCGACGTCGGTGTCCTTGGAGTTCTTGCCCAGCTGGTCGAGGTCGTTCTTGAGCTTCTGCAGCGACTGCCCGGCGGCGGCCGCGTCGTTGTTCGCGTTGCTGTAGGCGTTGCTGACCTCGTTGATGTCCCCGGTGATCTTGACGGCGGTGTTGCCGCAGTCGAGCGCCTTCTGGGCGGCGGAGCAACTGACCGCGCTGAGCGGGAGGATGGCGATCAGGCCGGCCACGGCGAGCATGGCGGGTCGGGCGATGCTCTGGGCCATCCGGTCCTCCTGGGTGCGCGGGTCTCCGGGTGGGAAGGACGCGCGCTGGGCGGTGCGCGGTTCCCGGAACGGGGTGCTGCGGGAACCGTACGGGCTCCGGACCCGGCGTGTACAGCGGCCTGGTCCGGAGCCCGGGGGTTTTCCGGAAACCGAAACGGAACCGGTATCTCGGGGGTATGGGCGTCAGCCCTCCAGCTCGCCGAGGACCTTGCGCTGGACCTCGTCGAGCTCGGCGCAGCCGAGGGTGCCGAGGTCCAGCAGCTGGTCGAGCAGGGCGCGGTCGAAGGGGGCGCCTTCGGCGGTGCCCTGGACCTCGACGAAGCGGCCGTCGGAGGTGCAGACGATGTTCATGTCGGTCTCGGCGCGGACGTCCTCCTCGTACCGGAGGTCGAGCATCGGGACGCCGTCGATGATGCCGACGCTGACGGCGCTGACCCCGCCGGTGATCGGCTTGCCCTTGGCGCGCAGCAGCTTGCGGTCGCGGGCCCAGCCGATGGCGTCGACGAGGGCGACGTAGGCGCCGGTGATGGCGGCGGTGCGGGTGCCGCCGTCGGCCTGGAGGACGTCGCAGTCGAGGACGATGGTGTTCTCGGCGAGGGCGCGGTGGTCGACGACGGCGCGCAGCGAGCGGCCGATGAGCCGGCTGATCTCGTGGGTGCGTCCGCCGAGGCGGCCCTTGACGGATTCGCGGTCGCCGCGGGTGTTGGTGGCGCGCGGGAGCATGGAGTACTCGGCGGTGACCCAGCCCTCGCCGCTGCCCTTGCGCCAGCGCGGGACGCCCTCGGTGACGCTGGCGGTGCACAGCACCTTGGTGTCGCCGTAGGAGATGAGGACGGAGCCTTCGGCGTGCTTGCTCCAGCCCCGTTCGATGGTGACGGGGCGGAGCTGGTCGGGGGTGCGGCCGTCGATGCGTGACATAGGCACCGAGCGTAGTCGGTTGTGGCGGGTGCTTCCGGTACGTCCCGGGGCGTCCCGGCCGGTCGCGGGCGGGGGACGGGCGGGGGACGGGCGGGGGACGGGCGGGGGACGGGGGCCGGCAGTGCCCGGACGTGCCGCGGCCCGCCGACCGGAGGGGTCGGCGGGCCGGGTGGAGCGAGCCTGGCGGGGCTCAGCTCACATCATGTCCTCGATGTCGGCGGCGATCGGGTCGGCGTCGGTGCCGATGACGACCTGGATCGCGGTGCCCATCTTGACGACGCCGTGGGCGCCGGCGGCCTTCAGCGCGGCCTCGTCGACGAGGGAGGCGTCCTTGACCTCGGTGCGCAGGCGGGTGATGCAGCCCTCGACCTCTTCGATGTTGTCGATGCCGCCCAGACCGGCGACGATCTTCTCAGCCTTGCTGGCCATTGCTTTCTCCCTCTGTCTCGGCCCGTCGGCTGCTCTGCCGGGTGCCGTCCTGCGCGGTGACCTCGGTCCCTGGTGACGCGGGGTCAGTGGTCGGTCGTGCCGTGGCGTGCTGTCGGAGCAGCGCGACCAGCATGACGCGATCCGGACCGATATGTCACGTTAGTCCACTTTCGGCCCATCTCGACGCGCATGCCCCGGATCGCCCCCCGAGGATGACGAGCAGTGGGGCTCGCCTCCCGGCGCGCGGCCTGCGTCCACGCGACCTGCGTCCACAAGTGGTCTACACCAATATACGTGTACTCCGATGAACGCAGGAAGGGCCCCGGGTGTTCCCGGTCCCCGCCCGAGGGTCCCGCCGGGGCCACCGGACGGCCACTGCACTCCCGGACGGCAACGGCACTCGGAGGCGAAGGATGAGTTCGGCAGGCGCCACGGCGGCCCCGCGGACGACGTGGTGGCACACCTTCTACGGCGGGCTCCAGAAGATGGGCCGCTCGCTCCAGCTGCCGGTGGCCGTGCTGCCGGCCGCCGGCATCCTCAACCGGCTCGGGCAGGACGACGTCTTCGGCAAGGACGGCCTCGGCTGGGACAACGTCGCCAAGGTCTTCGCCGCGGCCGGCGGCGCCCTGCTGGACTCCTCGCTCGGCCTGCCCATGCTGTTCTGCGTCGGTGTCGCGATCGGCATGGCGAAGAAGGCCGACGGCTCGACCGCGCTGGCCGCGGTGGTCGGCTTCCTCGTCTACTACCGGGTGCTGCAGGCCTTCCCCGAGCACTGCAAGCCACCGACGGTGCTGGTCAGCGACCAGTGCGTGGACTACACCTCGGCGAAGGCGGCGGCCGCGACGTTCCAGAACCCCGGGGTGCTGGGCGGCATCCTGCTCGGTCTGATGTCGGCCTGGCTCTGGGTGCGGTTCCACCGCACCAAGCTGGTCGACTGGCTGGGGTTCTTCAACGGCCGCCGCCTGGTGCCGATGATCACCGCCCTGGTCGGCATGCTCACGGCCTGCGTGGCCCTGTGGGTCTGGCCGCCGATCGGCCGGGGCCTGAACGACTTCAGCCAGAACCTCGCCGACCTGGGCGCGGGCGGCGCCGGCATCTTCGGCGTGGCCAACCGGGCGCTGCTGCTGATCGGCATGCACCAACTGCTGAACACCTTCGTCTGGTTCCAGTTCGGCGAGTTCACCAAGTCGGACGGCACCATCGTGCACGGCGACATCCCGCGCTTCCTGGCCGGGGACCCGACGGCCGGCCAGTTCCAGTCCGGCTTCTTCCCGATCATGATGTTCGCGCTGCCGGCCGCCGCGCTGGCCATCGCGCACGCGGCGAAGCCGCACCGGCGCAAGGAGATCTACGGGCTGATGCTGTCGGTGGGCCTGACCTCCTTCGTCACCGGCGTCACCGAACCGATCGAGTACTCCTTCGCCTACATCGCCCCGGCGCTGTACGGCGTGCACGCCCTGCTGACCGGTGCCTCGATGGCGGTCACCTGGGGGCTCGGGGTGCACGACGGCTTCAGCTTCTCGGCCGGCCTGATCGACTACGTGATCAACTGGAGCCTGGCCACCAAGCCGTGGCTGATCATCGTCATCGGCCTCTGCTTCGCCGCCGTGTACTACGCGCTCTTCCGCTTCATCATCGTGAAATTCGACCTGAAAACGCCCGGACGCGAGGACGAGAGCGAGGTCGAGGACGTAACCAAGGCATAACCCGAGCGTCACCGCCGCGAATCGGAAAAGGCCTCCGGACCCACGGTCCGGGGGCCTTCGGCATATCCGGCCCGGGTCGATGGTCCCGGTGCGGAACGCCGGGCCGCCCTCGCGACGAGCCGGCGGCGGCCCACCGGCGGCCCGCCGGTGACCTGCCGGGGAGCGACCGAGGAGCGACCGAGGAGCCACCGAGGGCTCCCGCCTTTTGTTGCGCAATTAGCCAAAATCCCAATCCCGTCGGGTAATCAAGATCGTTGATCCACAGGCAGGTTTCGATTTCATAGCGCTTCCCATCGGCACCGCTTTCCAGGGTTCCGCGCCCCCTCCACCCGTGCTACAAAACTGGTCTACACCACGCGTGGTGTAGACCAGTTCGCGGTTCGGCCCCCCTGTGCACCTACCCCCGACCGACCCGCCCTTGCCGTTAGGAAGCCACCCCCATGAGTCAGTCTGCGCAGGCACCGGCGCCCGCCACGGCTCCGGCCACACCCAGCCCCGCCAAGAAGTTCGGCCAGAACCTGCTCCAGGGCCTGCAGAAGATCGGCCGCAGCCTCCAACTGCCCATCGCCGTTCTCCCCGCCGCCGGTCTGCTGATGCGACTGGGTCAGGACGACGTGTTCGGCAAGGACGGCCTCGGCTGGAACAAGGTCGCCTCGGTCTTCGCCGCCGCCGGCAACGGCGTCTTCGACAACCTGCCGCTGCTCTTCGCGGTCGGCATCGCCATCGGCTTCGCCAAGAAGGCCGACGGCTCGACCGCGCTCGCCGCCCTGGTCGGCTTCCTGGTCTACAAGAACGTGCTGACCGCGTTCCCGATCGCCGAGGGCCACATCGCCGACGGCAAGTGGGTCCCCGCGACGTACCAGAACCCCGGGGTGCTCGGCGGCATCGTGATCGGCCTGCTCTCCGCCGTGCTGTGGCAGAAGTACCACCGCACCAGGCTGGTCGACTGGCTCGGCTTCTTCAACGGCCGCCGCCTCGTCCCGATCCTGATGGCCTTCGTCGGCACCGCCGTCGGTGTGTTCTTCGCCCTGACCTGGGGCCCGATCGGCGACGCCATCAAGAGCCTGAACGACACCCTGATCGGGGCCGGCGCGTTCGGCGCCGGGGCGTTCGGCCTGGTCAACCGCGGTCTGCTGCCGGTCGGCATGCACCAGTTCGTGAACTCCTACGCCTGGTTCCAGACCGGTGACTTCACCAAGGCCGACGGCACCGTCGTGCACGGCGACCTGACCCGCTTCTTCGCCGGCGACCCGACCGCCGGACAGTTCATGTCGGGCTTCTTCCCGATCATGATGTTCGCCCTGCCGGCCGCCGCCTTCGCGATCGCCCACACCGCCAAGCCGCACCGCCGCAAGGCCGTCACCGGCATGATGCTGTCGCTGGCGCTGACCTCCTTCGTGACCGGTGTCACCGAGCCGATCGAGTTCTCCTTCGTCTTCATCGCCCCGGTGCTGTACGTCATCCACGCGCTGCTCACCGCCGTCTCGATGGCCGTGACCTGGGCGCTCGGTGTGCACGACGGCTTCACCTTCTCCGGCGGCCTGATCGACTACCTGCTCGCCTGGAGCAAGGCCACCGACCCGTGGATGATCATCCCGATCGGCCTGGCGTTCGCCGCGCTGTACTACTTCCTCTTCCGCTTCGCGATCGTGAAGTTCGACCTCAAGACCCCCGGCCGCGAGGACGAGGACGAGATCGAGGACGTCACCAAGGCCTGACGCCCGGCCCCGTACGCCGCTCACGGCCCCTCCCCGCCACCCCTCCCCCGGGTGGCGGGGCGGGGCCGTTCGCGTGTCCACCGCGGTGGCCGCCCGGTGAGACGGCGGTTGACGAACCGGCGAGGGCGCTGGTCAACTGAAGCGGTGAACGCCCCCCGCCTGCTGGTGACCCGCAGCCACATCGACTTCGGTCGCGTGTGGTCCGCGGCGTGTCGCGGCTGACCAGAGCGTTCCCCCCGCCGCCGCCCGGCTGACCTCCCGCCGCGCCCCGGCCGTTCCTCCCGCCTCCCGCGCCCGCCCGTGACCCGGGCGCGCCGCTCCGTGCCCGCCCGCACCGCGCCCACCCCCGTACTCGTGTGACGGGCGGGGTGCGGACCGCCGCACGCACCGCTTCCGTACGAGGAAAGTCAAGGCCACACATGCCCCGACAGCTGCACCTTTCCGCCGCCCTCGACAGCCCCGCCCTCGACGGCCCCGGCCTCGACAGCCCCGGCCTCGACAGCCCCGGCCACGTCGACGCCGCCCATCTCATCGCCCTCGCCCGGCTCGCCGAGCGGGCCACCCTCGACTTCGTCACCCTCGACGACTCCTACGCCCCCGAACCCCGCCGGCTCGACGCGCTCGCCACCTTCGCCCGGATCGCCCCGGTCACCCGCGGCCTCGGCCTGGTCCCGACCGTCACCACCACCCACACCGAGCCCTTCCACACCTCCGTCGCGGTCACCACCCTGGACTGGGTCAGCGAGGGCCGGGCCGGCTGGCTGGTCGGCGTCTCCGACACCGAGGCCGAGGCCAGGGCCTTCGGCCGCAAGGACACCGCCCCGGCCGACGCGCTCTGGGCCGAGGCCGCCGACGCCGCCGAGGTCGCCAGCCGGCTCTGGGACAGCTGGGAGGACGACGCGGAGATCCGCGACGCCGCCACCGGCCGGTTCGTCGACCGCGCCAAGCTGCACCACATCGACTTCGAGGGCCCGTACTTCTCGGTCCGCGGCCCCTCCATCACCCCGCGCCCGCCGCAGGGCCGCCCCGTGGTCGCGGTCACCGTCGCCGCCACCGACCTCGCGCCGGACGCCGGCCCCGGCGGCCGTGCCCGGGTCGCCACCGCCGCCCGCTACGCGGACGTCGTCCTGCTCGACGCCCCCGACCGGGCCACCCGGCTCACCGCCGCCACCGAGCTGCGGCTGCGCGGCGGCGAGGCGCTGCGGATCCTGGCCCGGGTCCCGGCCGCGCTCGACACCGCCGCCGCGGTGTCCGCCCTGCTCACCGAGGTGACCGAGGGCGGCGGCGGGGTCGACGGCTTCCACCTGGTGCCCGCCGACCCGGCCCGCGACCTCGCCGCGCTCGCCGACCACGTGGTGCCGGCGCTGCGCGAGCGCGGACTGTTCCGCACCGGCTACACCGGCCGCACCCTGCGCGACCGGCTCGGCCTGGCCCGGCCCACGAGCCGTTACGCGCTCGCCGGGGCCGCCGCCGCACCGCTGGTATCCCCCGTGTCCTCCTCCCCCGCCGCGACCGCCGAGGTGACCCGATGACGGACCGTCCGCTCAAGCAGATCCACCTCGCCGCGCACTTCCCCGGCGTCAACAACACCACCGTGTGGACCGATCCGGCCGCCGGCAGCCAGATCGCCTTCGACTCCTTCCGCCATCTCGCCGAGACGGCCGAGCGCGGGCGGTTCGACTTCCTCTTCCTCGCCGAGGGCCTGCGGCTGCGCGAGGTCAAGGGCCGGGTCCACGACCTGGACGTGGTCGGCCGCCCCGAGTCGATCACCGTGCTGGGCGCGCTCGCCGCCGTCACCACCCGCCTCGGGCTGGCCGCGACCGTCAACACCACCTTCAACGAGCCGTACGAACTGGCCCGCCGCTTCGCCTCCTTGGACCACCTCTCGGACGGCCGCGCGGCCTGGAACGTGGTCACCTCCTCGGACGCCTTCACCGGGGAGAACTTCCGCCGCGGCGGCTACCTCGACCGCGCCGACCGCTACACCCGGGCCGCCGAATTCGTGCAGCTCGCCCGGGAGTTCTGGGACGCGGCGGGCACCGGCACGGTCCGCCACCGGGGTCCGCAGTTCGACGTCGAGGGCACCCTCTCGGTGCCCCGGCCGCCGCAGGGCCACCCGGTGGTGATCCAGGCCGGCGACTCCGACGAGGGCCGCGAGTTCGCCGCCGCCACCGCCGACGTGGTCTTCAGCCGGCACTCCACCCTGGCCGCCGGGCAGGCCTTCCACGCCGACGTCAAACGGCGGCTGGCCGCGTACGGGCGCAAGCCGGACGAGCTGAAGATCATGCCCGGGGTGACCTACGTACTGGGCGACACCGAGGAGGAGGCCGTCGAACGGGCCGCCGAGATCCGCCGCGCCCAGGTGAGCCCGGCCACCGCGATCGCCCAGCTGGAACAGGTCTGGGGCATCGACCTCTCCGACCACGACGTGGACGGCCCGCTGCCGGGCGTCGACCCGGTCCGCGACTCCGGCCTCGTCCAGGGCCGCACCTCGCTCGGCGACCCCCTGGAGATCGCCGCCAAGTGGCGGGCGGTGGCGGCCGAGAAGGGGCTCAGCAGCCGCGAGTTGGTGATCGAGGTGACCGGCCGGCAGTCCTTCGTCGGCACCCCGCGCAGCGTCGCCGAGCAGCTCGACCGGCATGTGCAGAGCGACGCCGCGGACGGCTTCATCCTCGTCCCGCACCTCACCCCGGGCGGGCTGGACGAGTTCGTGGACACGGTGGTGCCGCTGCTCCAGGAGCGCGGGGTGTTCCGCACCGACTACACCGGGACGACGCTGCGCGACCACCTCGGCCTGCCGGTCCCCGGCCGCCGCTGAACCCCCGGTGGTCGCTCAGATCTCGTAGACCGCGCCGGCCCGGGCGATGTGGACCGGGCCGGCGAAGGCGGCGGCGGCGTCCCGCCGGTTGAGTTCGGCGTCCGTCCACGGCGGGATGTGGGTGAGGACGAGCCGGTGGGCGCCGGCGGCGGTGGCGTGCTCGCCGGCCTCGCGGCCGTTGAGGTGGACGGCGCGGTAGGTGTCGCGGCCGTCGAGGTAGGCGGCCTCGCAGAGGAAGAGGTCGGCGTCCCGGGCGAGTTCGACGAGTTCGGCGCTCTCGCCGGTGTCGCCCGAGTAGACCAGGCTGCGGCCGTCGTGTTCGAGCCGGAAGGCGAAGGCGTCGACGGGGTGGTTGACCTGGGCGACCTCGATCCGGAAGGGGCCGAGGTCGAAGCGGCCCGGGGTGAGGGTGCGGAACTCGAACACCTCCTTCATGCCCGGGTTCTCCGGCATGTCGTAGGCGCGGGCCATGCGTTCGGGGGTGCCGGCCGGGCCGTAGACGGGCATCGGCGCGGGGCAGCCCTCGGCCCGGTAGTTGCGGGCGACCCAGTAGGCGCACAGGTCGACGCAGTGGTCGGCGTGCAGGTGGCTGAGCAGGACGGCGTCGACCTCGTAGATCGAGACGTACTTCTGGAGGGCGCCGAGCGCGCCGTTGCCGAGGTCGAGCACGACGCGGTAGCCGTCGGCCTCCACCAGGTAGCTGGAGCACGGCGAGTCGGCCGACGGGAAGCTCCCCGAGCACCCCACCACGGTCAGTTTCATCCGAGCCCCTCCGCCCCGACACGTCCTGGCTGCCGCTGGTCATGACAGCGGGCCGGGAATACCGGCCGGAGGCGCTGCCCTGCGCGTGTTGTCGAGGGTAAGGGCGGAGCGGCACTTTGCCCCCGTCTCCGTGCCGTGCTGTGGCTGGAATCACCAGAACGCCGGGGAGGCGGGGGCGGGCGGTACCGGGGCGGCAGGTCAGCGGTGGCCGGGGCGCCGGCGGGCCCAGGCGCGGACGGTGTCCGGGTACCAGCGCGGATGGCCGCCGTCGTCGATCACGTCGGGTTCGGGGAGCAGTCCGTGCCGCCGGTAGTTGCGGACGGTCTCCGGTTGGACGTTGATGTGCCGGGCGATCTCGGCGTACGACCACAGGTCGGTGCTGCGGTGCACGGGTCACCTCCGCTGGTGCGTGGGAGGACGTTCGTGAGCAGCATCTCCGGGCCGGGCGGCGGCTCGCCCGCGGGACGGGCACCGTGGTCGTACCGTGACCGACCCGGAGCACGGTGGGGACAAATCCCCGGTCGTCGCACGACCGGGGCCGGGGAGTTTCAGGCCCCGTTTCAGGCCCAGAGCTGGCCCTGCAGCGCCTCGACGGCGGCCTCGGTGGACTCGGCGGTGTAGATGCCGGTGGAGAGGTACTTCCAGCCACCGTCCGCGACCACGAAGACGATGTCGGCGCGTTCGCCGGCCTGGGCGGCCTTCCGTCCGACGCCGATCGCCGCGTGCAGGATCGCGCCGGTGGAGACGCCGGCGAAGATGCCCTCCTGCTGGAGGAGTTCGCGGGTGCGCCGGACGGCGTCGGCGGAGCCGACCGAGAAGCGGGTGGTGAGCACCTCGGCGTCGTACAGCTCGGGGACGAAGCCCTCGTCGAGGTTGCGCAGGCCGTAGACGAGGTCGTCGTAGCGCGGTTCGGCGGCGACGATCCGTACGCCGGGGACCTTCTCGCGCAGGTAGCGGCCGACGCCCATCAGGGTGCCGGTGGTGCCGAGGCCGGCCACGAAGTGGGTGACGGTGGGCAGGTCGGCGAGGATCTCGGGGCCGGTGGTGGCGTAGTGGGCGCCGGCGTTGTCGGGGTTGCCGTACTGGTAGAGCATGACCCAGTCGGGGTGCTCGGCGGCGATCTCCTTGGCGATCCGGACGGCGGTGTTGGAGCCGCCGGCGGCGGGCGAGGGGATGATCTCGGCGCCCCACATCCGGAGCAGTTCGCGCCGCTCCTCGCTGGTGTTCTCGGGCATCACGCAGACCATCCGGTAGCCCTTGAGCTTGGCCGCCATGGCCAGCGAGATGCCGGTGTTGCCGCTGGTGGGTTCGAGGATCGTGCAGCCGGGGGTGAGCCGGCCGTCGGCCTCGGCGCGCTCGATCATGTGCAGCGCCGGGCGGTCCTTGATGGAGCCGGTGGGGTTGCGGTCCTCCAGCTTCGCCCAGAGGGTGACCAGGCCCTCGGTGTTGCCCGGCACCGCGGCGGACAGCCGGGGCAGGCGGACCAGCGGGGTGTTGCCGACGGCTTCGAGCGGGCTGTCGTAACGCAAGGGGTCCTCCGGCAGCGGCGGTGGGGTCGGGACGGGCGGCTACGGCGAAATCGACGCCCTGGCCCCGACCCGGGCGGTGCGCGGGTCGGGGCGAGCGGGTGTCAGCGGGCGCCGCCGGCCACGGCGGGCAGGATGGTGACGCTGTCGCCGTCGGCGAGGGAGGTGGTGATGCCCTCCAGGAAGCGCACGTCCTCGTCGTTCAGGTAGACGTTGACGAAGCGGCGCAGCTCGCCGCCGTCCAGCAGGCGGGCGGCGATGCCCGGGTGGCGGGCGTCGAGGTCGTGGAAGAGTTCCCCGAGGTTGCTGCCGGTGCCCTCGACGGCCTTGGCGCCGTCGGTGTAGGTGCGGAGGATGGTCGGGATGCGGACCTCGATGGCCATGGCTGCGCTCCTGTGCGAGTCGTGAGGTGGGTGGGCCGCAGGGGGCGCGGCAGGGCGTGACGGCCCGGGGCGGTGGGATCCGCGGCGGGCCGGGACGGGCGGCTCAGCGCGAGCGCGCCGGCGTGCCGGGACAGATCGCGCTGGCGAGCCGGCACAGGTCGATGTGCAGGCGCGCCACGAGGCGGGTGCCCGGGGCCTGGGTGCTCACATCGACGGAACGCATGGGCTCATCGTATAGATTCCCGGGCCCGCTCCTCCATGCCCGTCTCGTGATCCGGATGGTTCCGTTCCCCATGCCGAGACGGCCCCGGGGACGGCAACGGCCCGCCGACCGCTCGCGGAGGGTCGGCGGGCCTCGCCCAGGTGGGTGCGGGTCAGGCCGGGTGGGCCTCGACGACCTGGACGTCTTCCTCCGTGATCACACCGTCCACGATGCGGAACGAGCGGAACTCGTACGGGTCGTCGGCACCGTTGCCGTCGGCGGTGGAGACCAGGACGTAGTGGGCGTTCGGCTCGGAGGCGTAGCTCACGTCGGTGCGCGAGGGGTACGCCTCGGTGGCGGTGTGCGAGTGGTAGACGATCACGGGTTCCTCGTCCCGGTCGTCCATCTCGCGGTAGAGCTTGAGCAGGTCGCCCGAGTCGAACTCGTAGAAGGTGGGCGACCGGGCCGCGTTGAGCATCGGGATGAACCGCTCGGGGCGGCCGCTGCCCTCCGGACCGGCGACCACGCCGCAGGCCTCGTCCGGGTGGTCGGCGCGGGCGTGGGCGACGATCGCGTCCCGCAGTTCTCGGGTGATGGTCAGCATGGCGTCAGGATAGCCACGCCCCGGCGGCGGCCCGCCGGGGTGTCCACGACCGCGTCCACGACCGCGTCCACGACGGGCCGGGCCCGGTCAGCGGGTGCCGGTGCCCCCGCCGCCCGCGTGCAGGTGGTCGTGGGCGACGGCGTGCACCGCCGCGGGGCTCCGGCGCTTGAGCACCTGGTAGCCGACGACCAGCAGCACAGCCCAGGCCGGGAAGACGTAGAGCGAGATCCGGTTGTCCTCGTCCAGGCCGATCAGCACGACCACGAGCACCAGGAAGGCGAGCGAGGCCCAGCTGGTCCAGACGCCGCCGGGCGCCTTGAAGCCGGGCGGCGGCAGGTGGCCGCCCTTCCAGGCCTTCCGGTAGCGGATCTGGCAGATGAGGATCATCGCCCAGGTCCACAGGCCGCAGACGGTGGCGACCGAGGTGATGTACTCGAACGCCCGGGCCGGGACGAGGGCGTTGAGCACCACGCCGGCGCCCATCAGCAGGCAGGACAGGGTGATCGCGACGGACGGCGTGCGGCGGGAGTTGAGCCGGGTCAGCCCCTTGGGCGCCTGGCCGCGCAGGGCGAGGTCGCGGAGCATCCGGCCGGTGGAGTACATGCCGGAGTTGCAGGAGGAGAGCGCGGCGGTGAGCACCACGAAGTTGATGATGCCGGCCGCGGCGGGGATGCCGATCTTGCCGAAGGCGGCGACGAACGGGCTGACGCCGGGCTGGAATTCGGTCCACGGCACGAGCGACAGGATGACCACCAGGGCGCCGATGTAGAACAGCGCGATGCGCCACGGCAGGGTGTTGATGGCGCGCGGGAGGGTCTTCTGCGGGTTCTCGCTCTCGCCCGCGGTGACGCCGACGAGTTCGACGCCGAGGTAGGCGAACATGACGATCTGAAGGGTCATCACGGTGGCGCCGATGCCCTTGGGGAAGAAGCCGCCGTTCTCCCAGAGGTGGGTGATCGAGGCGGTGTCCCCGGCGTCGCTGAACCCGAGGGTGAGCACGCCGACGCCGATCAGGATCATGCCGATGATGGCGGTGACCTTGACCATGGAGAACCAGAACTCGATCTCGCCGAAGAGCTTCACCGAGATGAGGTTGGCCGCGTAGAGGATCACCAGGAAGACCAGCGCGCTGAGCCACTGCGGGATGTCGGGCGCCCAGAACCGCACGTAGACGGCCGCGGCGGTGGTCTCCGCCATGCCGGTGACCACCCAGAACAGCCAGTACGTCCAGCCCGTCACATAGCCGGCGAAGGGGCCGAGGAACTCCCGCGCGTACTCGGCGAAGCTGCCGGACACCGGGCGGTAGGTGAGCAGTTCGCCGAGCGCCCGCATGATCGCGAAGATCACCACGCCGGCGACCGCGTAGGACAGGATCAGGCTGGGGCCGGACTTCGAGATCGCCGTGCCGGCACCGAGGAAGAGTCCGGTGCCGATCGCGCCCCCGATCGCGATCATCTGGATCTGGCGGCTGCCGAGCCCCCGCTCGTAGCCCTCCTCGTCCGGTTTCGCGTCGACGACCTCGTCGTAGAGCTGTTCGGCCATGCTGCACCGTCCTGGATCGGTCTCGTGGTCGGACTCGTGGGGGACTCGTGGGGGGACTCGTGGGGGATGGGGAGCAGTCGTACCACGCACGATCCGGATAGCGGTGTCCATCTGAGCGATATTTGAGCATGCCCCGATAGGGTTTCGCCCGTTTTGACCGGAAAGGCCCCGGCCGCTTGTCCAGTATGCGGACGGGCGGCCGGGGCCTTTCTTGTACGGGGGGACTCGGTCCGCAGAGCGGCTCCGGGGCGTCAGTCGGCCATCGCCTCCAGCAGCGACTCCTGGAGCGCGCCGAGCCACAGGTAGGCCATCACCAGCGGCTTGCGGTCGTCGGCGTCCGGCAGGTCGTACAGGCCCTGCTCGTCCTCCTCGGTGACCTCCAGGCGCACACCCAGGGTCAGCCGAAGGTCGTTGAGCGCGCCCAGCCAGTGCAGGCACCCGGCGGTGTCCAGCTTGACCGTCCCGCCCTCGCCGCCCAGCCCGTCCAGAGTGCGGACGACCTGCAGCGCGTCCTCCCGCTTGCGGGTCCGCAGGTCCGGCTCGGTGTAGCGGCGGAACTCGCCGGCGGCCTCCCGGGACCGCGCGTCGGCCGGCTCCGCGGGATCGCCGTACGCGTCCGGGAAGAGCCGGGCCAGCGCCGGGTCCGCCGGCGCCTCGGTCGGCCCCTCGGCGAACAGCGCCGCCAGCGGGTCGCCGCCGTCCCCGGCCGGGCCGGGCCCGATCAGCTCCAGCATCTGCACTTCCAGCGAGCGCAGGATGGAGGCCTCCAGCTCGTCCAGCGCGAGCACCGCGCCCCCGCCACCGGCACTCTCGAACAACCCAGCCATCGGTATCGGTCAGCCCGTCTTCGTCTTCGTCGTTTGTCGCCCTGGCCCGCCGCGGTGGCGCCGCGGGCCTCAGTCGTGCTGCAGGGTGGCCCAGAGCCCGTAGCCGTGCATCGCCTGCACGTCGCGCTCCATCTCCTCGCGCGAGCCGCTGGAGACCACGGACCGGCCCTTGGTGTGCACCTCCATCATGAGCTTCCTGGCCTTGTCCTTCGGGTAGCCGAAGTAGGCCTGGAAGACGTACTGGACGTAGCTCATCAGGTTGACCGGGTCGTTGTGCACGATGGTGACCCAGGGGGTGTCCGGCTCCGCCACCGGCACGCCCTCGACCTCCGGGCGCTCGATCTCCACGGGCGCGACACTCACCGCCGGGTCCCTCCTGTCGCTCGACTCCCCAGGCGGTTCCCACCTGGCGGGCACGCGGACCGCGCGTGCCCCTTCAGCCCCATGCTGCCATCCGAGGGACCTCGGGGCGATTCCGCCCTGAGGGTCCGTCCTCGGGTCCGTCCTCAAAGACGGACCCTACGCTCGCGACGCGCTCGGCGACGATCCGCCCCGAGAAATCGTCACTTTGACGCTAAGGGGTAGTAGCATCATCTTCATGGACGCCACTTCCGTGCCCGCGGCCGGCTCGACCGCGCTGCTCACCGACCGCTACGAGCTCACCATGCTGCAGGCCGCCCTGCGCAGCGGGGCGGCGCACCGCCGCTCCGTCTTCGAGGTGTTCACCCGCCGGCTGCCCGCCGGCCGGCGCTACGGCGTGCTCGCCGGCACCGGGCGGGTCCTGGACGCCGTGGAGAACTTCCGCTTCACCTCCGCCCAGCTCGACTGGCTCGCCGCCGGGCAGGTCGTCGACGAGGAGACCCTGCGCTTCCTCGCCGACTACCGGTTCACCGGCGACATCCACGGCTACCCCGAGGGCGAGGTCTACTTCCCCGGCTCCCCGCTGCTCACCGTCGAGGGCAGCTTCGCCGAGGCGGTGATCCTGGAGACGGTGATCCTCTCGATCCTCAACTACGACTCGGCGATCGCAGCGGCCGCCTCCCGGATGACCGCCGCGGCCGGCGACCGCCCGGTGATCGAGATGGGCGCCCGGCGCGCGCACGAGCGGGCCGCCGTCGCCGCCGCCCGCGCCGCCTACGTGGCCGGCTTCGCCGCCACCTCCGACCTGGAGGCCGGCTTCACCTACGGCATCCCGACCACCGGGACCGCCGCGCACGCCTTCACCCTCGTCCACGACAGCGAGCGGGACGCCTTCCGGGCCCAGATCGACTCGATGGGCCGCGGCACCACGCTGCTGGTCGACACCTTCGACCTGCGCGAGGCCGTGCGCACCGCCGTCGAGGTGGCCGGCGCCGAGCTGGGCGCCGTCCGGATCGACTCCGGCGACCTCACCCTGCTCGCCCACCGGGTCCGCCGCCAGCTCGACGAGCTCGGCGCCACCGACACCCGGATCATCGTCACCTCCGACCTCGACGAGTACGCGATCGCCGCGCTCGCCGCCGCCCCGGTGGACGGCTACGGCGTCGGCACCAGCCTGGTCACCGGCAGCGGGCAGCCGACCTGCGCGATGGTCTACAAGCTGGTCGCCCGGGCCGCCGGCCCGGACGGCCCGCTGGTCCCGGTCGCCAAGCGCGCGGCCGGCGGCAAGACCAGCATCGGCGGGCGCAAGTGGGCGGCCCGCCGCCCGGACGCGGACGGCGTCGCCGACGCCGAGGTGGTCGGCACCGGGCAGGTCCCGGCCGACCTGGCGCCGCACCTGGTGCAGGTGCCGCTGGTCAAGGCCGGCGAGGTGGTCGGCCGGGAGCCGCTGGAGACGGCGCGCGAGCGGCACGCCCGGGCCCGGGCCGCGCTGCCGCTGTCGGCCACCCAGCTCTCCAAGGGCGACCCGGTGCTGGCGACCGAACTGCAGGTGTGACGGCGGTCCGGGCGCGCCCGGACCGGGCGCCGATCCGGGCGCCGGAGTTGATGCCGGCACGGGCGCCGGAACGGGCAACGGGCGGGCGGGCCGTTCGTGGACGGGGGAAGGTCCGGGCGCGCCCCGGGCCTTCCGCCCCCGGGTGCCACTGCCTACAGTCGACCGTAGAGTTCCCCTCACGTCCCCACTCCACGTCCTCCGCAGGACCCCACCAGACCGAGGAATGCCAGCCATGCACCGGGCACTGATCGTCGTCGACGTGCAGAACGACTTCTGCGAGGGCGGCAGCCTGGCCGTCGCCGGCGGGGCGGAGGTGGCCGCCGCGATCACCGACCTCATCGGCGAGTCCGCCCCCGGCTACCGGCACATCCTCGCCACCCGCGACAACCACATCGACCCGGGCGACCACTTCTCCGAGGACCCCGACTACGTGCACAGCTGGCCGGTGCACTGTGTCGCGGGCACCGAAGGGGTCGGCTTCCACCCGAACTTCGC
Source organism: Kitasatospora misakiensis (assembly GCF_042656005.1). Taxonomy (NCBI): domain Bacteria; kingdom Bacillati; phylum Actinomycetota; class Actinomycetes; order Kitasatosporales; family Streptomycetaceae; genus Kitasatospora; species Kitasatospora misakiensis. The sequence goes on along the minus strand of NZ_JBHSOF010000020.1, from coordinate 25,457 downwards.
GCCGTCCGTCACCTCCGGCGCGATCGAGGCCGTCTTCGACAAGGGCGCCTACGCGGCGGCCTACAGCGGCTTCGAGGGCGTGGACGAGAACAACCGCGGGCCGGCCGAGTGGCTGCGCGAGCGGCAGGTCACCGAGGTGGACGTGGTCGGCATCGCCACCGACCACTGCGTCAAGGCCACCGCGCTGGACGCGGCACGGGCCGGGTTCACCACCCGGGTGCTGCTGGACCTGACCGCGGGGGTGGCCGCGGCCACCACCGCCGCCGCGCTCGACGAGCTGCGGGCGGCCGGGGTGGAGCTGGTCGGCACGCCGGCCGTCGGCGGCTGAGCGGGCCGGTCCGCGACCGTGGCGGCTTCCGCCTGTGCGACGCCGCTGCTCCGGGGTCCGGGGTGCTCAGCGCTCGGTGACCAGCAGCTCCACCACGTCGGTACCGCCCAGCCGGAACGCCTCGCGCAGTTCGGCGCCGACCGCGTCCGCGTCCCCGGCCAGCCGCGCGCCGGAGACGTACACCACCCGGACCCCGAGGTACTCCATGCGGTGCTGGCCCCCGCGCACCCAGGCCGCCTCGCCCTCGCTGACGCAGCGCAGCTCCGAGTCGACCTCGACCGCGACGCCCTCCTTCGGCCAGTAGAGGTCCGGGACGGCGACGTAGGTGCCGCCGCGCATCCGCAGCTCCGGGGAGGTCAGCGGGACGGGCAGCAGCCACTCGTCCACCAGCTCGCCGACCCGGTCCAGCACCCGGTCCCGCTCGGCGGCCAGCAGATCGTCCAGCACGGCCCGCACCCCGGGGTCGGCGATCAGCCCGGACTCGGCCAGCTCGGCGGCCAACTCCCCCACCGGGCAGCGGAGCTCGGGCCGGCGGACGGCCTCGCAGAGCACCTCCCGGACCGGCGCCGGAGCGGCCGCCCCACCGACCGACCCGCCGACCGCCCCGCCGGCCGCCCCGTCGGCCGTCCACTCTCGCAGCGCGTCGGCCACCGCCCGGGCGACCGGCGCGCAGGCCAGCCCGTGCACCGAGCGCGCCACCAACTCCCGCTCGGTGCGCCGGATCCGGACCTCGCCGGCGTCCTTCAGCCGGCGCTGGCGCGGCACCAGCACGTCCACCCCGGTGACCGCCGGCAGCCGGGGCACCGCGGCGAAGCCGTACAGCGCGAGCGCGGCCGGGCCGGTGATCACCGCCCCCTCGCGCCGACCCTCCTCCCGGCCGTTCTGCGCCGCGTACAGCAGCGCCGCCCACATCCGCTGCTCCGGCGAGGGCTCGCCGCACTGCAGCAGGTAGACCCGGGGCAGCAACCGCTGCCAGGGCCCGCCGCGGCGGCAGTACCCGCTGACGACCCGGGCCGGCACGCCGCGGGCGCGCAGCTGGCCGGCGGTGACGACGTTCTGCTGACGGCGCGCCAGTTCCTCCAGGGACGGCGGCGGCGTGGGAATCCGGTAGTTCATGCCGACACCATCCCCAACGCTCCGGAGCACATCCCGGGCGCCTGACGCACTGTTACCCAACCGTCGCGAAACCGGGACCAGCCCGCACTAAAGTCCTCATACCCTCACTCATTCGGAGGAATGGGTGATCATCGTCTTGTCATATTCGATCATCCTCGATCAATCACCAGGATGCCTGACGGTGCGTGACCAAGCACATACGGCGAAGTCACCTCCGAACGTCACTCCAGCCCGCCGGATTGCCTACCCTTAGTACATGTCACGTGACGAGACCGCCGGCCTCCGCGCGGCCCAGCTCCGCCTCGGACGCCTGCCCGGATACGTCCGCCAGCCGGATCCGGCCCGCCGCAGCGGCGCAGAGGGCCATACGTACAAGAAGGGCTGGGAGGTCCGCTTCACCGCGCGCAGCGAAGCGGAGATAGCCGAGATCCGCGACCTGGTGGTCGCCGCCGGATTCGCGCCCGCCAGGCCCTTCTTCAAAGGCCATCAGTTGATCCAGCCCGTCTACGGGATGGCGGCCGTCCAGGCCTATCTGGCGGCTAGACAGGTGGCCGAGGAACAAGCGGCGCGCACCGCCCACGAGCGGGCCCGACGGGGCACCGGGGCGGCCCGCCTGCGAGCGGCCGCCAAGGCCGCCCACGACGCCGCGCACGAGGCCGCCCGGGAGGCGGCGCGCGAGGCGCGGGAGGACCCTGGACGGGGGGCGGCGGAGACCGTGGACCACGGGACGGCCGACGCCGACACCGGCGCCGGGGACACTCGGCACCGGGAGCACGAGCACGAACGGGAGCGGCCGGCCGCGGTCGTCGAGGCGGCCGAGGTGGCCGACACCGCGGGGGCCCCGACCGCGACGGTCGCCCGCACGGCCCGCCGCCGAGCCGCCGAGGCCTTCCCCGCCCAGCTCGCCCGGAGCACCGCGCCGGACGGCCGGGCCGTCCCGGCGAAGACCCGCAACACAACCTGACAGTTCGTCAACTCTCTGCTCGTACACGGCGCCACGCCGACGAAGGGCCGGGCACGCGGGACGCGTGCGACGGGGCCGGCCCACCGCCCCACCCCACTCCGAACACCACCGCCAGGCCCCGGCCCGCGACATCGCCGCAGCCCGGCCCGGCCCGCCCAGCGCGCGAGCGGTGGTGCGCCCGGTGGTGCGGACGCGGCTTCACGCCGGAGGCGTGGACGGGAACCGCCGAACCGCTTACGGTGGCACATCACACCCCCCGCGGTGGCGCGCCGACCGGTCCGCCACCCGGCCCGCACCACCCCGCTGACCGGCCACGAAGCCCCGCACCCCGCCTCTGACACCACTGCGCAGCACTCCTCGCCCCTCCGCCACCGCCGCACCGCACGCCGGCCCTCCGACCGGCCCCCCGACCGGCCACCGCCGGAACCGGCCGCGCGGCGACGCCTTCCGGGCATTCCATCCGATTGGTAACCCAGCGCACCGAGCGCCTACCGTAGAGTGAGCACAGATGATCGACCGTCAGATGCCCATCTCACTTGCCGAGAAGCCGAGATGACCCAACGCCACGACAGCACCGCCGAGCCACCCCCGGGGCCCGACGACCCACCCGCCGTACCGCTGGAGTTCGCGGCGTTCTGCGAGCTGCACCGGCCCCGGTACCTCAGCTATGCCCGGGTCTGGCTGCCCGACCCGGACCGGGCGGCCCTCGTCGTCCAGCAGGCCTTCGCCGAAATCGCCGTCCACTGGCGCGCGTTGCTGGGGAGCTCCAACCCCACCGCACACGCCTGGCAGATCCTGCGCGGCACCGTCGGCGAACACACCCGGCAGACCGGCCTGCCCACCGGCCGCTCCGGCGCCCAGGACCGCCCCGGCCACGCCGCCGACGACGACCTCGCCATCCTGCACTACGTCGTCGGTCTCGCCGCGCCCGAGATCGCCGACGTCATCGGCACCGACACCGCCAGCGTGGCCGGCCGGCTGCGCCGCACGATGCTGCACGAGGCCTCCGGCTGGTGAGCCCGGGCCGCCGCCGCCCGGGCCCGCGCCGCCGCGTGGCGGCTCACAGCGGCTTACGGCGCCTCGCAGGCGGCTCGCGGCGGCTCGTTCAGACCCGCTCGCCCGTCACGTCGTACAGGTGGTGGACCGTATCGTGGATCAGGTAGCGGGCGAACGACTCCACCGTGAAACGCGCCCCGTCGGTGCGGTTGCCGGTCCGCGCCCACCGCTCGCCCGCCACCCCCTCGAACGACGCCGCCAGGACCTCCGCGGCCTCCGCCAGTTCCACCGCCACCACGGACGGCAGCTGCTCGCCGTAGCGCTCGGCGACCGCGGTCTCGTCCTGGTCCCAGTTCGGGAACAGCGGGTCCTCCTGGGCCAGCATCAGGTTCAGCCGGACGCCGAACAGCCGGAAGACGTCCCGGACATGGCACGCGTACTCGAGGTCCGACCAGATCTCCGGACGCGGTCGGCGGCGCAGCGCCTCCGGGTCACCGGCCAGCACCCCCGCCCAGCCCTGCGCGTTGGCCCGGATCATCCCGGCCACGTCCTCCCGGGCCACCACGCCGGCGTCCAGCCCGCAGTCGGCGCAGGGGCGCTCCAGCACCCAGGTCCAGTCCTTGGTGTCGGGGACGATCGCGTCGCCGGTGGCGGTGGCTCCGGACTCGGGGGAGGTGTACTCGGTAGTGGTCATGCGCCCAGGATGGCCGCCGCCGGACCGCTCCCACCAGCGGCGTCAGCGCCAGCGGTCGCCGAAATCCTGCCAGCCCGCCGCCCGACCGCCGGCACGGCGGTCTACCGCTCCACCTGCCCGAAGGCCTCGCGCGCGGCGAGCAGTTCCGCCAGGTTGGCCCGGCTCCAGTCGCACAGCGCGTCCATCGGCCCCAGCAGCGTCCGGCCCAGCGGCGTCAACGCGTACTCGACCCGCGGCGGGTTCTCCGCGAACTCCGTCCGCTCCACCACGCCGTCCTGCTCCATCGACCGCAGCGACTCCGTCAACACCTTCGCCGTGATCCCCACCAGCGGCACCCCCTCCACGACCGACGTCATCGTCTTCGGCGCCGGCGGCCAGCTCGCCGGTCCGGCCGCCCGCCACCGCGAGCAGATCGCGGTCACGGCGTAGGCCGTCAGTCCTTCACCGCTGGTACGGCGGCCACTGCTGCTGCGGCGGATACCCCTGGTACGTCGCCGCGGCAGCCGCCGCGGCCCGCTCGCGGCGACGCCTCCCCCGTACCACCAGCGCCACCGCCACACCCCCCACCAGCATCACACCCGCGACCCCCACCGCCGCCACCAACACCCACCGCACCCCGCGGTTCCCCGCAGCCGCCACCGGCGGCGCCGCCGGCGGCGACTCCCACACCTCCTCCGACGGCGGCACACTCCCCGCCCCCGTCGACACCCCGCCCTGCGACTCCACCCGCCCCACCAACGGATTCTCCCGCGGCCCCCCGTCCACCGCCGGATTCACCTCCAACGCCTTCCCCGGCGCCAACACCCCGTACCCGTACCGATTACTCGGCACCGCCGACCCGTCCCCGGGCGCGGCGGCACTCTTGATCATCCGGTTGATCACCTGCCCGGCGGAGAGATCCGGATACTTCGCCCGGATCAACGCCGCGGCGGCGGAGACGTAGGCGGTGGCGTCGGAAGTCCCGTTGGCGATGCCCTGCCCACTCGTCGACTTGGCACTCGCCCTGGGGATGTCCGCTCCGGGCGCCACCAAGGTGGTCTCGGGTCCGACGTTCGACTTGCTCCAGAGCACCCCGTTCCGGTCCACCGCCCCGACCGCCACCACTCCGGGGAAGGCGGCCGGGTACTCCACGGAGGTCGTCTCGTTGCCCGTGCCCGCGACCAGGACGACGTCCTTGTCCACCGCGTACTTGACCGCTGCGCGTTCCTCGGGATCGGACCCGGAGAGTCCGCCGATGGACATGTTGACGACCTTCGCGCCGTGATCGACGGCATAGCGGATGGCCCTGGCGATCTCCGAACGCGACGATGGCGGATCGTCACCCAGGGAGATCCGGACAGGAAGGATCTTGGCCTTCGGCGCCAGGCCCATGATGCCCGCCCCTGCACCGTGACCGTGGCCGGCGATGAGGCTCGCCATGCCGGTGCCGTGGCCGTCGGCGTCCACCGAACCGTCGGTGTTCTGCCCGGTGAAGTCCGTCCCGGCCAGCACCTGCCCGGTCAGATCCTGATGATCCTTCAATACGCCGGTGTCGATGACGGCCACCGTGACACCGTCCCCCTGGGAGGCGGGCCAGATCGCGGACTCGGCCCGGTAGGTGGCCAACGGCCACTGTGCGTCGCGCACGCCGTCTGCACTGGCCACCGGCGCACCGGTGGCCGCCAGCACGCCACCCGCCAGCAACACGGCCGCCCCGCGACTCAGACGCCAGCCCCTCAAGCCCTGCCACCCCACTCAGCGCAGAGGTTGCCCCGCGGCCCGAGCAGCCGCGGGGCAACCGATCGATTCACCCGAACCCGAAAGTCGGCCGTCATTCCACCACGTTCGGATTGACGGGTTCGTCCGACACCCAGGTCTCCTCGTCCTCGACCAGGTACTCGGGACGCTTCCGCCCTTCCTCGTCGTCCTGCTTCCGCCGCCCGGAGGCGCCCAGCGGGACCAGGGGTGACTGCGCCATCGGGCCGCCCACTCCGGTCTCGGGCCGGATCCGCCCGCGCGCACCCACCCCCGAGCCGCCCTCGGTGAAAGCCTGCTTGCCGCCGACGCTCCGACCCGACCGGTCACCGACGCCGACCACCGTGCCTCCCCCACGACCGGCACCGCCTTCGGCGGCGCCCCGCCCTCTGGTGGAGCCACCGACGCCGCCGGGCCCGCCGCCGCTCACCGCCGGCATGCCCTCGGCGCCGAAGAGGGCACCGCTGCGGCCGAACGCGGTCCGCCCCTGCGCAGCCTCCCGACTCGGGCGTGACGCCTCGGGTCCGCCCTGCTTCTCCGACCCGGTACCGCCTCCAGGTCCCTGTTTGCCGGTCGGGGTGAAAGGCTGCGGCATGCCGACGGGATGGGAAGTACCGCCGCCACCTCCCTGAGACACCGGGATGGACTGCGTGGCAGGGCTGTTGGGCAGCGGTTGGCTGCCCCCGCTCCCCGGAGTGCCGAGGATCGACGTACCGCCCGATCCCGGCGACGGCTGCCCACCGGGCGCCGGAGCGGGTGCGGGTGCGGGTGCGGGTGCGGGAACGGGCGCCGTACCGTCCACGACGGTACCGGCGCCGAACCGCGCCGGTGCGGCCTTGGCCGGGGGCGTCGCGACCCCGCCCTTGACACCGGGGTCCGTAGGGGCGGACGGCGACTTCGAGAGCGAGGGGCTGCTCTCGCCCGGGGTCGAGCGGGTCGTGCCGATCGATCGCGGGTCCGAGGGCGTCGCACCTCGCGTACGGGCCACCGAACCGGTCCCCGTACCGGTGTTGCCGACGCCGACACCTCCGAGCAGGCCCCCCACGGCTGCATAGCCGCTCGCGCCCGAGTCACCCGGCGAGGTCTCCGTGAAGTCGTCGATCGTCTTCCCGGACCCCGGCTTCGGGGGCTGGCCCGGGGGTGGTGGGGGTTTCAGCATGGGGGCGGCGGTGCGGTAGTGCATGGCGAGGGTTTGGAGGACGGTGGCGGCTTCGGCCTTCTTCTGGTTGGCGAGGTCGGTGCGGGCGTCCTCGTCGTCGGCGCCGAAGAGGGAGGAGAAGGTGTCGCCGACGCCGTCCTTGAACTGGGCCCAGCCGCTGGGTTCCTCGGGCATGTCGCGTTTGGCCTTGGCGATGGCCTCGGAGACCGCCTTGAGGGTGATGGCCGCGTCGTTGGCGTAGGAGGCGGCGGTGTTGATGGTGGTGGCGAGGTGGAGCATGCGGGTGTGGAAGGCGTCGCTGGTGCTGCCTTCCCAGCTGGTGGCGGCCTCGGTGCTGGCGCGGGTGAGGGTCGTGCGGATGGCCTTGAGGGTGTCGGCGGCGCGGCGCCAGGGGTCGGCGGCGGCCATCACCTCGCCGGGGTTGAGGGCCTGGACCATGGTGCGGAGCTCGGCGTGGCTGTACTGCCGGAAGTCGGTGTACTTCATCGGACGCCCTTTCCGTCGTCGTGCCGGGCCGGGGCGGTGGTCCGGGCGTAGGCGGCGGCACTGGCGGCGGAGGGGTTGGCGACGGACCAGCCGTCGTCGCCGAGCTTCAGCTTGGTCTTGGTGCGCTGCTCCTGCTCCTCGTAGTTGGTGGCGGTGAGTTCGGCCTTCTTCTGGGCCTCGTCGACCGCTTCCTGGAGCTGGTTGAGGACGTCGCGCAGGCCGTCGCGCATGGTCTGGTAGCGGCCGTGCAGGTCGGTGGCCTCGGCGAAGGTGCCGAGGGCGTTGGTGCCGATGCCGCTGCGGCCGTGGGTCGCGGTGCCGTCCGCGTGGTGCTGGAACTCGGCGAGGAGCAGCCGCACCTGGGCGGCGAACGCGCGCAGTTGCTCGACTTCGACGCGGTAGCCGCGACCGGACCCGCCGGTCGATCCCGTTCCGTTCCCCGTTGCCACGTGCGGCGCCTCCCCCGTGCGTCCGGCCGGTATGTCGTTCACGGTCTGGTTGAGCGGTTCTGGTTGAGCCGTTCTGGTTGAGCGAGTCATGTCTAACACACGACCCGTGCCCGTGGCGTGCCGTCAGTTCACGTCCGTTGGAGCGCCAGTCGCGGCGAGGGCGGTGAGGGCGCGGCGGCAGAGCGAGTCGGCGTGGCGGGTGGTTTCGGGGAGCCGGTAGCGGGGGGTGAGGGCGAGGGTGGCTTCGACGGCTTCGGTGAGGCCGATGCGGTGGCCGACGGAGACGAAGACGGGTTTGACGCCCTGCCGGGTGCGGACGGCGCGGCCGACCTCCTCGCCGGTGGCCGGGTCGGTGAGCGGGGTCCAGTCGCCGCGCTCGGGGCCGGGTTCCCGGTGGTCGAAGGTGAACGGGGTCTTGGCGACGCCGAGGGTGCGCAGGCCGGTGAGCACGCCGAGGTGGCTGGCGAGGCCGAGGCGGCGGGGGTGGGCGAGGCCGTAGCCGTCGCAGACGACGGTGCCGGGGCGGTGGGTGAGGGCGGCGAGGGCGTCGAGGACGGCGGGGAGTTCGCGGAAGGCGAGCAGGCCGGGGATGTAGGGGAAGGCGATGCGGCCGGTGGCGGTGGCCTCCTCGACGACGGCGAGGGTGACGCGGTCGAGCACCACGGCGGCCGCGACGACGAGGTCCCGTTCGTCGTCGTAGGCGACGTCGACGCCGGCGATCAGCCGGTCGTCGGGGGCACCGCCAGGTCCGTCGTCAGGAGCGCTGGTCGGTCGGACGAGCGGGCGCAGGCGTTCCTGTTCGGCGAGCGCCTCGGCCTCGGTGGTGGGCCAGTCGGCGGGGATGGGCACGGCGGTTCCCCCTGGGTGCGCGGAGCGGTGCTGCGGTCGGGCCCACCGTACCGAGCGGGGCGGACGAGGCCGGGGGCGGCTCCGTGAGCCCGTGCGCCCCCCATGCCCCGGGCGCGCCGGGTTAGCCTGGACGGGATGCCGCGGACGACCGCCGGATCGCGCCCAACGCCCGTTCCCCGCACGGTTCCCGGGCGTCGCCGGGCCGGCGCCGCCTCCGGCAGCGGCCCGCCCGTTTCCCCCGACGTGCGAAGGACTCCGCCATGCCGCACCGCCCGACCGCCGCGCAGTTCGCGCTCGGTGTCTTCACCGTGGTCGCCGCCACGGTCGCCCTGCTGGCCGCCACCGGTGCCTCGGGCGTCCTGGAGGTCGCCGTGGTGGTGCTGTTCGCGCTCGCCCTGGGCACCCTGGTGACCGTGCTCTCGGTACTCGCCCCGCACGCGGCCGACCGGGGCGCGGAGCACCGCGCGCCGGTCGGCGGGCACGAGTAGGGCACGAGTAGGGCACGAGTAGGGCACGAGCGGGGCACGAGCGGGGCACGAGCAGGACGCCGGCCGGGAGGCCCCGGAGGCCGGCTCCGGTTCAGACGGTGGAGACCACCACGGTCCGGGCCGACTTGTCGTGGATGCACTGCCGGTACGGCTTGTCGAACACGCCGAACAGGCCGTCGATCAGCCACCAGAGCGCGGCGCAGCAGAGCACGGCGGGCAGGATGAAGACCGCCGCCCTGGTCCACGCGGCCGACTGGGTCGGGATGCTGCCGTCGATCAGCATGGCGACCCGGACCTTCATGGCCTTCTTGCCGAGGGTCTGTCCGTCCCGGCCGAGCATCACCCCCTCGTAGACGAGGTAGAGCGCGCAGGCGAGCCAGAACGCGCTGGCCGAACCGGAGCGGTCGGCGAGGCTGGCGAAGGGCAGCACCAGGAGGACGGCGACGACCTGGACCAGCAGGTAGTCGATCAGCCGGGCGAGGATCCGGTTGGGCCAGCTGCCGAGCGGGGGCATCCCGGGGACGGGGCCGCCGCCGGGCGCGCCGTAGCCGGTGGGGCCGTAGCCGGGCGGGGGCTGGTCGTAGGGCGACCGGCCCTGGGGGCCCTGGCCGAAGGGCGAGCCGCCGGGGGCTCCGCCGTAGGTGCCGCCGTACGCGCCGGGGCCGTCGACTCCGGGGCCACCGGTCGGCGGCGGGGTGCCGTACGGGTCCGACGGCGTACCTTCCGGCGTGCCGCCGCCCTGCTGCGGGGGCTGCTGCTTGTCGAAGGAGGGCTTGTCGCCCCCCTCCGACTCGGGGCCTGAGGGGTCGTGGGTACTCATGCCCCGAGTAGAACATCGCACATTCTACGAACTTGGGATATTCCGTCCGTTTTGTCCGCCGAGGCCATCGGAGCGTCCGGAACGACGGCGGGCCGCCCAGGAGCAGCGGGGACTCAGAGCCGGACGACCTTGGTGCGGGCCGCCCGGTCGTGCCAGCCGCGCCGGGCCGGGCGGTCGAACAGCGGCCAGAGCAGGCCGACCACCAGCAGCGTCGAGACCTGCCTGACCAGCCATCGGACCAGCGAACGGCCGAGCCCGGGGCGGTCCGGGGCGCCCGCCGAGCCTGCCCGCGCCGTGGCGACCACCCGGATCCGGGCGAGCCGCTTGCCGAAGGTCTGGCCGGTGCGGGCGGTCGGCAGGACCTCGTAGAGCAGGCCGACGAAGAGCAGGATGCCGAGCAGAACGGCGACCTTGCCGACCACCGTGCCGTCCACCAGCCAGACGTCCACCTGACGGCGGGTGAGCCGGCTGGCCATCCGGGCCTGGTCGAGCTTGTCCTGGAGGTGGGCCTCGACCGAGCGGCCGAGCGGGAGCCCGGCGGCGACGGCGACGACGGCCAGGACGGCGGTGTCCACCAGCCGGGCGGCGAACCGTCGGCCGAGCCCGGCGGGCCGCACCACCGGCCTCGCGCCGGTGCGGCGGCGCGGGGTGGTGGACGGGCGGCCGGCGGTGGAAGGGCGGGCGGCGGCGGGCGCGGCCGGGGACGGTTCGTCGCCCTCCGTCGGCTCCAACTCCACCTCCGAAGCCGAGGCGGGTTCGGCAACCGGTACGGACGTCAGCGTGGGGGCCGGGGCCTCTGCCTCGACGGACGCCACCCGGGCCGGGGTCCTCGGCGCCGGGACGGAACGCGGCTCGGCCGCCTCGGGGGTGCTCGGCGACGGCGGTACGGGTGCGGGCGCGGGCTCGGGCGCCTCCTCCGGGGCGGGCGCTTCGGCGGGCGCTTCGGCAACCGGCTCAGCAACCGGCTCAGCGGCCGGCTCCTCCGCCCCGGGCAGCACGCCCCAGGACACCCACCGCGGCGCGCTCCCGGTCTCCATCAGACCCCGCTGCGCCCGGGGGTCCACCTGCCAGCCGGCCAACGCCTCCGGACCGGGATCCGACTCGACACCGGGGTCCAACTCCGGACCAGGGCCAGGACCAGGACCAGGACCAGGAGCAGCACCGGACCCGTCCCCCGACGGCCCCCCGGCCCGGTGGAACACCGGCCCGTTCTCCGGCACCGCGAAGGTGAACGACGCCCCGCCGGCCGTCTGGTCCAGGTACACCGGCCCGGTGTCCCCGCCGGACGCCGAGTGCACCGCCGACCGCGCCACCGGTTCCACCACCGGCTCGACGACCGCCGGTTCGGCGACCACCGGCGGCGGCACGTACCGCGCCCCCACCCCGCCGCCCGCCACCCCGGGCCGGCGGGTCGCGTACCGGGGCGGCTCCAGCACCTCGCCCTCGGCCGGGGCGGGCCGGCTGGTGCCGGGCACCCAGGCCGAGCCGCCCCAGTAGCGCACGAAACCGGGGATGGACGGGTCGGGGTAGTAGCCCGGCGCGGGGCCGGCGGCCGTCTCCGTGCTGCCGCCGGCGTGGGGCCGGTCCGTCATGGGGGTCTCTTTCCTGGCAGGGCCGATGCGGCTCGCCCGGCGAGGGGGTGTGCGCGACGGTGGCACGGGCGACCCGGGTGGCTCCGCCGTCGGCGCGCGCGAGGGTCTGCCGCCGAGGAGGCGGACAGTCGCCGGGCAGTCACAAAGGGTAGTACCTCGGCGGGGGGCGGCGGGCGAAGTTGAGCATTCACCGGACAGCCCCGGGCCGCCCACGGTAAGGAAGACGGCGCACATGCCCGACCACGCGCCCGTGTTCCACATTCACCACTCCGTGTACCCCCGTCGACGGATCCGCGCCGGGGAATCCCGGACCCAAGAAATCCCGGAAACCCGTGTAAGAGCGCTCCCGGGCCGCGCTCTCCCAGGTGACAGGGCCCGACACCGGGCACGAACCGCAGGCAGAGAGGAACCCGATCATGGAGCGCCCGACGAGCGTGGTCGAGCACGAGCTGGAGCTCAACCTGGTGCTCTCCCCCGAGCACAGCGTCCCCGTCCCGGCCCGGCTGTCCTACGGCAGCCACGACCCGTACGCCGTACACATGACCTTCCACCTGGACACCGGCTCGCCGGTCACCTGGGTGTTCGCCCGCGAGCTCCTGGTGGAGGGCACCTTCCGGCCCTGCGGCCAGGGCGATGTGCGGATCTGGCCGACCCGCTCGGGGCGGCGCAGCGTGCTCTGCCTGGCGCTGAGCTCGCCGGCCGGGGACGCGCTGCTGGAGGCGCCGCTGCCGGCGGTGGCCGCCTGGCTGGAGCGGGCGCACCGGCTGGTGCCGCCGGGCAGCGAGATGGCCGCACTGGACATGGACGGTTCGCTGGCCGAGCTGCTCGCGTGAGGCGGCGCGTCCCCGACCCGGGGCAGCGCCGGTCGACGCGCCCCGGCAGGCCGCCCGCTCCCGGTGACCGGGCCGAGTCAGCGGGCCGCGGGGGCCTGCTGACGCTCGCGCGCGGACTCCGGCGAGCCGCCCTCGCGCTGGCCGGGCAGCGCGGCCGGCGGCGCACCGGCGGACAGGCGCCGGGCCCGTACGCGTAGCGCGACGGCGAGCAGGAAGCAGATCCCGACGAGCGGATAGACCGAGGTCGGGATCTGGCGGAGCGGCGACAGCTCCAGCACCAGCGCGCCCTGCGGCTTGGCGAGCCACATCGCGAAGGACACGAAGGCGACCAGCGTGGCCCCGAAGGCGGCCCGCCAGCGGACCTTCCGGACGCCGGCCGGGCGGGCCCGTTCGATCGCCGCCTCACAGGCGAGCAGCACGAGCACGGGCACGCACCAGACCCAGTGGTGGGTCCAGCTGATCGGCGAGATCAGGACGGCGGTGACGGCGGCGCAGCAGACGCCCCACGCCTCGGACCGCGCCAGCCAGCGCGAGCTGCGGGCGGCCCAGGCCGCGACGCCGAGGCCGGCCACCGCGACGACGGCGGCGGCCAGGGTGCCGACGGCGCCCGGTTCGGAGGTGTGCAGCAGCCGGGCGACGGCGCCGCTGAGCGCCTGGTTGTCGACGATCTCGGTCTTGCCGACCCGCGAGGAGTCGTAGAGGTACTTGGTCCAGAAGCCCCAGGTGGCGTCGGGCAGGACGAGCGCGCCGAGCAGGAAGGTGCCGAGGAAGGTCGCGCCAGCCACGAACGCGGCCCGGACCCGGCCGGTGATCAGCAGGTAGACCGCGAACAGGCCGGGGGTGAGCTTGATGCCGGCGGCGATGCCGATCGCGATGCCCTTGCCGCGCCGCCCGTCGGGCCGGGTGAGGTCCCAGAGGATGAGGCAGGCCAGGGCCAGGTTGATCTGGCCGTAGCGGAGCGTGGTGTAGACGGGTTCCAGCCAGACGCCGGTGCCGGTGACCAGGATCACGCCGATCGCGCGCAGATCGCGGCGCGGCCAGCCGACCAGCTTGAACGACAGATGGGTGAAGAGCGCGAGCAGCCCGAGGTTGCAGAGCGTGACCGCGACCCGCAGGAAGGGCACCGGGAACCAGGTCGTCGGCACGAACAGCATCGCGGCGAACGGCGGGTAGGTGGCGGGCAGGTTCCACTGGGTGACGCGCAGCGCGTAGAGGTCCTCGCCCTTGGCGACGGCGGCGCCCTCGGCCCGGTAGACGACCATGTCCACCATCGAGGTGTGCGCGAAGTGGCGGACGACCGCGTACGCGAGCAGGGAGAACACCGCTAGCGCGGAGACGGCCAGCAGCGGGCGGCGCGGGGCCTCGCGCAGGGCGCGGACGGGCGCGCCGAGGGCGGTGCGCAGTCGGTCCGACAGGGGGGCGGGCGCTTCGTCCGGTGGCGTCTCCACCGTGCCGCGCTCGTCTTGCACCGCTGTCACTCTTCGCTCCGTCCGCCGTTCGGCCAACCAGCGACGATACCCGATGGCGGCCGGCCGGGCCGGAATCCGGTCGTCACGGATAGTGACGAGAGTGCCGAAGGAAGCCCGTTCAGCGCGCGAACAGCGAACCCCGGCCGCGGCGTCGGCCGACCCGGGTCGGGGTGGTGCCGTCCGGCCGGGCCCGCAGCCGCAGCCGGGTCTCCGCGCCGCCCAGCACCGCCGACCGGCCGAGCGCGAGATCGCCGCCGGTGGCCTCGGCGAGCTTGCGGACGATGTCCAGCCCGAGGCCGGTGGAGCCCTCACCGCCGTGGCCCTCGCCCCGCTTCAGGGCGGCCTCCGGGTCGGTGAAGCCCGGACCGGCGTCGCCGACCAGCACGATCACCGAACTCCCGGTGGCCAGGACGTCCACCGAGAAGGCGGTGCCGACCACCGTGTGCCGGAAGACGTTGCCGAGCAGCGCGTCCACGGCGGCGGCCAGGTCCCCGCGCTGGACCGGGACGGGCGTCTCGCGGTCGGCGCCGGCCAATTGCCAGCGGCGGCCCTCGTCCTCGGCGAGCGCCGACCAGAAGCCGACCCGCTCCCGGATCACCTCGGCCGCGTCGCAGCCGACCGTGACGGCGGGTGCGTCCTCCGGTGCCCGGCGGGCCGAGCGGATGATCTGGTCGACCTCGCGCTCCAGTTGCGCGACCGCGTGCCGGGTGGCGTCGGCCGCGTCGCCCTCGCCCAGCGAGGCGGCGTTGAGCCGCAGCACGGTCAGCGGGGTGCGCAGCCGGTGCGACAGGTCGGCGGCCAGCTCGCGCTCGGCGGCGAGCAGGTGGACGACCCGGTCGGCCATGGCGTTGAAGGCGTGGGCGGCCTCGCGCAGCTCCTCGGGGCTGTCGGCGGCCCGCCTGCCGTCCACCGGCACCCGGACGGCGAGGTCGCCGGCGCCGAGCGCGCGGGCGGCGGCGGCGAGCCGGCGGGCCGAGCCGACGATCCGGGCGCCCATCCGGTCCGCGACCAGCACCGAGACGGCGACCAGGCCGAGCGCGACCCCGGAGAGCACCTGCCAGGCGGTGGCGACGCCCCGGGTGAGGTCGCCGTCGGCCACGAACACCTCGACCACGGCGGTCCGGACGGTGTCCACCGCGACCGGCTGGAGCAGCGCGTAGCCGCCCGGGACCTGGACGGTGAACGAGCGCCCCTGTCCGCCGGCGCTGGCCACGTCGGCGTCCAGCGCCCGGACTTCGCCGATGGTCGCCCCGGCGGCCGGACCGGGCGCGCCCACCGTCGCCGCCGTCGCCGCCGTCGCTGCGGCCATCCCGCCCGCGGCGCCGGCGGCCTCGGCCGGCGGCAGGTGCACCGCCATCCGCCCCTGCGCACCCGCGTCCGTCGAGGCCACCGCCCGGGCGATGGCGTCCTGGTCGGTGGTGATCGCCAGCGCCGGGCCGAGCGCCGCGGCCTGCCGTTCGGCGGCCGTGAAGGCCCGGTCCCGGGCGGTCTGCTGGACCATCAGGCCGAGCGGGATGAGGAAGGCCAGCGCGACCATCGTGGTACCGGCCACGGCGGCCTTGATCAGGGCCCAGCGCAGCGAGTGCCGCAACCGCCTCATGTCCGGCGTTCCACGGGGGCGGGCCCGGGCCCGGCGGGGTGCCCGGGCGCCTCCAGCCGGACCCCGACCCCGCGCACGGTGTGCAGGTAGCGCGGGCTGGACGCGGTCTCGCCGAGCTTGCGGCGCAGCCAGGACAGGTGCACGTCGATGGTCTGGTCGCCGCCGTAGGTCTGCCGCCACACCTCGGCCAGGATCTCCTTGCGCGGCACCACCACGCCCGGCCGGGCGGCGAGGAAGGCCAGCAGGTCGAACTCACGGCGGGTCAGGTCCAGCGCCCTGCCGTCCAGCGAGGCCTCCCGGCGCTGGAGGTCGATCGCCAGCCCGCCGACCCGGAGCACCTGGCTGACCGGGGCCGACCCGCCGCCGAGGCGGCGCAGCACGGCGGCCATCCGGGCGCTGAGATGCTCCCCGGAGAAAGGTTTCACCAGGTAGTCGTCGGCGCCGTCGTTGAGCAGCCGGACGATCTCGGCCTCGTCGTCCCGGGCGGTGGAGATGATGACCGGGACGTCGGTCAGGCCGCGGATCATCTTGAGCGCCTCGCTGCCGTCCAGATCCGGCAGGCCGAGGTCGAGGATCACCAGGTCGCAGCCGACCTGGGCGACCTCGCGCAGCGCCTCGAGTGCCGTGCCCACGCTGCGGACGGCGTGGCCGGTGTCGGACAGGTGGCGGATGAGGGCGGATCGCACGAAGGGGTCGTCCTCGACCACGAGCACTGTTGCCATGGGGCTGCACGGTACGCCATCGGGCCTCGAATGGTCTGTACCACCGGGTGGATCCCGCCGGGGCCGGTGATGCGGCAGGATGTCCGCACGATGCGGAACGGACTGGTACAGCTCGGCGCCTGGGCGGCGGCCACCGGGGCGGCGGTGGCGCTGTCCTGGTTCGGCGTGCACACGGCGCTGACCGGCGCCGCGTTCGAACGGCCCACCGCGCTGCCGCTGCCCTCGCCGGCGTCGGCCGACGGCGCGAGACCCGCGCCGACGCCCTCGGCGGCACCGCCGCGGTCGGCCGGCCCGCCGGAGCCGACCGCGCCGCCGTCCACCGCCCCGCCGTCGGCGACTCCGCCCCGCTCCACCTCCCCCTCCCCCGCCAGCGCGGCACCCGCGGCACCGACGGCCGCCGGCCCCGCCCCGCACCGCCCGGCGCCGGCCGCGAGCACGACCTCCTCGGTGCGCAGCTACCTCGTCCCGGGCGGCAAGGTCGCCCTGGACCTCGGGCCCGACCGTGCCTCGCTGGTCACGGCCGCCCCCGATTCGGGCTGGCAGATGCAGGTCTGGGACGGCCCGCAGTGGATCCGGGTGGACTTCACCAGGGACAACCAGGCCAACTCGGTGTTCGTCTACTGGAACGGGCACCCGCCGGTGGTCGACACCGTCACCCGCTGACCGGCGTCACCACCGTTCGAAGGGCACGTACCCCGGCAGGTAGGGCCCCCGGTACCGGGAGCGGTCGACCAGGGTGTGCCTGGTCCCGCCGGGCACCCCGATCGCGGCGAGCACCACCGTGCCGTACGCGTCCCGCACCTCGTAGGGCTCGGCGAGCGAGGCCGCGCCCCGGTCGACGGCGTAGTCGTACGCGTAACAGACGTCCGGCACCGCGACCGCGAGGTCGATCACGCCGTCGCCGTGCCGGGCCAGGTGGCCCGCCAGCTCCCGGCCGCGCGGGCCGATCACCTGGACGAGCGAGGTCAGCACGAACCGGGTGCCTGGTCCCTGGAGGACATAGGAGACGATCTCCGGCTCGCCGGTCTCGGGCCCGGCGTACGCGGTGCAGCGCAGGCCGAGCGCGACCGCGTACCGGTGGGCCGCCCGCTCGGCGTCACCGACCGCGAAGACCACGGCGTCGGCGCGGCCCATCGGCAGGAGCCCCGGCTCCTCCGGCCCGGCGGCGCCCGGGGCGGCGGTGGCGAGGGTAGCGGTGAGCAGTGCGGGTTCGGCGGCGGTGTCGGTCATGTCAGCCCTCCCGGTGGGGGTACGGGACCACGGTGGTGCTCGCGCGCCGGCGTGGGGACGGTGCACGGGGTTGTGGCTGGAGGGTGGCGCCGAGCCGACCTCCGCGCAACTGTTCCGTTTCCTCCTGGTCAAGCTGTGCTCCGGGGCGGGAGAATCGGCCGCACCGCTGTACACAATGCCCATCGGAGGACGGAGCCCCGTGATGCCCCCCGCCCACGCCGCCAGCTCCCCGGGCGCCCCCGGATCGTCCAACTCGCCCACCGGACAAGGCCATTCCGGCGTACCCGACACGACGCCCGGGGCGGCGTCCGGGGTCGCCGCGGGGAGCGCCAACGACGCGATCGACGCCCTGGACGGCCGGCTGATCCGGCTGCTCGCCGAGGAGCCGCGGATCGGCGTCCTGGAGTGCTCGCGCCGCCTCCAGGTGGCCCGCGGCACGGTCCAGGCCCGGCTGGACCGGCTCCAGGCGCGGGGCGTGATCGGCGGCTTCGGGCCGGAGGTGGACCCGGCGGCGCTCGGCTACCCGGTGACGGCCTTCGCGACGCTGGAGATCTCCCAGGGCCAGGGCACGGACGTCCGCGCGCACCTGGCGGCGGTGCCTGAGGTGCTGGAACTGCACACCATCACCGGGCACGGCGACATGATGGTGCGGATCGTGGCCCGCTCCAACGCCGATCTGCAGCGGGTGATCGACCGGGTGGTGGGCTTCGACGGGATCGTCCGGTCCTCGACGGCGATCGCCCTGGAGAACCCGGTGCCGTACCGGATCCTGCCACTGGTCGACCAGGCCGCCGCCGAGTAGCGAGCGCTACCGCGCCCCGGCTCAGCAGCCGGGGACGACCCCGCCGGCGTGCAGTGTCTCCAGCGCGGAGACCGACTCCGCGAGCGTGCCGACCGGCACCAGCCGCAGCCCGGCCGGGGTGTTGACCTTGGCGTCCGCGCACTCGTCCTTGGGCAGCAGGAAGACGGTCGCGCCGTCCCGGGCCGCCGCCTGCGTCTTGAGCGGCACGCCGCCGACCGGGCCGATCACGCCCTGGTCGTCGATGGTCCCGGTGCCGGCCACGGTCAGCCCTCCGGTGAGGTCGCCGCCCTTGCCGTCCCCGCGGAGCTTGTCGACGATGCCGAGCGCGAGCATCTGGCCGGCGCTCGGGCCGCCGATGTCGCCGAGGTCGACCTTGACCTTCACCTGGGCGGGCGACAGCTGGAGGTAGTTGAGCGCGGCCGTGGTGGCGGCGTCCTGGGACTCCGCCATCTGCTGGGCGGTGACCTCGTTGGCCTTGGCCGGGTCCTCCTGCGAGTAGACGGTCTCGCTGGGCCGGACCGCCTCGTCCTCGTCGAACCAGGCCTGGAGCGAGCGCCACAGGGTGGTCCGCTCCCCCGGGTTGGTCGCCGAGATGGTCACCATCCGCAGCTGCCCCTGGGTGCCGCGGACCGGTGCGCCGGTGACGGTGAGCACCGGGCGGCCCTCGTAGCTGCCGAGGGTGTCCGCGGTCACGCCGGGGAAGGTCAGCGTGTAGGGCAGCGGGACGAAGGCGGCCACCCCGAACAGCGCGGCGACCACCGTGCCGCAGAGCGCGAGGGCGCGGGTCCGGGGGGAGGTCAGGGCCTTGGGCAGCTTGGTGTCGGACACAGAGGCATCCAAACACACCGGGACCGTCCGGCGGGTACGCACACGAGCACCCGAACGGCCCGCCCGCCGGCCCAACCGCCGGCCCGGGGCGGTCAGCGCAACGCGTCGGCGACCTCGGTGGCCGCCTCCACCACCCGCGGCCCGACCCGCTCCGGGACGAGGCCGTTCAGCATCACCACGCCGACGCTGCCCTCGATGCCGCTGAGCCCGAGCAGCGCCGCGGCCGCGCCGGACGCCCCGGACTGCTCCTCCGCCCGGGTGATCACGAAGCCCTGCTCCGGCCGGCGCTGGCTGGGGAAGGCCCTGGCCTCCAGGATCGCCCGGCCGGCCGCGCTCTCCGCGAGCGGGTGGCGCAGCCCGGTCCGGTAGGCGACGTGGAAGTCGGTCCAGCTGGGTTCGACGACGGCCACCGCGAGCGCCTCGCTGCCGTCCACCAGGGTGAGGTGGGCGGTGGCCCCGAGGTCCTCGGCCAGGCTGCGCAGCGCGGGCAGCGCCGCCTCGCGCAGCAGCGGGTGGACCCGGTGGGCGAGCCGGAGCACGCCCAGGCCGACCCGGGCCCGGCCGCCGATGTCCCGGCGGACCAGCCCGTGCTGTTCCAGGGTGGCCAGCAGCCGGTAGACGACCGTCCGGTTGACGGCGAGGCGGGCCGCCAGCTCGGTCACGGTGAGCCCGCGCTCGGAGTCGGCGAGCAGTTTGAGGACCCGGACACCGCGGTCCAGGGTCTGGGAGGTCTCTGCAGTCACGACGCGCAATTCCTTTCCGCGGCAGTCGCGGATCGGCAGGCCGGTCCGGGACTCGGTTGTCGCGCGCAGGGGGGTGGCCGCGCTCGGGCCGCGGAGTGTCGTCCTTGACGTCCTGGGGCCCTGCGGCGCTCGTCCTGCGGGGGTTGCCCGGTGGGAGAGCGTGTGGGAAAGGTAGTGAAGGAAATGCGGCGGCGGAAGTGTTTGTCCAAAATTCGGTCAAGATCAATTTCGCCGGGCCGGACAGAATCGGGCAAACAGGGCGATTCCCCCCGCCCGGACCGGGCGTAGGTTCGAGCACAGTCCGAAGTTCGGACACCCGGAGGCCGGCGGACCACCCAGGAACGACGCCGCCCCCACCGTGGCGGCGGGGGCGGCGGGGACGGCGAGGGGCCAAAAAAGGGCGGCGATGCTCCTGGGCCGCCGTTCGCACGGCTGCGCCGGATCGTTACTTCGCCCACTCCCGGATCCGGACGATGCGCGCCTTCAGCTGATTGGCCGTCGCCTGCGCGGTCAGCGGACCGCCGCACTGCCGGCGCAGCTCGTTGTGGATCGTCCCGTGCGGCTGGCTGGTGCGGTGGTGCCAGGCGGCCACCAGCGCGTTCAACTCCTTGCGCAGCTCACGCAACTCCTGGTGCGTCACGACCGGCCGCTGCTCGGCCGGCAGCTCCAGCAGGTCGGCCTCCTCGGCCGGCTTGCCCTTGCTCCGCTGGATCTGCCGGTGCTGACGCTTCTGCAGCAGCATCTGCACCTGGTCCGGCTCCAGCAGGCCCGGGATGCCGAGGTACTCCTCCTCCTCCTCGCTGCCCGGGTGCGCCTGCATGCCGAACTCCATGGCGTTGTACAGCACCCGGTCGAAGACCGCCTCGGAGCCCAGCGCCTCGTAGGAGAACTCCTCGCCGCCCGCGCCGTCCGGGCCGTCGTTGGCCCGCTCGGCCTCGGCGAGCAGCCGGTCCTCCTCGTCGAAGAGGCCCTCGCCCTCCTTCTTGGGCCGGTCCAGCACGTGGTCGCGCTGGAGCTCCATCTCGTTGGCGAAGCCCAGCAGCATCGGGATGGTCGGCAGGAAGACGGAGGCGGTCTCGCCGCGCTTGCGGGCCCGCACGAAGCGCCCGACCGCCTGGGCGAAGAACAGCGGGGTGGAGATCGAGGTGGCGTACACGCCGACGCACAGCCGGGGCACGTCGACACCCTCGGACACCATGCGGACCGCGACCATCCAGCGCGAGGTGCCGGCCGCGTAGTCGGAGATCCGCTGGGAGGCCTCCGACTCGTCGGAGAGCACCAGGGTGACCTTCTCGCCGCTGATCTCGCGCAGCATCTTGGCGTAGGCGCGGGCCACGTTCTGGTCGGTGGCGATCACCAGGCCGCCGGCGTCCGGGATCGCCTTGCGGACCTCGGTGAGCCGGCGGTCGGCGGCCTGCAGCACGGAGGGGATCCACTCGCCCTGCGGGGAGAGCGCCGTCCGCCAGGCCTGGGCGATGAGGTCCTTGGTCATCGGCTCGCCGAGCCGGGCCTCCAGCTCGTCGCCGGACTTGGTGCGCCAGCGCATGTTGCCGCTGTACGACAGAAAGATCACCGGACGGACGACGTGGTCGGCGAGCGCGTGCCCGTAGCCGTAGGTGTAGTCGGCGACCGACTTGCGGATGCCGTCGCCGCCCGCCTCGTACTGGACGAACGGGATCGGGTTGGTGTCCGAGCGGAACGGCGTACCGGTCAGCGCCAGCCGCCGGGCGGCCGGCTCGAAGGCCTCGAAGCAGGCCTCGCCCCAGGACTTCGAGTCACCGGCGTGGTGGATCTCGTCCATGATGACCAGCGTCTTGCGGGCCTCGGTGCGGTTGCGGTGCAGCATCGGGTTCACGCCGACGCCCGCGTAGGTGACCACGATGCCGTGGTACTCCCGGGAGAGCGGCCCGGAGGAGTACGCCGGGTCCAGCTTGATGCCTATCCGGGCGGCGGCCTCGGCCCACTGCTTCTTCAGGTGCTCGGTCGGCGCGACCACCGTGACCTGCTGCACCAGGTGGTTGTGGAGCAGGTACGAGGCCAGGGTCAGCGCGAAGGTGGTCTTACCGGCGCCCGGGGTCGCGACGGCGAGGAAGTCGCGCGGCTGGTTCTCGATGTACTTGTCCAGCGCCCCCTGCTGCCAGGCACGGAGCTTGCCCGCGGTGCCCCAGGGGGCACGGCCGGGGAAGGCCGGGGACAGGTGGTGCGAGGGGGTCGACGCGGGATGGCCGCCGGCCCGGACGGGCGCGTGCGGCTGGTCCGCGTCGGAGAAGAGCGGCATCGAGGCGGCGGCGGTACTCACGGTCTCCGAGGGGGATCATCGCAGGTCAGAGGCGGTTTTGCGGCCTCGCCACACGGTCGGACGGTGTTCGGGCAACCCGCCCAGCGTACCGGGCCCGGCGCCGTACGGGCGGCCACGGCGAGGCCGGGCGGAGCCGGTGTCCGCCCTGTCCGCGGCGGGTGCGGCCGGAAATCGATGTGAGGCGGATCACAGGCAAATCTCATCGAACCCGAGTAACCGGAACCCCCTCTACCGCCTCTCTTCGAGGTGAGGCCGCCCCATCCCCCACCGCCGTCCCCGGCCTCACCAGAGAAGGGAAAGCGCCGTGCACGCCACCGCCGAAGAGACCGTCCAGGCCCGCCTGCTCCTGTCCGCGCACCGCTCCGCCCGGCTGCGGGTCACCCTGACCTACCTGACGGACGACCCGCTCGCGGTCCGGATGGCCTTCCCCGCCGAGTTCTCGCTGGACGAGGCCGAGCACGGGGCCGAGGACGGAGCCGAGGCGGAGGCGGAGGCCGGCGACATCGTCTGGGTCTTCGCCCGCCGACTGCTCGCGGCCGGCCTGGAGCTGCCCGCCGGCGTCGGCGACGTGCACGTCCGGCCCGCGCCGGGCCGGCGCACCACGGTCGAGCTCCGCGCGCCCGAGGGCACCGCGCTCGTCCAGTTCGACACCGCCGACCTGCGGCGCTTCCTGTGGCGCAGCCACCTGCTCGTGCCCGAGGGCGAGGAGCACCTGTACCTGGACGCCGACCGCGCCCTCGCCGAGCTGCTCGGCTGAGCGGCCGGGCGGGGCGCACGCCGGGGGCCGTCCGGGACCTGGGCCCAGACGGCCGGCCCCGGACAGGACCTAGGACGACAGCTTGCGCATCAGCCGCACGCCCTGCGCCGGCGTGAGGTGCGGCAGGTACGCCTTGCCGATCGCCCGGGTGATGCTGGGCAGCGCCGCCGGGTCCGGGTACGCCATGTACATCGGCCGGTACTCCGGCTGGAACTTCGCCTTGAAGGCGAGCAGGGAGCGGAAGCCGTACACCGGCTCCAGCACCCGGCCCAGCCAGTCCAGGGTCTTCTGCAGCCCGGTGGGCGGCTCCTTCTCCGAGCGGGCCAGCGGCGCGCCGGAGAGCGAGAGGAAGCGCGCCCCCTCCTGCTTGAAGCCGAGCGCGGCGGAGGCGATCAGGAACTCGGTGACGCCGCGGAAGCCGTCCGAGCGCCGCCGCATGAAGTCCAGCGTCCAGCCGACCGTCTCGCCGTTCTCGTAGACCGGCATCCAACTGGTCAGCCCGTGCACGCTGCGGTCCTCGTCGACGGCGATCAGCAGCCGCACCGCCGGGTCGTCCAGCTCCTCCAGGCCGCCGAGGGTGAAGCCCATCTCGGGCAGCCCCTTCTCGGAGACCCACTCCTCGGAGATGGCGCGGATCTGCTCCTTCAGCGCGAGCGGCGCCTCGTGGTAGGACCACCACTCGGCGGTGATGCCCTGCTTGCCGGCCTTGTTGAGCGCGGTCCTGATGTCCTGCCACTTGCGGCCGGTGAAGGCGAGGTCGGGCAGCGCGACCACGGTGTCCTCGGCGACCTGGAGCGAGCGCCAGCCGAGCTGTCCGGCGGCGGCCCGGGTCTGCGGGGTGACGCTGTAGAAGCACGGCGTCCAGCCCCGGGCGTCGCAGAACCGGGCGAAGCCGGCCACCGCGCGGTCCCGCGCCTGCGGATCGCCGAACGGGTCGCCGGTGGTCAGCGCCACGGTGTTCAGCACCCGGTAGGCGACGGCGGCCCGGCCGTCCTCGTCGAACCAGTAGTGGTTGCCGTCCCAGGTGGTGAGGAAGGACAGCGTGCCGCCGCCGTGCTCCATCAGCAGCGTCCTGGCCCGCGCGGCGTCCTCGGCGTCGACGTGCACCACCGGCCTGCGGAAGGTCAGCAGCAGCGCGACCAGCGCGACCGCCCAGAAGGCGAGCCCGCAGTACGTCTCCAGCGCGCGGGCGAACGGCCCGACCGCGATCGGGTAGTCGGGCAGCAGGTCGTTGTAGGCGGGCGGCAGGAACTGCGCCGGCAGGCCGGCGACCATCCCGCGGAAGGTCGCGCCCGGCTCGAACTGCCGGGCGGCCAGGACGCCCAGCCCGGTGTAGGCGACGGAGGCGGCGGCCAGCGCCCCGCCGACCACCGCGAACAGCCGGACGAGCACCGCGCGCGGCAGCCGCAGCGAGAAGCGCTTGCGGGTGGCCAGCAGCAGGCCGACGGTGACCATCGGCAGCAGCAGCGCCTCGACGAAGTACTGGACGACGTCGCTCGAACCGGCACTGGTCTCCACGAACAGCACGATCAGCATCGCGGTCCAGAGCAGCTCGGTGGCGATGGTGATCCGCCAGGCGAACCGCAGACCGCGGCGCAGGCCCTCGGCCAGCACCAGCAGCAGCGCCGGGAAGAGCGTGGCCATCAGCCGGGCCGGGGTGTCGAAGATCCGCTGGACGGCGTGCGCGCGGGCGCAGTCGTGGGCCGAGACCGCGCAGAAGTCGGCGACCTCGTCCGGGCTGAGCCGGTGCGAGAGGTAGATCTCCGAGAAGGTGTTGAACGGGCCGGCCGCGTTGTCGTACAGCGAGGCGATCATCGGACCGAGCGCGGCGGCGACCAGGCAGAGCGCGACCAGCACCCGGGTCTCGGTGTGCGAGGAGCGGTGCGAGCGCAGGTGCAGGAGGCGGCGGGAGAGCAGCGAGCCGGCGGCCAGGCCGATCAGGGCTCCGGCGCACCGCTGGACGCTCTGCAGATGGCCCACGTACAGCGCCATCACCAGCGGCACCAGCACCACGAGCAGGTGCAGCCGGCGGCGCCAGAGCACGGTGAGCCGGTAGCCGAGCACGCCGGCCAGGGCGAACAGGCCGACGCCGGGGCCGACGGCGGTCTGGTCGACGACGGAGAGGGTCCACTGCTCGCCGAGCTTCGCGCCGACCGCGACCAGGGCGGTCCCGGCCAGGGTGCCGGCCAGCTGTCCGGCGACCAGCACCCCGAAGGTGCGCAGCGGGCCGAGCCGGCGCTCGGCGGCCGGGCCGACCAGGAGCAGCAGCAGGCTGGTGAAGACGTAGGCGCCGATGCCGGAGCACCAGAACAGCGAGGTGAACGGCGTCCACCAGCGACCGGCGTGCAGGGTCGGCCGACCGATGCCTATCTGGTCCAGCAGGGCGTCGGACGGCCCGCGGGTGAGGCTGCCGGTGGCGGCGCCGACGGCCCACAGGCCGACCAGCAGCACCAGGGTGAGCGGGGCCTCGCCGAGCCGGGCGGCCAGCCGGGCGGCCAG